>JAJFHM010000230.1 GCA_021775625.1 Hyphomicrobiales bacterium | reverse complement strand
CGGCCGCCGGCCTGATGCCGCCTGCAGCCCCAACCCCATGGGGACGCCGGGGCCCATGGTGGCGTAGTAGCCGGCGGCAACAAGTTCGGTGTTTTCCATGTCCATGGCGGTGAACAGGCAGTCTCCGGTGTCGGCTGAAATGGGCATGCGGCCGTATTCGGCGAACAGGTCGTTGACGGCTTTCACGATGTCCGGCGGAAGGATGGGAGCATCATCTGCGATGAGACCTTTCGGCGGTTCGGGCTCACGCACCGCATGCGCCCCGCCGATGGGTTCCGCCAGTTCGATCATCGCATCGATCAAGGCGTCGAGCGGCACGTCGGGAAATACGTGATGGGCAAAGCGGACTTCGCCGTCGACAGCATGGAAGCCGCTGCGAATATCGACATTACGTTTGGAGACGCCAAAGTTCGTATCGCACAGAATAACGCCGAGGAGACCGAGGCCGTCCGATCTTTCGATTGTGCGGCGAACGTCTTCATCGCCCGCCAGCCCGAGATAGGTTCCGATCATGGGGGCGTCATCGTCCACCAGAATGCCGCGTGACATGAACGATGCGGCGGTCGGCAGTCGGAGCTTTCGAGCGAGCTCCGCAACCTTGTCTTCGAGACCATAGCGGCGAATCTCGACACCCAGGAGCAGGGCCGGGGCCTGTGCGTCCTTCAGGTGTTCAAGCGCTTCTTCGGCACAGGCACGCGCGGCTGCGGTGTCGATGTCCTTCGGTCTGTGTTTCGGAACTTCCGCGCAGGCTATGTCGACCATATCGCGCGGCAACTCGATATAGACCGGCCGCGAACGCTCGATGGCGCGCGACAGGGCGTGGGCGATGAGATCCGGTGCGGTCTCCGCATCGTCGAGGACGACCTGATCGCAGGTGATCTCGCGATAGACGTAGAGCTGGCTGTCAAAATGCTTGACCTGATGGTGCAGGCCAAGCCCCAAATCGCGTTCTCCCGCTCCCGGAGCGCCGGAAATCACCACCAATGGCGATTTTTCCGCAAACGCCATGGCGACCGCATTGACCATGTTGAGGGCGCCGGCACCATAGGTGACCGCAGCCACACCGAGGCCCGAACGGTAGCGGCCGGCGGCGTCTGCGGCGAACCCTACGGCAGGCTCGTGCGACAATGTGTAGAGCGGCAAAATGGCGGAGCGTTCCATGGCCTTGAAGAACGGCAGTGCGAAGTCGCCCGGAATGCCGAAGACTTCGCCCGCGCCGTAGTCTTTCAATGCGCTCAGCAATGCGGTCGCGATGGTTGGCATGGCGGCTCTCCTATTGTCTCTCAGCGCCAGACGCCGCTGGCCCGCACACGCGGGCGCCGGGTCACCGGGGCGATGCGGTTGCCGAACGATGGCCGCTCATCGGGGAAAGTGACATAGGGTTCAGGCTCGTGCCGCAGCGACAACAGCCGTTCGACACGGCTCTCGGTTTTCGGATGCGACCGCAGGATCGAGGGCTCAGGCGATCGCGAGCCGGGCAAAAACAGACCTTCCCAGAGGCCGCGCTGCTTCTTTTCCAGGGTGAGCAGGGCAGAGGCCAGGCCTTCGGGATCGCCGGTGAGACCGACCGCATCGAGATCGGCGTCGTACTCGCGCGCCCGTGACAGGGCCATCTGCAGGAGGCCGCCCACTGTGGGCGCTGCCACCAGCAGGCCGATTGCCGTCCAAAGGCCGACAGTGCCCTCGATGAAATCGGTGAGATGAAACGCCAGAGTGATCAGACCGATGGTGGACAACACGCTGGTCATGCGGTTGACCACGTCCGCCAAAGCCATGACTGTTACGTCGCCATTGCGCACGTGGCTCATTTCATGAGCGATCACGCCTACGAACTGGCGCAATGTCAATCCGCGCACCAGGCCGTCGGTGACGGCGATGGCAGAATCTTCAGGGGTGCCGACGGCGAAGGCGTTCATCATCTTGCTGGGCACGTAATAGAGTTTCGGCCGGCTGGCGAGGCCGGCGCGTTCGGCCAGCGTCTTCATGACCTGATGGCCCTCCGGGAATTCGCGTTGCGACAGGGGCCGGGCTTTGTAGAGTTTCAACACCATTGCCGGAGAAACCCGGTAGGCGGACCACAGGCCGGCCACGCTTACAATTGCGGACGTAATGAGGCCAACCCAGCCCCACAGCAGCCAGGAACAAACCCCAAGCAAAGCGACACTGCCACCGGTCAGGAGCCAGGTGTGTATGGTGTTCCGAAACTTGTGGCGGCGTTGTGCCGTCTTATCGAGTGGTGCAAGCGCCATGGACAATAGATAATCCTTTCCTGTTGACGCCGCCAGACTTGAACGTTGGAGCATGAGATAATCGCGCTATGATGCCGCGAGATTCGCCGATCCAGTCAAATTTGTGTCAGAAGCCTAGCGAAACGGGGCGCCACGTTGACAATTACCTATTGGATTCAACACGCTGATTATGAGAGTGAAGATTTCGGGTTGATCGGCCGTTCGGATGCCGAGGCGGTTTTCAAGAAACACAATTGGAAGGTGGAACTTGAGCGAAAGCGGGCGCTCGAAGCGGAAGGGCAGGATACCTGCGACCCCGGTATCGGCTTTATCAGCACCGACAAGCGTATTCTTCATCTCTGCCCCCAGGCGTCCGGCCGGGTCCTGTGCCACTATCATTTCGACAGCACATGGCGGGTGTTCGGGGTCACCCTGTACCGCAACCAGACCCAGGAATACTGGTTCGAAGAAAAACGCGACGCTGCGCTCGAAGTGGTTTCCAGGTTCTTCGCCAATGACCACAAATGGATAAAACAGCGCAGTAAGACTGCCAGCAAGGTGTTTGACGCTGCGGTGGCCTGAAACCAGTGATGCCTTATCGGTTCAAAACCTGCGCCACGTAGGCAGTGAAACCCTCTAACGAGCGATAGGCTTCATTGCAGTCGAAGAATTCGCCAGATTCCGAATCCAAAGCCCGAAGCCCCGTTGCTTCCAGGATGGCAGAGATACTCTCGACGGCTGCATCGCCACCGCGGACGTGTAAAGCGAAACCGTCCATGGTTTCGTCCTCGCCCATGTTGAGTTCGATCGAGTAACCTGTATTCGGATCGTCGAGAATGCCCCAGGTCGGATTCGAAAAATCAATAGCAGGCAGGGCATGCTTGATCTTTTGAATCAGCTCGTGGCGTGAACCCAATGAAGCGGGTGCGAAATCCTCGGGTATTTCGCTGACGCTTTGCGCCGTTTTGGGGAAGTCTTGGACAAAGATGTCCCAGGACATTGGTGTTTCACTCCGATGTTGGCGGAATTTGGGTTTCAACAACGTCTAACGATCGCGGTTCCACTTTTCCATATGAAAGTGAAGCGATTTAGCTGTCGCCCTCCGCTTTCACAAACACCCCGCCAATCACACCCTGCAGCGTCGGCCGTTCCAGCACGTCGAAGGGCAGGGGGCGGCAGAGGTCTAGGGCGGCGACGCCGATGCGGGCGGTCATGATGCCGTTGACGACGCCTTCGCCGAGTTTGGCGGAAAGGCGCCCGGCCAGTCCGCGGCCGAGGATCTGCTGGATGAAAGTGTCTCCAACCGCGAGGCCGCCGGTGATTGCGAGATGGGTCAGCACCATGCGCCCGAGACGGACGGTACCCAAGGTGCCGGGCCGCCCGCCATAAAGCGTGGCGAGCTTGCGCAGCATGCCGAGATTCTGGGCGGCAACGAATATGACGTCGATTGCCGGCGCTGGATTAACCGCGGTGATCACCGAGACCCGTTTAGCGCTGTTTGCGATAATCTGGCGGGCTGCTTCGTCAAGCCCTGCCATCAATTCCCGCTCGGCCAGCTTAAGCCGGTCGGGCGGATCCATGATGTCGCTGTCATGTTCCTTGAGGCGGGCCAGTCCCCAGGAGATATCTTCGCGGCTCGCATAGAGCGCCCGAATGTCCTTTACTGCCGATTGGCATTCATCCGCATCGTCATGGCGCAGTCCGCGCTCCGCCGCCATGCGGATTGTGCTCAGGTGACGCATGCGCGAGAGTGACAGGAGTTCCCGGCCACAGATGATGACAAAGGCCAAGGCAGCCAACACGAGGAGGCCGGTTCCGGCCCAGCCCAGCCATTGGTGCCGGGCGAACAGGTCCTCGATGAGTTGTGTCAGGGCCAGTCCCACGCCGAGCGACACCAGCGCGCCAATGGTGCTCCAGAACAGCGCGCCCCATGACCAGCGTTTGCGGTTTGCGGGTGGGATCAGCGGAGCCGGCTGGACCGCACCGTCTTCAGTCTCTGGCTCTTCGGCGAGCGTTTCGATGGTGAGCTTCGCGTCGTCCGCCTTGAAGACCACCGGTTTTCTGATCTTGCCGGTCATGCCAGGCGGTCCGCCAGCAAGAAGTTCAGCGCCGTGTCGAGCCTGATATGCGGCAGCAAGGGCGCGGATTGATGCGGGCCCTGAATGGCTTTGGGCGGACGGAACCGCAGGAAACGGTAGGGGCCTTGTGATGCCGCGGCTGCTTTTTCGGCGGCGCCCATGATGTCATCCGCATCTTCGGGTAGGTCGCCGGGAAACAGCGCAACCTCATCGTCGCCGGAAAAAGACTGCCTGCCGAGGCGTTGATCGGCCTCGGGCACGCCGACGATACAGGGCAGGTCTTCTCCGCGCTGCCTGGCTGTTGCCTCGCGGGTGGCGCGGACGGCAGCGAGCGCCACCACGTCCACATCGGCGCCCTTGAATTCGGCGCGCGCCCTGGCGTCGTCCACCAGCCGTGCGGTGATAGCCTCGAGGCGGTCATGGCTGGAGTGATGCAGGTGGTCCGCCTTGGTTGCGGCAAACACAATCTTGTCGATGCGTTTCATCAACGCCGAGGAGAGCCAGGAATTTTGCCCTGGCCGGAAGCTTTGCAGGATATCCGTCAGCGCGGAGTTGAGGTCGACAACCGCATCGGGCCCGGCGTTGAGGGCCGACAGGGTATCGACCAGAACGATCTGCCGGTCAAGCCGGGCGAAGTGATGGCGGAAGAACGGCTTTACCACGTGGCGTTTGTAGGCTTCGTAGCGGGCTTCCATCAAGGCCCATTGGGAACCGCGCAGGGCCGATGTGCCGGGCTCCAGAACCAGTGGTGAAAAGGTCAGCAGGGGTGAGCCTTCAAACTCTCCCGGCATCACGAAGCGCCCTGGAGGCAGGGTCGAAAAGACATGCTCGTCGGCACGCGAGGCGTGCAGATACTGCGTGAAAATTTCCGCGGCATCGCGCGCGCGGGCTTCGTCTTCCTGTGCGGTCGGATCGATCGCGTTCACTGCGGTCAGCCAGCGTTTTGCCAGCCGCTTGCGGACCGGGTGTTCGGCGGCCACCAGCATGGCCTGCGACCATTGCGCGAAATCCTGTGACAGCAATGGCAGATCAAGCAGCCATTCGCCGGGATAATCGACAATATCGATGTTGAGTTTGGCGGTGCCGAAGCGGCGCGCCACAAACCCGGTCGGCTTATACTCGATGGTGATGCGCAATTGGCTGATGCGGCGCGTGCTGGCCGGCCAGTGACGGTCTTCGCCGAGCATATCCGCAATATGACGCTCATAGTCGAAGCGCGGCAGGTCATAATCGGGCTGGGGCTGCAGATAGGCGCGGATGAAGCGGCCTTCTGCCATGACGTCGAGCATCGGCAGCCGGCCGCCATGCAGGAGATTGTGCACCAAGGCGGACGTAAAGACGGTTTTGCCCGCCCGCGACAGGCCGGTTACCCCGAGCCTCAGGGTCGGCACGAACAGGTCATGGGCAAAGTCGCCGATATTGCCGGCGACGAGCCGTGCGGTGTCTGTGATGCTGGAATTTGCCAAGTCGATACTCTCTTCCCTCTCTAGGTAGGGAGTTTGCCTTGATGGCGCAAGTCGTGCTGTCGTGGCGCCGAATCCCGCTTGTGTTTTTAAGCGCTTTCAATAGGTTAAGGGGAACGAGTTAACAGGCGGATTCAAGCGATATGAGCAAGACCGATCTCCCCATTCTGGAACAACGCCGCATCGAGGCGAACATCATCAAGCCGATCTACGAAGAATTGGTCGAGGAACTGGGCGAGGCCCGCGCCAAGGAGATATTGGGCAGCGCTGTCCGAAAGAATGCCATAGCGCACGGCAAAGCCTATGCCGACGCGCAGGACGAACCGACCTCGCTACTGGGCTTCCACGCGCTTTTGCCGCAATGGAAGGCCAACGGTGCTCTCGAAGTTGAGATGCTTGAGGAGACCGACACCCAGGTTGATTACAACGTGACCCGTTGCCGCTATGCCGAAATGTACCGTGAAATGGGCCTGGCCGACATTGGGCATTTGTTGTCTTGCGGCCGGGACGGGACGTTTTGCACCGGCTACGATCCACGCATCAAGCTTGAGCGCACCCAGACGATCATGCAGGGCGCCAGCCACTGCGATTTCCGCTACAAGGTCGAAGAATAGTGTCAGTTTTCCTGGTTTTCGTTCCGCCGTCGGCGAACCAGAAAAAAGATCATAAACAACGCAAGCAGGCAGGCGAGCGCTGCCAGCCACCAATACCACGTTGAGCCGCCGGGGGTTGCAAGCGTGAAGTCGGTGCCAGGGAACACTACCGGTTCCTGGTTACCCCTGGCATAGAACAGTTGCAGGGCGATTTGGTTCCGCGGGCCCTGAAAATACTGCACCACCATGGAATGGGCGCCGGCTGAGAGCTGAACACTGCCTTCTTTCGCTCGCGGTGGGTGCGTGCCGTCATTGTCAATCACCAGGCGGTCGTCGATGAACAGTTTTGTGCCGTCATCGCTGACAATGCGGAAGGCGTATTCGCCGGCGCGCGCTGCCTGGAATGTGGTGGTGTATTCGATCGCGAACCATTCGAACCGATTGGTCACACCGGGAAACCCGGTGTCGAACGACCGTGCGGCAACATTCAGTGTTTCTGTGTAGATATCGCCTTCAGATTTCAGGAGGCTGAAGTCTTTGGGCAGAGCCGAAGTGCCTTCAGACAGAAAATAGATCCGGCCGCGAAATCCAGCACCAATGCGCTCTTCCGTGCCAAGTGCTGGATCTGCAGTTTGTGCCTGCAGTTTGTCCGCCACACTTGCGGCCAGGCACAGCGTCAAAATTACGGCGATAGCTGTCAGCTGCGGGCGTCTGTTCATATCCAACAAGGCGCTATCCTTCTGGCCGGGCACAGTTGATTTATGTTTCATGCAGGGTCTTGGGCCGCACAAATTCAACCAGCCGGCCTTTGCCGGGCCGGATGTCGACCCAACTGTCGCAATCGAACTCAATTGTGGCGAGAGCAGCGGTCGGATACTTCCGCGCCATGCGTTGTATGTCTTCGCTGTTGCCGGTCCCCGCCAGCTTGACCGCAAGCGTCTCGAGTGACGGATTGTGGCCGATGAGCATGAGATCGGAACATTCCGTCCCGACCTGTTGAACCAGGTGCAGCAGGCCGGTGCCGTCGCCGAAGTTATAGAGACCGTCGACAAGCCGGACTTCCGGGTCATAGTCGAGAACGTCGAGAACAAGGTCCATTGTTTGCCGCGCGCGTTCAGCCGGAGAGCAAAGGACAAGCTCCGGCCGGAAACCGCTGTCGCGCATATGGCGGCCGATACGGGGTGCCGCCTCGCGGCCGCGCGGTGACAATGGCCGGTCAAAGTCAGACTGCGAGGGTTGATCCCAACTTGATTTCGCGTGCCGGAGCAAATAGAGCGTGAGCATGGTGAGCCCGTCCCCTTCCATGACCTTGGATATCTCAATCGCAATAACAACCCAGTTTTGCGAATTTGTGAACACTTGACCGCAGCATGAACCCTCACGTCAACAGCTACTACGAAGCAACGCTTTCGGGCGGGAAACAGCGAGCCGCGTTATCGGGACCGTGCGTAGCCGATGTCTGTGTCGTTGGTGGTGGCCTTGCGGGGCTGACGACCGCGCTGGAACTGGTTCGCTACGGAAAGTCGGTCGCCGTGCTGGAGGCCAACCGCGTCGGCTGGGGGGCGTCCGGCCGGAATGGCGGCTTCGTTGCGGCCGGTTATGCTGAGGGACTTGAAACTCTGGCCGGTAAACTTGGCGCCGACGACGCACGCGCACTCTTCGATCTGTCACGCGAAGGCGTGCGCATGGTGCAGGAGAACATCGAGACATTCAACCTTTCGGCTGCACAAAGCCGGCCTGGTGCGTTGAGCGTGGTGCGGTATGACAATGAAGCCGAACTGGCCTCCGCGCCGGAACGTCTGGCCGGGATGTTCGATTATGAAGTGGACTATTGGCCGACAGACAGAGTGCGCAGCCAATTGAGAACATCGACCTATTTTCAGGGGCTGTATGACGCAAGTGCCATTCACATCCATCCCCTGAACTACATCACCGGCCTGAGCGCGGCCTGCGAGGAGGCCGGGGTGCGGATCTTCGAAGGTTCCGCTGGCTTGCGAATGCGTGCGGGCTCCACAGGGTGGGTGGTCACAACGCAAGGCGGTGAGGTCGGTGCGGAACACGTCGTGTTGTGCCACAGCACCTATGGCAAGGGCCTCCACGCCGGGCTCGACAGGGCTGTGCTGCCGGTTGCAACTTACGTGGTGACAACGAACAGCGTTCCCGAGCTCCTGTCTGAGGCCATCGTATCGGAAGCTGCAATTGCCGATACGCGGCGCGCCGGGGACTATTACCGCAGGCTCCCCGATGGGCGTTTGCTGTGGGGCGGGCGCATTTCAACCCAGCGGTCCGAGCCGGCGCGGCTGGCGCAAATGCTCAAACAGGACATCGTTGGTATTTATCCGCAGCTCGCCGACATTGAAATCGAGTATGCCTGGTCGGGTCTCATGGCGTATGCAGTGCACAAGATGCCGATCATTGGATCAATCGGGGAGGGCCTGTGGGCGGCGACGGCTTTTGGCGGCCATGGCCTGAACACGACTGCGATCGCGGGACGGCTGATCGCCCAGGCCATTGCGGGAGGCGACGATCGCTACCGCCTGTTTGAGCCGTTCGGCACGTCGTGGGCGGGTGGATCTGTCGGCCGGGCGGCAACGCAGATGGTCTATTGGTATTATCAGTTGAGAGACCGGATTGAGGAAACACGTGCGCAACGCAAGACGCGCAACGCGACTGGAGCATGATGATGACGGGACTGAACGGCGTTAGGGCGGGCTTCGCGGGTCTGGGCTTCATGGGCAAGCACATGGCGTGCAATCTGCTCAAGGCCGGTGTTGATCTCCATATTTATAATCGCACACGGTCGAAGGCAGCAGAGCTGTTGGATGAGGGAACGGGTGTCGCAGATACCCCTCGCGCCCTCGCCGAAGCGATTGGAGGCGGTGTCATCATCATCTGTGTCACAGATACACCAGCGGTCGAGGCGATCATCCGCGGCGGCGAAGATGGCGCAGGCCTGGTTGATGGCTTGAGCCCCGGTGCCTTGGTGATCGACATGGGCACAACCCGCGTTGAGAGCACGCGCGAGCTTGCCCAACTGGTCGCGGCAAAAGGTGCCGGATTTGTCGATGCGCCGGTATCGGGCGGCGAAGTCGGGGCGCGCGACGCAACGCTTACCATCATGGCGGGTGGCTCAGATGCGGATGTCGGGCGGGCGGCTCCGTACTTTGATATTTTGGGACGGGCGCACACCCATATCGGATCCGTCGGTGCGGGACAGGTCGCCAAATGCGCCAATCAGACCATTGTCGCGCTGACGTTGACAGCAGTCGCCGAAGCCCTGGTTTTTGCCCGGAAAGGTGGAGCGGATCCGGCAAAAGTCCGGGAAGCGCTGTTGGGTGGGTTCGCTGGAAGCCGCATTCTGGAACTGCACGGCCAGCGCATGATTGATGAGACCTTCGAGCCGGGCGGACGGGCGCGGACGCAGTTGAAGGATCTGGAACAGACGCTTGAATATGCCCGATCCATAGGCGTTCATCTCCCGTTGCTTGAACGCGATACGGAACTGTGGCGCGAGATGGTTGCGCGCGGCTGGGGTGATCTTGATCAATCAGGCATCATGGTGCTGGCGCGGGCTCTGTCTGAAGAGGGCGGCGGCGAGCCGTGATGGGTGTTGTGTCGATGCGCTGATGTGCGCAACAATCGACCGCGATGACCGGGGCTTCGACGTGTTGAGCACAGAACAGGGGGCGATATGATCCGGCAGCTGGCAGTGATTGTTGGCATTTGGATGGTCGTGACGGTGCAGGCCCAAGCCACGACTTTCGCGGAACTGTTTCCCCACAAGTCATACGAAAACGCCAACGTACAGGCGTTTCTCGAGAAGCTGGACTACAAGCAGGGTTCGGTTCCGGTCAGTTCAATCGGCGTCACATTTTCGGTTCCTGAAGGATACTATTTTCTGGCCGAAAAGGATGCCGAGAGCGTGCTCGTCACTTTATGGGGAAATCCGGCCGGGGTTGCTGCCGGTATCCTCGGCATGATCTTTCCGGCCACATCAACGCCCTTCGATGAGACGTGGGGTGCAGCCGTTTCGTTCGATGAAGACGGTTATGTCACCGACGAGAATGCCGGTGACATCGACTATGACGAGATGCTGCAGCAGATGCAGTCGGCGACGGAAGAAAGCAACGCCGCGCGTCAGGAGCAGGGATTTGAAAAAGTCACGCTGATCGGCTGGGCGGCGGAACCATATTATGACCGTGACGGCCACAAGCTGCACTGGGCCAAGGAATTGCAATTCGGCATCACCACGCCGCACACGCTCAACTACAATGTCAGGGTGCTCGGCCGGCGCGGCGTCTTGAACATCAATTTCATCTCCGAAATGGACCGGTTGCCGGTCATCCAGAGCGCCGTTCCCGTGGTGATGAACATGCCGCGGTTCGAAGAGGGTGCACGCTATAGTGATTATATCCCCGGAACCGATAAAATCGCCGCTTATGGCATTGGCGGCCTGATCGCCGGTAAGGTACTTTCCAAAGTGGGAATTCTGGCCGTGCTCCTGGTTTTCCTCAAAAAAGGCTGGATATTGGTGGTGCTGGCACTTGGCGGGATCTGGGCGGTGCTGAAACGCTATGTCCACCGGCGCTCCAATCCGAAAGTCTGATCGACATACAGTTGCCGAGTTTCTCCTGAAATCGAACACATCGGGTGTCTATGAGCATCATCGTCGTGGCCTTGCTTGCGGTTGTGATCTGGGGCGCGTCTCCGGTGGCCGCGAAGATCGCGGTGAACGACCTGCCGGTCATGGCCGTTGCCGTTCTGCGGACGGTTTTGGGAGGGCTTGCCGCACTGCCGGTGGCGCTTGTTATGCGGGTTCCGCTGCCGAAGGCGCGAGACCAGAAGATCGTGCTCGCCCTGTCCGGGTTTTGCGGCTTTGTCGCATTTCCGATTCTGTTCACAACCGGCGTGCAGCTGACGTCGGCCAACCATGCCTCCATGATCCTTGCGTCCCTGCCGATCTTTACCGGGGCCATAGCCATGGCGTGGGACAGAAAAAAACCGCTCGGCTTCTGGTGGATCGGCTGTGCCATAGCGCTTGTGGGTGAGTTGGTTCTGATATCGGCGATAGATGCAGGACCTGTAAACCCACCAAGCCTTGCCGGCGATCTGCTGGTGCTTGCTTCAAATGTCTTTGCGTCATTGGGCTATGTTGCCGGCGGCCGGCTGCAGCGGGCGGGCTATCCGTCCACCGGCACGACGTTCTGGGGCGTTGTAATATTCGCCGTGGTCCTGATCCCGGTCACGCCATTCGTTGTCTCTGACATCGACGTCAACGTGGTGCCTTTGGCGGCCTGGGCAGGGGTGGCCTATCTGGCCATCTTCGTGACGATTGTCGGTTATGTCATGTGGTACTGGGCGCTGGGTCAGGGCGGTATCGAGCGCATCGGCCTGATACAGTTTCTGCAACCGGTCTCAGGCGTGATCCTCGCGCTGATTTTGCTGGGTGAGCAGTTTTCCCTGCTCTTCGCCGCTGCGTCGGCGCTGATCCTGTTCGGAGTCTGGCTGGCGATCCGCGCCAAGTGAGCCCGTATGGTCGAAATGTGCGCTAGCGTGATTCGCGCCGCGCCATGAAAGCGAGCCGTTCAAACAGGTGCACATCCTGTTCGTTCTTGAGGAGCGCACCATGGAGCGGTGGGATCATGTTCTTGGGATCGCGTTCCCGCAAGGTCTCGGGCGATACGTCCTCGTTGAGCAGAAGCTTGATCCAGTCCAGCAGTTCCGATGTGGATGGCTTCTTCTTCAGGCCGGGCACATCGCGGATATCGTAGAACACATTGAGCGCTTCCTTGATAAGCCGGGATTTCAGGCCCGGGAAGTGGACGTCAACGATGTCGCGCATGGTGTCGGCGTCAGGAAATTTGATGTAGTGGAAAAAACAGCGGCGCAGAAACGCGTCGGGGAGTTCCTTCTCGTTGTTCGACGTGATGATGACAATCGGGCGGTGCCTGGCCTTGATGGTCTCGCTTGTCTCATAAACGAAGAACTGCATGCGATCGAGCTCAAGCAGCAGATCGTTGGGAAACTCGATATCGGCCTTGTCGATCTCATCGATCAAAAGAATGGGACGTTCGTCATGGGTGAATGCGTCCCACAGCTTGCCTTGCTTGATATAGTTGCGGATGTCGTGCACCCGCTCGTCGCCCAGTTGCGAGTCGCGCAGGCGGCTCACCGCGTCATATTCATAGAGGCCCTGCTGGGCCTTGGTGGTGGATTTGATGTGCCACTCGATGAGGGGTGTGTTGATGGCTTTCGCAACTTCTTCGGCCAGGACCGTCTTGCCGGTGCCGGGCTCGCCTTTGACCAGCAGGGGACGCTCCAGCGTGATGGCGGCGTTCACCGCGACGCGCAGGTCCTCGGTGGCGATGTAGTCTTTCGTGCCCTCAAATTTCATGGCGCTATCCGTGGCTCTTTCTGATTAAGGCGCCACCTTTTACATGAGTTGGGTCCTGGTTGCTACCGTTCAGGTGCGGCGTGAGGCTCCGCATCCTGGAAATGCCGTTCGAGCCAACACAATTGAGGGCCATGAGTGTTTCTCGACGCGGTCCCGACGGTGCCGATATTGTGCCTCCGTACGGCAAAAGCTGCCGGGGTAGGTGTATTTCTTGCCGGTTCCACACGTGCGGCCCGACCGGGAAAATCATACTAAGTAGTTGATTTTGCGATATTATCCAAACTGGCCCACGCTTTGCTCTCCTCTTGACGCAAGTTTGTCTGTCTTCACGCCGGTGTACTCACCGCGACGTGGGAAACGAGGAGGTAACGAAATGGGTATTTTTGGAGCGTTGACCACAGCGATCAGCGGACTGCGCGCGCAATCACTTGCGCTGCAGCATATTTCAGACAACATCGCCAACAATCAGACGATCGGTTTCAAGCGGACCGAGACAAGTTTCATCGATCTGGTCAGCGGCCAGTCCGAACCGACACGGCATGAAGGCGGTGTGGTGATTGC
>JAJFHM010000229.1 GCA_021775625.1 Hyphomicrobiales bacterium | reverse complement strand
AAACCGGCCTTCGTCAATGGTGCCCAATGGGCCGAATTCCGGGCTCTTGAAGGCGTCCAGGCTCATACTGTGATGTTTCACCACGTCGCGCGCCGTATGGACCTCGCCTGCCATGACGGCGAGGACGCCCAGATCCCTGGCTTCAGGGTCGCTTGCGGTGATGATGGCGTCGTTCAGATTTCTCTGGCCATCAAAACCGGCAGTCCCGGGAGGCAGCATTGCTGCGGTAAAAACAATCGCCGGGCCCGGCTCGAACAGGAGGTCGACGAAATATGCGGTCTCTTCCAGAGTATCCGTGCCGTGGGTCACCACAACAGAATCAGCGCCACCGTCCAACGCCGAACGCACAGTCTCGGCAATCGTGCGCATTTCAGAGAACCCCAGATGCGTGCTCGGCAAATCGAACAGATCGACGACTTCTATCTCACAGCCTGCGTCCGTTCCCAGAGCCGACAGCAGCTCCGCTCCACTGAGGTGAATACTGTCCCCCGCCGCCTCCCGTTCGGCGATCGTTCCGCCGGTTGTAACCAGGACAATGCGCACCGACGTTACCTCTGAAGACTGGGGTATTTGTGATAGTGCAGATCCACCGCCGCAAGCGCCATTGGCGCATCCCGGCGCTCGATGCCGTCCGCCATGGCCTTATGGATGCGGAACGATTCCTCGCCGATATCATCGGTGTAATTTCGTTCGATGAGCCAGACGTGAGGGCGCACGAGGTCGATCAGTTCGCCCACCAAACGCTCCAAGACGGAATTGCCGCCGGCCCGGGCGACGACCACGTGGAACTGCAGCGTAAGTTCAAGATAGTGGCGTATACGATTGCCATCCACTGCCGTACGCATCTCTGCGATCACCGATTGCATCATCTCGATATCGGCAGGTTGCGCGTTCTCCAACGCCAGCTTTGTGACGGCCAGATCAAGCGCGTGACGCGCCTCTATCGTTTCGACGATATTCGCGCCGGTATCAAGGTCATGGCTGATCGGACCTGCAACGAGCAATGCGGAGTCGAGGTCTTTCCTTATGTAGTTTCCACTCCCCACGCGCCGCTCAACCAGACCGGCCATTTGCAGGGAATTGAGGGCCTCGCGAACCACCACCCGGCTGACGTCCATTGCTTCGGAGAGTTCACGCTCGGATGGCAATTTCGCACCAGCATCAATTTCGCCGCGACGCACCTTGTCCAGAAGTATTTCGGCCACCTGTAGGCTTTTGCGTTTGGGTGGAGCAAGTTTGGCTAACCTCAGCATGCGCGAATGGTATACTGGTTAGACCGGTATTACAAATAGTCCAAAATGTCGTGCCTTTTGGGCTGGATACCTGGCAGTTTACGTCGCCGGGCAAAGTGCAGCTGAGCACCCCAGACTGGGTGGTGGTGGGCCCGGCAGGACTCGAACCTGCAACCAGACCGTTATGAGCGGCCGGCTCTAACCAGTTGAGCTACGGGCCCGATTTGTGAAACGCTGTTCGGGGCAAAGAGTGCGGCGCCCCTATAGCAGACTTCAGCGCGACGCCAAAGTCCCCGTTCGGTGAATTATTCCAGCAAAAAAGCACTTATGTGATCTACGTCACATCATTATGCGAAGAACCTGATAAAGTGGCTCCCATGATGACGAACACAGCCCAACTCCAGCCGCAATTCCCCAACACTCTCGCAGCACTTGAGTCTGACGGAAAGACGACTGCCATGAAGTTCTCAAGAATGGCCCTCGCGATCGGGCTGATCCTGGTCGCCCTCATTGCGCTCGCCGCACAAACCGCCGCCATGGCGGAAGATGCGCACAAGCGCACCATGACACTCACCGGCACCGGCATCGTCTTCGTTACGCCGGACAAGGCCGTCATTACCATCGGCGTGCAGACCCGCGACAAGGCTGCCGGAACAGCGCTGGCCAAGAACAATACCGCAATGCGGTCCGTGATGGATGTCCTCGCAGCCCAGGGGTTGGCCCCCGCCGACATACAGACGTCGACCTTCTCCATCACCCCGCAAACCGTCTATCCCGGCAACGACCGCACCCAGCCGCCGAAGGTCGTGGGCTATGTGGTCTCCAATGAGGTGCGCGCCACCGTGCGCCAGCTCGACACGCTCGGCACCGTTCTCGACAAGGCCATCGGTGCCGGCTCGAACCAGATCAACAACATCCGGTTTGCGGTCACCAACCCCGAACCCCACAATGACGAAGCCCGCCGTCTCGCCACCCGCGACGCAATGCGCAAAGCCAAGCTTTTTGCCGAAGAGGCAGGCGTTGAACTTGGAATAATTAGCGCAATTGCGGAAACCAACACCGGCCGGGTTACCGCCTACGCCCGCGAGGCTTCCTTTGCCGCAGATGCCGCCGTACCCATTGCGGCAGGCCAGCAAAGCCTGCAGATGCAGGTGGTGATCACCTGGGCACTGAAGGACTAGAGCAACATTCATATGGAATCGCTTTGACCGGGTTTTCGCGCTTGCCCGATGCACCGCATCGTGACTTACGCACCGCGCCTTGCCGGGCGAACCGATTTGGCGCCATCAAACGTTTCCATATGAACGTGAAGCGATCTGAGCCCAGTTTATCGTCAGACTGAGGCCTGTTGAGCTGCATAAATGCGGTGCTGCTCGGACACGCCCTTGAGCTCAAATGCACCGAGATCCTGAAACACTTCATCACTGAGTGTGCCGGCGAAGGCGCTCGACACCAATAGCCGCTGCTCCAGTCTTCCGCACATGTCGGCAATGCGGCTGGCGATGTTGACGTCACGGCCGATCACGGTGAAGTCCAGCCTCTGGCCGGAACCCACATTGCCATAGGCCGCCTCCCCCAAATGCAGACCGATGCCGACGGCAAATCCGATGGCATCGCCTCCCGCCCCATTGGCGGCATCGACCGCATCCAGGCTTGCGCGTGCCGCACGCAACGACCTCAGGCACGGCTCCTCTTCTCCCTCAAGCGACCTAAAGACCGCCAGAACGCCATCGCCGATGAACTTCAACACCTCGCCGCCAGCCGCCTCCACATGCGGCACCACGCAGTCATAATACCGGTTGAGGAGATCGGTAACCTGCTCCGCTTCAAGGTTCATGGACAAGGACGTGAAGCCACGCATATCGGCAAACAGAATGGCGGACTGGATCCTCGTCACTTCGCCCCGGTGCACATCGCCGGCCAAGATCATCCGCCGCGGTTCGTCGCCCACGTAAAGCCGCACCACCTCGTTCATGATGCGGTGAATAGCGAGAATTTCCATCAGCGCCGCCACCGCCGGCATGGTTGTTCTGATCAAGCCGAAATCGTCTTCACTGAAGCCCTGTGGTGACTTGGTGACGAAACTGAAGGCGTTCTCCATGCCGTTGATAAAGGTCACCGGGACACAGACATAGTGCTGGAAGCCCTCCGCCCGCAGGTCAGGCACGATACCGAAGGCCTCGTCCGGCGTATCGGGAATCCATAAATTTACCCACTCACCGGTATCGTGTGCGGCGCTGAACGGCGTCCTCGTGAGCATTTTTGCCTCTTCCACCCCATAGGGCAGGATGGCTTCCGTCGCGCCCGCGCCGCGTTCCCAAACCCGTGCCACAGCAAGGTTTTCCGAGTTCAGAACGCGGATCGCCGAGGTCGCCCGGTCGACCGGCACACCGGCCTCCATCATGCGTTCGCACAATTCGGTCAGAATCTGGTTGGGATCGGCAATTAGGCGCGCATCGCCCAGAATCCACGCAATCAGCGCATCCGCATGGTCACGGCATTCGGGCGTCAGAGGCGCATGAGACATGGCCCGGAGCTTACCCCGCTCACCACCACGATCAAGGCCGGATCAGTTGTCCAGGAACGACCTCAGCTTACGCGAACGGCTCGGATGCTTGAGCTTGCGCAGGGCCTTGGCTTCGATCTGGCGAATACGCTCGCGGGTCACCGAGAACTGCTGGCCGACCTCTTCCAGAGTGTGGTCGGTGTTCATACCGATGCCGAAACGCATGCGCAGAACACGTTCCTCGCGCGGCGTCAGCGAGGCGAGCACCCGTGTGGTGGTCTCGCGCAGGTTTGCCTGGATCGCCGCGTCGATGGGAAGAATCGCGTTCTTGTCCTCAATGAAATCGCCGAGATGCGAATCTTCCTCATCGCCGATCGGCGTTTCGAGAGAAATCGGCTCCTTGGCGATCTTCATCACCTTGCGCACTTTCTCCAGCGGCATGGAGAGCTTTTCGGCGAGTTCCTCAGGTGTCGGCTCGCGGCCGATCTCGTGCAGCATCTGGCGCGAGGTACGCACCAGCTTGTTGATCGTCTCGATCATGTGGACCGGAATCCGGATGGTGCGCGCCTGATCGGCGATCGAGCGGGTGATGGCCTGGCGGATCCACCATGTGGCGTAGGTCGAGAACTTGTAGCCGCGGCGATACTCGAACTTATCAACCGCCTTCATCAGGCCGATGTTGCCTTCCTGAATGAGATCGAGGAACTGCAAACCCCGGTTGGTGTATTTCTTGGCGATCGAGATCACCAGCCGCAGGTTGGCCTCGACCATTTCCTTCTTGGCCTGGCGCGCCTCGCGCTCGCCCTTCTGGACGGTGTGCACAATACGGCGGAACTCGGCGATTTCCAGACCGGTTTCAGCCGCCAGCGTGTGCACATCTCCGCGCACGGTCTTGATGTTGTCGCGTTCGTTCTTGACGAAATCCTTCCAGCCATGGCCGGCAAGCCTGCCGACCCGGCGCAACCAGTTGGGGTCAAGCTCGTTTTCCTGATACTGGATGAGGAACTCTTCACGCGGAACACCGAAGGAGTCCGCCATACGCATGAGCCGGCCTTCAAGTCCGATCAGCCGCTTGTTGATGTCGTAGAGCTGCTCGACCAGAGCTTCAATACGATTGTTGTTCAAAGACAGGAGCTTGACGTCATCGATGATCTCGATGCGAAGCTTCTTGTAGCGCCTCTCCTGTGACGGCGAGAGGCCCGAATTCTTCATCCGCAGCTCGACCAGTTGGTCCTGCAGGCGCCTGAGCTTTTTGTAGCATGAGGCAATACTGTCGAACGTTTCGACGACCTGGGGCTTGAGCTCGGCTTCCATTGCGGCCAGCGACAACGAGTTTTCCGCGTCGTCGTCGTCATCCTCTTCGGAGTTTTCGCTGTTGGATTCGGTGCTCTCGCCTGAAGCGTCGTCCTTGGACGCCTCGTCCTTGGACGTCTCATCCTTGGACGCCTCGTCCTCGGACGCACCGTCCTTGTCGCCGCCTTCTGCGTTCTCCTCACCGGGAGGTGTCGCCGGCGCCGCCGGCGCCTTGGCATCAGGTCCGGCATAGGTGGCTTCGAGGTCGATGATATCGCGCAGTAATATGCGCCCCTCGTTCAGTTCGTCGCGCCAGATGATAATGGCCTGAAAGGTGAGCGGGCTTTCGCACAACCCGGCAATCATTGCTTCGCGGCCGGCTTCGATGCGCTTGGCGATGGCAATTTCGCCTTCGCGCGACAAAAGCTCGACCGAGCCCATCTCGCGCAGATCCATGCGCACCGGATCATCCGTGCGCTCGACCGGCTCCGCGGCCTTGGTTTCCTGCTTGACCGGCAACCCGGCGGCGGCGGGCTGCCCGACCTCGGTGGCCTGCTGCTCTTCGGCTTCTTCCTCGGTTTCAACCACGTTGATGCCCATTTCGGACAGCATGGTCCAGATGTCTTCAATCTGTTCCGAGGTCATCGCCTCCGACGGCATCACTTCGTTGAGCTCGTCTATGCTCACGAAGCCGCGCTGCTTGGCGGCCTTGATCATGCGTTTCACCGCCTGATCGGACATGTCCAGCAAAGGACCGTCCTGGGTTTCCGCCGGTGTTTCCACCTTTTCTTTCTTTTCAGCTACTTTCGTCGCCATCCGCACACTCCACAGGAGCTTGTCC
>JAJFHM010000228.1 GCA_021775625.1 Hyphomicrobiales bacterium | reverse complement strand
CAGGTCGGCTGCAATGTCGGATTCCGAAATCAGCTTGTTGGCGATGGGTTGCGCCAGATCGCCTGGTTGATGAATGGCAAACCAGCGCGAATCAACGAACAGGCTCGATCTGCGGATCACTTCGTCATCGGTTTCGCGCATCTCCGGAGTGAAGCTGCCAACCAGATCAAGATGACAACCGGGCTTGAGCCACTCGCCCTGGAGCAGCGGATCGGTCGCGCTGGTGGCGCTGGAAATGACATCGGCAGTGCGTGCCGCGGCCTCCAGATCGTCGGTTGCGGCAATCGACACTCCGGGCAGCTTCATGTCCGCTGCAATCTGCTCTGCCTTGGCCGCTGTGCGGTTCCAGATCAACACGCTCTCAATCGAGGGCCTGACCGCACAATGGGCCTCGATCAGGTGTGGCGCCATTGCACCGGCACCGAGCACGATCAAGGATTTTACATCGTCGCGTGCCAGAAGTCTGGCGCCGAGCGCTGAATCAGCGGCGGTCTTGCGCAGTGTCAACGCGCCGCCGTCGATCGCTGCAAGCGGCTCTCCGGTCTTGCCGTCAAACAGCTGATAGACCGCATGAACGGTCGGCAGGTTCCACACCGCTTCGTTTTCGGGCATGACGGTGATCATCTTGATCCCCATGGCGCGGCCGGGGATCCAGGCCGGCAGGTTGAGGAATGACTGCCGTACGCTTACGTCTTCCATGGCGCCGTGATGCAACTCGCTGCGGTCCACCTCGGGCGGCACGCCGCGATGCGCCTCCGCCAGGGTTTCCACGAGGGCCGGATAAGGCAGCAATTCATGTACGCGGGCTGCGGGAACAAAACGCATGTCTAGAGCCTCTTTAAACAATATCGGAGCCGACTTGATGAACCAAATCAGCGCGACGCTACGAGAGCCGCGGTCCGATGATTTCACGCAACAATTTGCGGTAGATGGCGATGCTGTAGGCGCCATAATTGTTGGCGATCTCGACGAAGTTCGCAGGGCCGCCCGTGACATAGAGCTCAAAATATTTATCCAGCGTCGGCACTTCATTGAGGATCGCCAGGCCATTGATCGTGATGCCCTGCGCGACCACGGCATCGCGCATCGGGCGCGGGTCGCCGCCATTGTTATTGCGTCCGTCGGATGCAACATCGATAACCAGGCGATCTGCCTGAAACGGCAGGCTGCGCAGCATATTGGCGCTGAAGCCCATGGCGGCGGTGATTGAGGTGCCACCTTCCGCCAGATTGCGGGGGGTCACCGCAATCAGGTTGGACAAACGCAACGCACTGTCCGCATCGGAAACAATCTGCCAGGGAATGACAATCGACTGGTGCGCCAGATCAGACCATTGCACCACGGCAACCGCGATGCGCTGATGCGCGCCGCTCTTGATGGCAGCGATAATTTCCGGTCGCCGGAACGCCTGCGACATCCCTGTAATCTGCAGGTTGTATTCACCCCGGTCGACGCTGTAAGAGCAGTCAATCGCCAATATCAATGCCAGATCGACGGCGTCTCCGGACTGTGCGGTTGCGCGCTCGCCTTGCAAGCTTAAGGCCGCACTGATCATCACAACGGTGATGGTCAGTGCGGCCAAAGTTCGTTTTCCTGATCTGAACGCCAAGTACTGTACGACGTTTCCTGTGATCATGACCTTGGAAGACTTGCCGGATCAGCCCGGGGACAGACCCCGCATTTTTTCCGACCTGCGGCGCAGCAGTTCCACTGTGGTGAGGAGCATGATTGAAATGCACACCAAAATGGTCGCCACCGACAGGATGGTCGGACTGATCTGCTCGCGGATACCGGACCACATCTGGCGCGGAATGGTGCGCTGCTCGTAGCCCGCCAGGAAGATGACGGCCACCACTTCATCGAAAGACGTGATGAATGCGAACAGGGCGCCGGAAATAACGCCCGGCAGAATCAGCGGCAGGATGATCTTGAAGAAGACCGTTTGCGGTTGCGCCCCGCAATTCGCACCCGCCCGCACCAGGCTTTGATCAAAACCGATCAGCGTCGCTGTCACCGTGATCACAACAAAGGGCACGCCAAGCACCGCATGCGCCAGGATAACGCCGGCATAAGTCTGGCTGAGACCAACCTTGGAATAGAAGAAGAACAATCCCGCCGATGTGATGATGACCGGAACGATCATGGGCGAAATCAAGAGGCTCATGATCAGGTTGCGGTATGGCAGGTGCGACCGGCTCAGGCCCAAGGCTGCCAGCGTGCCGAGGCTCGCGGCAATGATCGTTGCGACAAAAGCGATGAAGAAGCTGTTGCGCATGGAGTGTATCCATTGCGCATTGTTCCAGCTGTCAACGATCGCCGCCCAGCCGAACTCCTGCTTGGGGTCCGTCATCCCGTTCTGGAAAATATCCGCATACCAGCGGATGGAAAACGCATCCGGATCCAGTGCCAACATACCATCAGAGAACGAGAAATACGGCTCCTTGTTGAAGGACAACGGTACGATGATCACGATCGGCAGGATCAGGAACAGCAATATGAGGCAGCAGAAGACCCTGTAGCTGTAGTACCAGGTTCTTTCGCCAGCACCGGCATAAAGAGGAGGTGGCATTGTGTTGTCCTTTCCCGTCCAATCTTGTTCAGCGAGCCGTCAGCCCAGCCGCATATTGTCGACGCCAATGAGTTTGTTGTAGAGCCAGTACAAAGCCAGCACGCCCAGCAGCAGCAGCGTGCCGAGTGCGGCCGCCAGTCCCCAGTTGAGTGACTGCTGCATGTGATAGGCAATCATATTGCTGATCAGCGTGCCCTTCTGCCCGCCAACCAGTGCCGGGGTGATGTAGAAGCCAATGCACAGGATAAACACCAGGATCGAGCCGGCACCGACGCCTGCCGCGGTTTGCGGCATGAACACCTTGACGAAGGCGGTGACCTGATTGGCGCCAAGCGAGCGCGCCGCGCGCATATAGCTGACCGGTATGGTGCGCATCACGCTGTACAGCGGAAGTATCATGAAGGGCAGCAAAATGTGGGTCATCGCGATGGTTGTACCGGTCGCGTTGAAGATCAGCTGCAGCCGGTTTTCGTCACTGATTATTCCGACCCAAACCATCAGGTCATTCAATATCCCCTGAGTTTGCAGCAGAGCAATCCAGGCGGTGGTACGAACCAGCAACGACGTCCAGAACGGTAACAGGACCAGTATCATCAAAATGTTGCCGATCCGCATGGGC
>JAJFHM010000227.1 GCA_021775625.1 Hyphomicrobiales bacterium | reverse complement strand
ACGATTTCAGGGTCTGCCACGGAGAGGCAAACAAGCTTTTTCGCCAACGGCTTCGATGCTATTTCCTGACAGGCCTCACGCCCGAGAAAGGGCATGTTCGACTTGAGTTTGACGGCCCAGCCAAGGCCGGCCTCGATCGGTGTATCGCTCGGTGTGATGTCGGCGCCCCATGCCCGGTAGCCTTTTTCCAGACGCAGACTTTCGATCGCCCGGTATCCTGCATGGGCAAGGCCGTGCGGAGCGCCGGCTTCGAGCACCGCATCGTAGACGCCTGCCATGGCGCCGGCGGGCATGTGCAACTCCCACCCCAGTTCACCGACATATGTGATCCTCATGGCGCGCACCGCATGGCCTGCCACGGTGATCTCCCGGACGGTGGCGAAGGGAAAGCCTTCATTGGAAACATCGTCGCTTGAAATTGCCGACAGGACATCACGCGCCCGGGGGCCGAACAGGGAAAGTGTCCCCCATTTCTCGGTGACATCCGCAAGGGAAACGTCAAGGCCTGATGGCAGGTTCTGCCGGATCCAGGCTGCATCATGGGTGCGAAATCCGGTCCCCGTGACCAGGTAGAACTTGTCCTGCGTCAAACGCGCGACGGTGAGGTCGCATTCAATGCCGCCCCTTGAGTTGAGCATCTGGGTGTAGATCAGATGGCCGGGTGCCCTGGATACATCATTGGCACATATCCAGTTCAATGCCTGCTCGGCGTCTGAACCTGAGATCTCGTATTTCGAAAATGAGCTCTGGTCGAACACAACCACCCTTTCACGGCAGGCGCGATGTTCTTCGCCAACCGCGTCGAACCAGTTCTGCCGGCCGAAGGACAAGACGTCTTGAGGTCCCTCCCCGTTTACCGCAAACCAGTTTGGGCGTTCCCAGCCGAGCTTTGAACCGAAGCTCGCACCGGCCTTTGCCATGCGGTCATAGAGTGGAGACTTCAGGCGCGGTCTGCCGGTTTCGTATTCATCATGCGGGTAGGCCAGCGTGTAATGCTTGCCATAGGCTTCGAGCGTGCGCTCCCGGGTCCAGGCCGCATCCGCGTGCAGGGCAGAGAAGCGTCTGATATCCACCACCCAAAGATCCAGGGGCTGCTCGCCATTGGCGGCCCATTCCGCCAGCGCCCAGCCCGCACCGCCGCCGGACGCGATGCCGAACGAATTGAAGCCGGTGCCGACAAAGATGTTTTGCACTTCCGGCGCCTCGCCCAGAATGAAAGTGCCGTCGGGGGTAAAGGACTCTGGTCCGTTGGTGAGCATCTTGACGCCAACGTTTTCGAGCGCCGGTACGCGCACCAGCGCCTGCTCGAGATGCTGTTCGAAATGATCCCAGTCATCTTCCAACAGCTGAAACGAAAAGCCATCCGGCACCCGGTCGATATCCCACGGCTTGGGGTTTCGCTCATAACCGCCGACCACCAGCCCGCCGACTTCTTCCTTGAGGTAGGTGCCACGATCGGGATCGCGCACGGTGGCGAGGCCCTCGGTACCGCCTTCGACCCGTTCCGTCACGATGAACTGGTGCTTGACCGCCTGAATGGGGATAGACACGCCGGCAAGCGCACCGACCTGCTTTGACCAGAGACCGCTGCAGATGATGAGCTTTTCGCATTCGATGGGGCCGTTGGCTGTTTCAACGAAGCGTACCCGGCCATCCTCGACGATGATGTCGGTGACGCTCACGTCCTCGATGATGCGGGCGCCGTGCTTGCGGGCGCCCCTGGCCAGGGACTGGGTAATATCGGAAGGGTTGGCCTGACCGTCTGTGGGCATGAAGGAGGCGCCCACCAGATCGGAGACGTCCATGAGGGGCCACATACGCTTCACCTCTTGCGGCGACAGCAACTCCATATCCAGGCCAAAACTATGTGCGGTCGTGACCTGACGCCGGAACTCCACCATGCGGTCTTCGGTGCAGGCGAGCCGCAATCCGCCGCTTTGCTTCCAGCCGGTGGCAAGGCCGGTTTCTTCCTCGAGCCGGGCGTAAAGGTCGACGGAATATTTGAGCAACTGCGTCAGCGTCGCCGAGGTTCTGAGCTGGCCGACTAGGCCTGCCGCATGCCAGGTCGAGCCGGATGTCAACTTGCTCTGTTCCAGCACCACCACGTCGGCGTTGTGGTTTTTGGCCAGATGGTAGGCGGTGGAACAGCCGATAATGCCGCCGCCGATGACGACATAGCGCGCCTGTGTGGGGAAGGACTTATTCATGTAGAGCCGCCGAACTCGCTTTCAAACATGTCGAGCGAGGTCTCGAAGCGCGCCTGGTTCTCTTCGGTGTATTCGACATAGTCGGCGCCGGGAGGCGGCTTCAAATGCAGTTCGGAGACCATGGACCACATGGTTTCCCGCAAGGCGGCCGCGCAGCGCATGGCGCTGTACTTGCGGCGGATGGCATCGCTCGCCTGGCCCTCGTAATAGGCTTCCAGCAGCCTGATCTCATCCTCACTCGAAAAGCCGGCCATTGCCGCCATGCCGGCAAGATCGAACAGCGGCGTTCCATAACCGCCATATTCCCAATCCACCAGCCAGACCCGGTCGCCGTCGTCGATGAAATTGGCCGGCAGAAGATCGTGATGCCCGAACACAAGATCAATCTGCCCGATCTCGACTTCAAGCATTTCAGCGATGGACATGTAGCGGTCCAGATCAGGCAGGCTGCGGCTGTTGCCGTCACGCATCACATGGGCATAGTCACGCAGGACGTGAAACACCCAGAACATGGTTGCAGGCCCGCGAATGTGTTTGGGGATTTCGCGATGGCACCGCTTCACCAGCGGCACCAGCCGGTCAATATTGGCAATGACATCATCGCCGTCATAGGTCCGGGCCTCGATGAATTCGAACACCATGGCGCCGGTTTCGTAGTGCAGCAGGCGCGGCGAAATACCGGCCTCATAAGCCGCCCGGCTGATGCGGGCTTCATTGTCCCGGAAGACGTGATGGTAAGGAGAGTCTTCGCAGATCCGGACGAAATACTTAGCACCATCATCGTCGACGCGGAAATTGACGTTGCTCAGCCCGCCGGACACCGGTTGCGGATCGACCGCCCCCTTCCATAGAGACAGAGATTTCACCTTTTCAGCCGCATCATTCATTCAAATTCTCTCCTTGCATCTAGTGCAGGCCAAGCCGGCTGCGCATGCGATCTGCGCCGGCGCGGATGAGCCTGTCAGCTATGATGGCGATAAACGCCACGCAGAGGCCGGCGACGATGCCGTCTCCTGTCCTGGCACGGGTCAGGGCGATCAGCGCCTCCTGTCCGAGGTCGCGCGTTCCCACCAAAGATGTGATCACCAGCATGGACAAGGCCAGCATGATGGTCTGGTTGAGGCCCAGCATGATTTCAGGAAAGGCCAGCTTGAGCTTGACCTTGGTGAGCAATTGAAACGGCGTGCAGCCGGAAACGATGCCTGCTTCCACCAGTTGCGGATCCACCTGGCGAATGCCGTGGGCGGTGTAGCGGATCGCCGGAGCAAGGGCGTACACAATCACCGCAATGATGGCCGAGAAATCGCCCACCCTGAACAGCATGATGACCGGCATCAGATAAACGAAGGACGGCAGCGTCTGCAGGGTATCGATGACCGCCTGGACCACGCGCCATAGCCGTTCGCGTTGGGCGGAGAGGATACCAATGGGGATGCCGATCGCACAGGCCGCGAGCACAGAGATGCCGCACAGGTAGATGGTAATCATGGCCTTGTCCCACTTGCCCACCGTCGCGATGAACAGGCTCAAGACGATGCACAGCACGGCCAGCTTCCAGCGGCCGAGGGTATATCCGGCAACACCAAGCAGAAGCACCACGCCGAACCACGGCAGGGACAGCAGGAACCGCTTGAACGGAATCAGGACATTCAGCAACAACACCGTCTTGAAAGCTTCAAGCTCATCGAAGAAATTGACATTGATGTAGCGGACGAGGTCGCTCCACATGGCGCCCGAGGTGATTGTCCAGGCTTCGGGATAATTCTGGATCTCTCCCCAGGTGAACCCCAACGCGCCGGTGACAAGTGCAACCGCCACACAGAAAACCGTGTAGGGATGTTTCCTTACAAGGTTCTCATCGCCGGCGGGTTTGACCCTGTTGCCGTGGGTGCGTTCCGCCATGGCCTGGCTCAGGCGGTCGAGTGCGATGGCCAGAACCACAATCGCCACCCCGGACTCTATGCCACCGCCGATGTCGAGACTGCGCAGGGAGGCCAGGACGTCAAACCCCAGCCCGCCGGCACCGATCATCGATGCGATGATCACCATGTTGAGGGACAGCATGATCACCTGGTTGACACCGACCATCAGTGTCGGCATGGCCGACGGAATCATGACTTTCCACGTCATTTGGCGTCTGGTGCAGCCGACCATGGTGCCGAGATCGACGGTTTCCGCCGGAACCTGCCGCAGTGCCAAAATGGTCACGCGAACCATCGGCGGCGTGGCGTAGATCATGGTGGCGATCATGGCGGAGACCGCATTGAAGCCGAACATCACCAGGACCGGCACCAGATAAGCGAAGACCGGGGTGGTTTGCATGAGATCGAGAACCGGCGTGATGGCACGTTCAAACCACGTCCAGCGGTAACCGAGCAGGCCGATCAGCAGGGCCGCAACAATCCCCAGCGGCACGGCGATGGCGATCGACGACAGGGTGACCATGGCGCTTTCCCACTGGCCGAACACCACCAGATAGAGAAAACACAAACCCAGAAGTGCGCCCAGTTTCCAGTCCCTGACATAGCGGCCAACCGCCACGACGGTCACCAGTACGGCGATCCAGCTCAGCGGAGGCACAATCTGAACGGCCTGTGACCCCTGCCCCTGCAGAAATCCGGTCGACAGCAGACTGAGGACGATGTCGTAGGGAACTTCGATGACCGCCGATATCGCACGGGTCAGCTCTCTGAACGTAAACAGGCCAAACGTGGCGTCATTCATCAGCCATTCCATGGCCGCGGTGATCTGTTCGTTGATCGTCCACTTCCAGGCGCTCGGATATTTGAATGCCCAGGCAGCCCAGGGTTTGCCAAACCACCAGAACAGGCCAAACGCCGCTATCACCGCCATCCACACAACCCGCTTCGGGTGCCCGGTCAACCACGACTGGGCCGTTGGCGGTGCGCTGCCATGGCCGTCAACTTGTGGGGTGATGGATGTCTCGGCCATTTCCGGAGGGGTTCTAACCCTGAATCAAGACATCGATGACGGCGTCCTTGGTGACTTGCCCGATTGGCTTGCCGTCACTGCCGATCACCGAGAACGGTTTGGCGTTGTCGCTCATCAGACTGGCAACCTCGCCGATCTTGGCGCTCACCGGAACCTCACCGCCATAGCCACCCGACGGCGTGGTTTTGCGCAATGGCGTCATCACCGAGGCAACCGACAGGACCTTGGCGCGGGAGACTTCTTTGGTGAATTCCGCCACATAATCAGTGGCCGGACGCACCACCAGATCTTCCGGGGTGCCGATCTGATCGATGCCGCCGTCTTTCATGATGGCAATGCGGTCGGCCAGACGGATGGCCTCGTCGAAATCATGGGTGATGAAGACGATGGTCTTATGGAGCACATTCTGCAATCGCAGGAACTCGTCCTGCATTTCACGCCGGATCAGCGGATCAAGCGCCGAGAACGGCTCATCCAGGAACCAAAGTTCCGGCTCGACAGCAAGCGAACGGGCAATGCCAACGCGCTGCTGCTGACCACCGGACAGTTCTCTGGGGTAATAGCTTTCCCGCCCCTCAAGGCCGACAAGTTCAATAATCTCCAGGGCGCGGGCTTCCCGGGTGCTGCGGTCTATGCCCTGCACCTCCAGGGGAAAGGCGACATTCCCGAGCACGGTCAAGTGCGGCAACAGGGCAAAGTGCTGGAACACCATGCCCATCTTGTGGCGCCTGATTTCAACCATTTCCGGGGCGGAGGCCTTGAGCAGATCCTGGCCATCGAAGATGATCTCGCCGGCGGTCGGCTCGATCAGACGCGACATGCATCTGACGAGGGTCGACTTGCCGGATCCCGAAAGCCCCATGATGACGAAGATTTCGCCCTCGCGAACCTCGAAGCTGACATCGCGAACCGCACCGATCAGCCCGGCGCCGGCAACGGCTTCGGCGCTCGGCGCACCTCCGCTGTCCCGCAAGAGTTTTTCCGCCCCGCCCCCGAACAACTTCCAAACCGAGTTACATACGAGTTTAGGCCCGCGCTCCGCCATGTGCCTGCGTTCCCTCAGGTGAAGTGATGTCGACACCGTCTCCGGCCGCCAATTTGCAGAAGGGACGGCCTCAGCCGTCCCTTCTTTATCGCAATACAAAGTGCCAGGTTACGGTAACCACTTGGACCAGCGGTCCTTGTTGGCGTCGAGCCACGCGGCGACCACGTCAGCAACCTTTTTGCCTTCGAGATCGACGGCCACAACCATGGCGCCCATATCTTCATTGGTGATTTTGAAGTTCTCGATAATCTTGTGGGCGCCGGGCCATTTGTCCTTGAGACCAACCCATGCGGCCTTGTAGATCGGCCCGCGCGGCTTACCGCAGTCATACTTCTCATCGGGGTTGGAGCCCCAACTGGCGTCCTCGTAGCATTCGGTGCTGTACTTCGGAAAATCGACCCACTCGCCTTTGAACTTTACCGGTGCCCAGTGAGGGGCATAGACCCAAAGCATGATCGGCGCCTTGCGCTGATATGCGGATTCCAGTTCGGCAAACAACGCACCGTCTGTCCCGGCATGCACCACCTCAAAGGGCAGATCCAGCGCCACGACGCGTTCGTCATCACGGCCTTCCCAAGACACCGGACCACCGAGATAACGGCCCTTGGGAGCGGTTTCAGGCGTTGCAAAGGCTTCGCCGCAGGCCTTCAGCGCTTCCCAATTGGGAAGGCCGGGGCATTTTTCCTTCATGTATTCGGGATACCACCATTCCTCGATGGCCTGCATCCCGGTCTCGCCCAGATTCTCAACCTTGCCGGTTGCGACAGCCTCGTCTAGTGCTGCCTGTCCGGTGGTCGCCCAGATTTCCATGGCCAGATGCAGATCGCCGGTCTTGAGCCCGGCAAATTGTGCAATGTAGTCGGCCTGAACATATTCGATATTGTAGCCGGCCTTTTTCAACACCTCACCCATGATTTCGATGGTCACATACTGACCGGTCCAGTCATGGCGGGTGATTTTGATCGGATCGTTCGATTCAACTTCCGATAATGCCGGCAATGGTGTCAGTGCAGCGGCGAGCACTGCAGCGCCCCCCAACAACGACATCATGGCCCGAGATTTAGTGAGCATGGACAAGCCTCCCTTCACGGCTGATTCCTGCAGCACGCCTGTTTCACGGCGCGCTTGATGTGGCATTCGCCATCCCTTTTCAACGGGAGAAAGTCTCTTGCCTTCCTCAGCGCTTGTCAACCGGGAAGACTCGCAAAGTTTGGGGTTTTGTTGTTTTACGGGCAATTATTGTGGTTATTTGCGGCAATATTCACCAAACAACAAACAAAAGTTGCAGATAACCAACTTTTTCGGCACACTCGCCTCCATGCGATACGGCAAGCGGCACTCAACCATATTGCGCATCCTGCAAGAGGAAGGCACCTGCTCCATCGCCGATCTGGCGCAGCGCATGGCCGTTTCACTGGAAACCATCCGGCGTGACGTGAAACCGCTCACGGACGCCGGTGAAGTGTTGAAGGTGCACGGTGCGGTGACGCTTCCGTTTCAAGTGGGGGAAGCGCCGTTCGAACGGCGCATGCGCGAGAATGCAGACGCCAAACGCGCCATTGCCGCGCAGGCTGCCCGTCACATTCAAGATGGTGACTCGGTCATGCTCGACACCGGCACCACCACCAGCTATCTCGCACGCGAGCTGCGCAAGCGGCGCGACCTCACCGTGGTCACCAACTCCTCCGATATCGCGCGGACGCTTGCCACCGTGAACGGCAA
>JAJFHM010000226.1 GCA_021775625.1 Hyphomicrobiales bacterium | reverse complement strand
GCTGCAAATTTATGTCGGCGGCTCGCGCTTCAACGCGGAGAGCACCGCGCCGTCCATCGTGGCGCTGGGCATTACGCGCGAACTCGGTCCGGTGCTTGCCGGCTTGATGGTTGCAGGCCGGGTCGGCGCTGCCATCGCCGCGGAACTGGGCACCATGCGGGTTACGGAACAAATCGACGCGCTGACAACGCTGGCGACCAATCCATTCAAGTATCTGGTTGCCCCCCGCCTCATCGCCGCAGTGTTGACCCTGCCGGTCCTGGTGCTGATCGCAGACACCATCGGCGTTATGGGCGGCTTTATCGTCGGCACCCGGACCCTCGGCTTCAACGAAGGCGCCTATGTGGTCAACACGGTCGACTTCATCCAGTTCGACGATGTGTTCTCCGGCCTCGTCAAGGCCGCGGTGTTCGGTTTCATCATCGCTTTGATGGGATGCTACCACGGCTACCACAGCCAGGGCGGCGCACAGGGCGTTGGCCGGGCAACCACCAATGCTGTGGTCACCTCGTCAATTCTTATCCTGGCGGCCAACTACATTCTGACCTCTTTGCTGTTCACCCGCATCTAGAGCAACATTCGAGCACACTGGATCATTTGAGTTTCATGTTCAATGAGTGAAGACCGCCATATCGAACTGACCGACGTCCACAAGCGATTTGGTCCAAAAGCCGTTTTGAACGGGGTTAATCTTTCGGTCGAACGGGGCAAATCCCTCGTGGTAATCGGTGGCTCCGGCTCCGGCAAGTCGGTGACCCTAAAGTGCATTCTGGGACTGATGGCGCCGGACAGCGGCTCGATCAAGATCAATGGGGTGGAAACGGTCGGCCTGACCGGAGCTCCGCGCGACGCAATCCTCGCGAAGATGGGCATGTTGTTCCAGGGTGCGGCCCTTTTCGACAGTTTGACTGTTTGGGAAAACGTAGCCTTTGCCCTCATTCAGGGTCATCACCTGGCACGTGACAAAGCCAAGGAAATCGCATTCGAAAAGCTCGCGCAAGTCGGTCTTGGTAGCGATCTTGCGGAGCGTTCGCCTTCCGAGCTCTCCGGCGGCATGCAGAAACGCGTCGGCCTGGCGCGGGCCATTGCAACCGACCCGGAGGTCATATTCTTCGATGAGCCGACCACGGGTCTGGACCCGATCATGGGAGACCTGATCAACGACCTGATCGTTGATTGCGTCAAGCACGTTGGCGCCACGACAATTACGATCACCCACGATATGGCGAGTGCCCGCAAGATCGCTGACAAGATCGCGATGATCTACAAGGGCCAAATCATCTGGCAGGGCGACGCCGCCCAGGTGGACGAAAGCGGCAGTGCGCACGTTGAACAGTTCATCCACGGCCTTGAAGACGGCCCGATCCAGACAGAAGTCCTGCAGCCATAACAATGGCCCGGCAAGCGAAGAAGTTTGTCTGTCAGGCCTGTGGTTCCGAAAGCGGAAAATGGTCTGGCCGTTGCGATGCGTGCGGCGGCTGGAACACGATTGCCGAAGAGGCCGGGGTGCTCGGTGCCGGCGCCCCGGGATCCGGCAGGTCGATGCCGAAAGGCAGGGTCGTCGAGCTTGTCGGCCTGACCGGTAAGGACCCGGCACCGGAGCGGATTGCGTCAGGCATCGCGGAGTTCGACCGGGTCAGCGGCGGCGGCCTGGTTCCGGGATCAGCGGTGATTGTCGGCGGCGATCCCGGAGTGGGCAAATCCACCCTCCTGCTCCAGGCTTTGGCGGCGATCGGGTCAACCGGGCGCAACGTTGTTTATATATCCGGCGAAGAAGCGGTGGCCCAGGTTCGCTTGCGGGCGCGACGGCTCAACCTGTCCGATGCTCCGGTCACACTTGGCGTGGAGACCAATCTCAGCAACATACTGACGACATTGGCTGAAGGGCCGGTGCCCGACGTGGTCGTCATTGATTCGATCCAGACAGTCTGGTCCCCCACTCTGGATGCAGCGCCGGGCACGGTGTCGCAGCTGCGGGCTGCGACCCAGCTCCTGATCAACTACGCAAAATCAAGAGGCGCTGTGATCCTGCTGGTCGGGCACGTCACCAAAGAAGGGCAACTGGCCGGACCCAAGGTGATCGAGCATATGGTCGATACGGTGCTCTACTTTGAAGGCGAAACAGGCCACCATTTCCGCATTCTGCGGGCGATCAAGAACCGCTTCGGGCCGACCGATGAGATCGGTGTCTTCGAGATGTCTGATGGCGGGTTGCGGGAGGTCAAGAACCCGTCCCGGCTGTTCATCGGAGACCGGGAGAGCGCAAACCCCGGGTCAGCGGTTTTTGCCGGCATCGAAGGCACGCGCCCGCTGCTGGTCGAAATACAGGCCCTCGTCGCGCCCTCGTCGCTGGCAACGCCGCGGCGTGCAGTCGTCGGCTGGGACGGAAACCGTCTGGCAATGGTTCTCGCCGTGCTTGATGCGCATTGCGGCATGCATCTGGCCAGTCATGACATCTACCTCAATGTTGCCGGCGGTTTAAGAGTGAAGGAGCCGGCGGCGGACCTTGCCGTGGCCGCGGCCCTGGTGTCGTCGCTTCTCAATCTCAGCCTGCCGCTCGATTCGGTGGTTTTCGGCGAAGTCTCCCTTTCGGGAGCCGTTCGGGCGGTTGCGCAGGGCGAGGCACGTCTCAAGGAAGCCCAGAAACTGGGATTTCAAAGCGCTTTGGTGCCAAGCGAAATTGCAACACAGAAAAAGGGCGGCCGTGACGGCCTGACGCTGACGGCAATCGGAGACCTTGCAGATCTGCTCGGGTGGGTCCGGACCTGCGGAACATCCGTGGCCCGCTCCGCAGGCGCAGACGCGGACGAGCCCACGAGCGCCCAATTGTAACCATGGATATTCGTCATAAAGCGTTGGGTATGAATGTTCATTTGTGGTGGCCATCTGCGCCAAGTTGCAGTATGCCGTGGCGTAGAGGCAAACCAACTGCGCCGTCAAAGGCCCTTTCGACTCAGTAGAAACCGGCAAATCCTCATATGACTATCACCTGGTTTGACGCCCTTCTGTTCGGAATCATGTTCATTTCCGCCTTGCTTGCGCTCATGCGCGGCTTCACACGAGAAGTGTTGTCGCTGCTGTCGTGGGTTGGCGGTGCGCTGGCCGCGTATTTTTTGTACCCGATCCTGAAGGATACGGCGCGGTCCTATTTTCCGCCGGATGATCATCTGGTCGCCGACGTCGTGCAAGTGTCCGTGGTCTTTCTGGTTGTACTGATCATCATTGCAATTCTCACAATGAGGCTGTCTGACTGGGTACTGGATGGCGGCGTCGGGGTGCTGGACCGCACTTTGGGGTTCGTGTTTGGACTCGCCCGCGGTCTGCTTCTGGTGGTTGTGGCTTACTTGTTCTTCATCTGGCTTTCGCCAAGGGAGCAATACCCCGACGGGGTAAAAAATGCACAGTCGATAGACTTTGTGCACACCACGGCTAAGGTGATCATATCGTACATGCCCTCGGCAATCGCTGAAATGCTGCTTGAAAAGACGGCGAAAGAGGGCGAAGGCGAAGATGAGACCGATGCGCCGGAAACCGACACGGAAGAGAAAAACGACGACGACGCCTCGTTGAAAGACGACACGAAGCAGAACGTTTATGATGGCTCCGAACGGAGCAGCTTGAATCAACTGCTGCAAAGCACGCAAGGCACACAAAACTGAAATTGCGCAGCAGCCTCGAAAGGCTGATCACTGGCCCCCCACGCAACGGTCAATGGAGTGTTGCGATGACGGACGAAAGCAAAATAAACCCAACTTCCCGCACCATCGAGCTGGACGAAGGCGACCGGCTCAAAGAAGAGTGCGGGGTGTTCGGCGTGTTCAACCATCCCGACGCTGCAGAGTTGACGGCGCTTGGACTCCATGCCCTGCAGCATCGCGGCCAGGAGGCCGCCGGCATCGTTTCGTTTAACGGAACCCGGTTTAACTCCGAGCGCAGACTGGGCTTGGTCGGCGATCAGTTTTCAAAACAATCGGTCATCAACCGGATCAAGGGGCGATCCTCGATTGGCCACGTCCGGTATTCCACCACCGGGGGAACTATCCTGCGCAATGTGCAACCGTTATTCGCCGATCTGGCAGGCGGTGGATTTTCGGTTTGCCACAATGGTAATCTCACCAATGCCATGACCTTGAGACGCCAGCTGGTGTCGAATGGCGCGATTTTCCAGTCAACCTCCGATACGGAGGTCATTCTGCATCTTGTCGCACAAAGCAAACACGCGCGGTTCATCGAAAAATTCATCGACGCGCTGCGGGCCATCGAAGGCGCCTTTTCGCTAGCTGCCCTCACAAACAAGAAACTCATCGGAGCGCGTGACCCACTGGGCATCAGGCCCCTGGTGCTGGGTGATCTTGACGGCGCACCCATTCTTGCCTCAGAAACCTGTGCACTTGATATCATCGGGGCCAGGTTTGTGCGGGAAATCGAGAATGGCGAGATCGTAATCATTACCGAAGACGGCATAGAAAGCCTGCATCCGTTCCCGAAACGCAAACCGAGACCTTGCGTCTTTGAGTATATCTACTTCTCTCGCCCCGACAGCATCGTCGGCGGGCGCAGCGTGTATGAAGTTCGCAAGAATATGGGCCGCCAACTGGCCAGCGAATCAGAGTGTGATGCGGATGTGGTGATCCCGGTCCCGGATTCCGGTGTGCCCGCGGCCATCGGCTATGCGCAAGCATCGGGTATCCCTTATGAACTCGGCATCATCCGCAACCATTATGTCGGCCGGACCTTTATCGAGCCGACCCAGCAAATCCGGGCGCTTGGTGTCAAACTGAAGCACAGCGCCAATCGCATGGCCATCGAAGGCAAAAGCATTATTCTCGTCGACGACAGCATTGTTCGCGGCACGACGTCCGTCAAGATTGTGCAAATGATGTATGACGCCGGTGCACGCGAGGTGCATATGCGCGTGGCAAGCCCGCCCATCACCCATCCGGACTTTTACGGCATCGACACGCCCGACCAGCGAAAACTGCTTGCGGCAACCCATGATCTCGAACAGATGCGGGATTACATTGGGGTCACATCCCTCGCCTTTCTTTCTGTGGAGGGACTTTACAAGGCCATGGGGTATGAAAGCCGTGACAACGCCAATCCTCAGTTTACTGACCATTGCTTCACCGGCGATTATCCGACCCCGTTGACCGACCAGTCCGGAGAATCCACCCCACCGCACCAGCTGTCCCTATTGGCGGAGACCGGGTGAGCAAGCGTCTTCAGGATCGCCTCGCAGTTATCACCGGTGCATCGCGCGGCATTGGCCGTGCGGTTGCCTGTGCCTTCGCACGCGAAGGCGCGCACGTTATCCTCCTTGCCAGAACGGTTGGCGGCCTCGAAGAGGTCGACGATGAAATTCGCGACGCCGGCGGCGCTTCAACCCTGGTCCCGGTGGACATTACCGACTTCGAAGCGCTGGATCGTCTCGGTGCAACCATTTTCGAGCGCTGGGGCAAGCTCGATATACTGATTGGAAACGCCGGACTGCTGGGCCAGCTTTCGCCGCTGGGACACATCGAACCCAAAGTCTGGGATGACGTAATGGCCGTCAACGTGACGGCCAATTGGCGCCTCATCCGCTCTCTCGACCCGCTTCTGCAGCAATCCGACGCAGGCCGCGCAGTGTTCGTCACATCGGGCGCAGCCGTCAACTGCCGGTCATTCTGGGGTGGATATTCGGTGTCGAAAGCAGCACTGGAAGCTTTGATAAGGACCTACGCCGCGGAAGTCGACAGCAGCACGGTATGCGCCAATCTGTTTAATCCGGGACCGGTGCGGACCGCGATGCGGGCGAAGGCCGTGCCCGGCGAAGACCCGATGACCTTGCCCACTCCGGCGGAAGTGGCTGAAACATTCGTGCCGCTCGCCGAAGTCTCCTGCACCGAAAACGGCATGGTCTATGATTTTCCAACCGGGAAGTTCGTGCAGCGTTAGATCGCTGCACCGCATGAAAGTCACACTGGGGTTTGCTCAAGCGTGCCGCGCTCTTCCCCGATATGTCGCATAGTGTCCTGATGATCCAGCCACCATCGCTTGATGACGAAAAGCCTTCCAGGTCCAAGTTCACCGATATCGGTTTCCACCGACATGACCTGCGGTTCGCCGTAGAGACCCGCGGTGTTGGCAAACGTGCAAACTATCCAGCGGCGCCGGCCAATCCGGCCCTCCAGACCGAGGCGATAGGCAAGACGGGCCGTCCGGCCGCCATCATCAATCTCTTTTGACAAAATTTCGATCGGTGCTTCCTCGATATGCAGCGCCGGGACGATCGCTGAACACAGTTCTGCAGCCTGATCTCGTTTGTATTCCGGCGCGTTGAGCAAGAGCCTGGCTGAATAGAGCGCCAGGGCCAGCACCAATACGACAGTTATCGCACCGACTTTCGGAAATCGCTTTTGTGCCTCTCGCTCCATGACACCTTGAACTACCCTATTGCGGTGCACATGTGAACACGCGCCGAGCATTTATCATGGCGTGACAACGGCACTCATACCAAAGGAACTAATTATTGGCCCATGAAATGAGTCAATGATTAGTTCCTTTGGTATTACTTGTCAGCGTAAGGATTTTTGCCAGCCCGCACGTGCAGCCTTATGGGCGTGCCCCAGATGTTAAAGTCCGTGCGCAAACTGTTGATCAGGTAGCGCGAGTAGGATTCGGGAAGCTCCGCTGCACGGGTGGAAAATGTAATGAACGTGGGCGGTCTGGTCTTGGCCTGCGTCATGTAGCGCAATTTAATGCGCCGGCCTTTCGCCGCCGGAGGCGGATGCCGCTGCAGCGATGCTTCTAGCCAGCGATTAAGCTCGCCGGTGCCCACACGCCTGTTCCACGCTTCGTACGCTTTCATCACCGCGGGCATGAAACGCTTCAGACCGGATCCGGACGTAGCGGACAGGGTAACCAGCGGCACGCCGCGAATTTGCGGCAATAGACGTTCGGTCTTCTCAGCAAGATCCTTCAAGGCCTGACGCTTGTCGTCCACCAGGTCCCACTTGTTAACGGCCAGTATCAGCGCACGCCCTTCCCGGGCCGCCAGATCTGCCAGGTGGAGATCCTGCTTCTCAAACGGTTGTTGCGCATCAAGCAACAGCACCACGACTTCGGCAAAGCGAACAGCGCGGAGCGCATCGGCAACAGACAGCTTCTCGACCTTGCCGGTCACCCGGGCACGCCGCCGCAGTCCGGCTGTATCGAACAGCTTGACCGGCAAATCCTGCCAGTGCCAGTCAACAGAAATCGAATCCCGCGTTACACCGGCTTCCGGCCCGGTCAGCAGACGATCCTTGCCGAGAAGCTTGTTGATCAGAGTCGACTTTCCAGCATTCGGACGGCCAATTATTGCAATCCGCAAAGGTTTGTCAGCACCGGCCATTGCTTCGCCCGGGCGGTCCTCCTTTTCGCGTTCGGAGGCAGCATTGACGAGCGGCAACAGCGCATCATAGAGCTCGGTCAAGCCTTCGCCATGCTCGGCGGACAATCCGATGGGTTCACCCAAACCCAGAGCATAGGCTTCATAGAGAGCATCCTTGCCCAACCGTCCTTCACACTTGTTGGCGGCGAGTATCAACGGCTTGTCGGACTTTCTCAGAAGATCCCCGAACAAGTGGTCCAATGGAGTGACCCCGGCACGCGCGTCAATCATGAAGAGGCACACATCGGCCTCTTCAACGGCGGCCATGGTCTGCTCCTTCATGCGTTCGCCAAGACTGCCCCGCTCTGCATCATCGAGCCCGGCGGTATCGAATATGCGAAACTCAATATCGGCAATCCTGGCCTCGCCTTCGCGGCGGTCCCGCGTCACACCGGGAGCATCGTCGACCAGCGCCAAGCGCTTGCCGACAAGGCGATTGAATAGCGTCGATTTGCCGACATTCGGCCGACCAACAATGGCAACGGTGAGGGGCATGGTCAAACTGCAAGGGTTGTTGGAGGCGCGACCGGGCACGTTCGGCCCGGCATCCAGTGGTGTAACTTACCGCATTGCGATCAAATCTGCACTGTCGTTAAGCAGGTAAATCATATTGCCTGCCACCACCGGTGAAATGAACATTGCGGTACCAAGATCGGACTGGCTGATGATTTCGCCTGTTTGGACGTTGACGTTGATCATCATGCCTTCCGATGAAACTGCAATCAGGCGGCCGCCCGCCAAAACAGGGCCGCTCCATACCTGCTCATCGGGCAATTTTGTCGACCATCTGATACGGCCTTGGTCGCGGGTCACCGCCAAAATATTGCGGTCGTCGGTGATGACGAATACATGCGGGCCGGCAATCCACGGTGTTTGCGTGCCGGAAACATTGCGAGACCACAACCGGTCACCGGTCTGCGCATTGACCGCGACCATGCGGCCGGAGTGGCTGATCGCAATAACCTGATTGCCTTCCATGACGGGACGGCCGGAAATGTCGTTCAACGATGCCAGAGAGCTGAGCGATCCGGTGCTGACCAGGCTGTCACCCCAGAGCGGGCGGCCGTCGGTGACGCCGAAACCGATGATTTCGCCGGACGTATAGGGAATGACCGCGACACCGTTGTTCACTGCGGGACTGGTGCTGGAGAGCAGCGATGACCGTTCGGCAACGCCTTCAAACTTCCACAAAATGGAGCCGTCCACTGCAGACAGGCAAAACACCTCGTTGCTGATGGAGGTCACATAGACGCGGCCGTCCGCCACTGTAGGTGCAGCACGGATCGGGCCGTCAATACGCTTGCCCCAAACCAACTCGCCGGTACCTGCATCCATCGCCATGATGTTGCCAAAGCCGGTGGTCGCATAGATGAAGCGGCCATCGGAGGCGATGCCGCCGCCATAACCTTCATCGTTCTCTTCATTGTTTGGCGCGAGGGACTTTGACCACAGGCGCTTGCCTGAACTGGCGCTGAAAGCACTCAACGCGGCCTGGGTGTCGAGCACATATATCCGTCCGTTGGACACGATCGGGCTTGCGGTGAGGCGTCCCTGTGTCGAAGATCCGGTTCCAGCGTCAACTGACCATACCCGCTTCAGCTGCGACGACAGCGCCACATGTTGCAGCGCGTTGCTCGGCGTGCCACCAGGCTGTGACCAGTCTGCATTTGTGTAGGCGGTCGGAATGATAATTGGCGATGTCGACAGGCTCGGATCAGCAGCAGAGTCGACACCGGTGGTGAACACGGATTCCCGCTTGCCCGGCAGGATGGTGTCATCCGCCTCAAAGCCAAGCTTGCGTTGTACCCGCTCGAAGGTGGTGCATCCGGCTATCACGCCGCAACAGACGGCAACTGCGGCGAGACGGAAGCCAAGGCTCCACCGACCGCTAACACGTTGTTGCTTCAAGCTACGCATGGTGCCGTACTCTCTTAACTTTCTATCTGCCGGTCATCGTGTTGAAACCGGCCTTAAGGCGTTATTCCTGAGCTGGTTTTGCCTGCAGCTCCGGCTGCAGCAGGGTCAGCATGATCTGAGCGCGTTGCCGCAAACCTTGTGGTGCCGACAAATCACCGACAATCTCGGTGTAAAGTCTGTCTGCCTTGCTTACATCGCCAGCCTTGTATGCGGCAAGTGCAATGATTTCCCGCGCAGCGTTACGCCACGGATTGTCGCGGGTGTCGAGGCCGGAGAGGCGACCCTCGATTTCGTCCAGCGCCATCGTGTCGACGGCCAGCAACCCGGCCCTTACTCGTGCGAGGTTGCGCATCAACTCGGCCAACTTCGTATCGGCCGCGATCACGTCATATGCCTTAATGGCGCCCCCTACGTCGCCGTTTTTTGCCAACGCAGCCGCGCGTTGAAAATTCGCCAGCGCGGCGTAGCCCGATGGCCCTGAGGCGGCAAGCTCGGCAAATATCTTGTCAGCCTCGGCGGTGCCGTTCTTTTCAGCCAAGGCGATGGCCTTGACATACTTGTCCCCGGCGGTTTCAGCCACAGAAAGCTGATAGGCCTGCCAGCCCTTTATGCCGCCGACGGCCACTACAACGCCGACACACACCGACACAACATATATGCCGTACTTCGACCAGAGTTTCTGAATCTGTTCGTGCCGAACTTCTTCGTCAACTTCGCGAAAAATGGATTCGTCGCTCAATGGCACGCTCCTGCCGGGACTCTTGCTGCCGCTTCCGCCATGCCCATGACGTGGCCGGTAAAATAGCCTGATGGCCATTTCAAGGCAAACTAGGTTTCAGGAAACTGTAAACACCGTTAAACGCGCCGTGGCAAGAGCCATTTTAGCTTGAATAACAAACATTTGAGCGATCGTGCTTAAGCAACGCCATTGCTGCAGGAAAGTGTCTAATCTTTCACATCATAGGTGTGCTCCACGGCGGGAAACCGCCGGGCCCTGACCTCTTCAGCGTAGCTCTTGATCGCCCCTTCGATCGCGGCGCCAACATTACCGAATTCCTTGACGAACTTTGGCACGCGGGGCGACAGTCCCAACATGTCCTCCATCACCAGAATTTGCCCGTCGCACTGGGCCGACGCACCTATGCCGATGGTCGGGATCGGGACGGCCTTGGTGATGCGGTCGGCCAAAGGCGCAGCGATCGCTTCCAGCACCAGCGAAAAGGCTCCGGCATCGACCACCGCTTGAGCATCGTCTTCCAGAACCTGCCACTGATCCCGCGTACGCCCTTGTGTCTTGAACCCACCCATAACATTGAACGACTGAGGGGTCAGCCCGATATGCGCCATTACTGGAATGCCGCGTTGGCTCAGGTAGTGAATTGTTTCGGCCATGCGGGTTCCGCCCTCAAGCTTCACCGCGCCACATTCGGTTTCCTTGATCACGCGCGCGGCATTGCGAAAGGCCTGCGCTGGGCTCTCCTCGTAGGACCCAAACGGCATATCGACCACGACCAGGGCCCTTTTGGCGCCGCGCATAACGGCTCGGCCGTGCATGATCATGAGGTCAAGGGGCACTGGAAGCGTGCTCTCGAAGCCGTGCATGACCATGCCGAGCGAATCACCCACAAGGAGGAAATCCACCAGGTCATCGGCGATCGCTGCCGTGTGTGCATGATAGGCTGTGAGCGAAACGATGGGCTCAGCGCCTTTGCGCGCGGTAATGTCCGGCGCTGTAATGCGCTTAACAGCTTTTTGTACCGACATATCGAATGTACTCCTGAGCAAACGCGACCACAGTGCGCCCTCGCGAAAACGGGATCAGATCACATGGACGCCGATGACGTAAGGATGAAGAAACAGGAAGATCCCGTAGACGGCCAAACCGCCCACGACCGCCATGACATCCTGTTTCGGGTCTACTTCGAACGACGCGACGCGGCCCTGGGCATTTGCGACCGCGATGTCGACGATGCTGAACGCCACGAAGGAGGCGAACAATACGACGCTTGCCGCATCGCCATTGGCAAAAAGATGGCCAGTGCCCCATAACCCTACCCCGACGAGCATCGGGTGTTTGAGTGTTTTCTTGATCCGCCCTTTCATGTTGGCAGCCGCCAGACAGATGAAGGCCGGCGCGACCAGCAGCATGGTGACGGTCCGTCCCCAAACCGGCGGGTCATAAACCGTTACCCACTCCGCCGTGGCGAAGCCCCAGATGATCAGCCCGAGCCCGACGAAGGCCACGAGCGAAAACACACCGGCATAGCCCTTTTCGCCAAAGCGGCTCTTGAGCGCGTCTTTGACCCCTTGCATCGACGGGACAAAATGGACGGCGAAAAATGTGATTAGACCAGCAACAAGGACTGACATGGGCAAAGGCTCCTGTTCACACTGGCGCCGGGATCAGCGGTCCACTCGCGCCCTGCGCATCACTTGACGGCAGACTGTTCCATGCAAGCACCCGGGCAACGACAAAACCGTCACTCCCATTCGATGGTCCCCGGGGGCTTTGAGGTGATATCATAAACGACACGGTTGATGCCGCGAACCTCATTGATAATCCGCGTGGCTGCGCGGCCAAGGAATGTGTGGTCGAATGGGTAATAGTCAGCCGTCATACCGTCCGTGGAGGTGACGGCCCGCAGGGCGCAGACTGACTCGTAGGTGCGCGCATCCCCCATGACGCCGACTGTCTGCACCGGCAGCAGGACCGCAAAGGCCTGCCAGATCGCATCATAAAGCCCGGCACTGCGGATCTCATCGAGATAAACCGCATCGGCCTTGCGCAGGATGTCGAGCTTCTCACGGGTGATCTCACCAGGAATGCGGATTGCAAGGCCGGGCCCTGGAAACGGGTGGCGCCCGACGAGTGTGTCGGGCAGACCGAGTTCGCGGCCAAGACCCCGCACTTCGTCCTTGAACAATTCGCGTAACGGCTCGACCAGATCCATGTTCATGCGCTCAGGAAGTCCACCGACATTGTGGTGAGACTTGATCGTAACGCTCGGACCGCCGGTGAAAGAAACGCTCTCGATCACATCGGGATACAAGGTGCCTTGCGCCAAAAAGCCGGCACCGCCGATGCCCTTTGCCTCGCGCTCGAAGACATCGATAAAAGTAGCGCCTATTATTTTGCGCTTGCGTTCGGGATCGGTAACACCGTCGAGCTTGCCCAGGAACTCGTCCGACGCGTCAACATGGATCAGCGGGATGTTGTAGTGCCCCTTGAACAGGCTCACGACTTCCTCGGCCTCGCCGGCACGAAGCATGCCAGTATCGACGAAAACGCATTGCAGCTGATCGCCGATCGCCTCATGCAGCAGGACTGCGACCACGGACGAATCGACACCTCCCGACAAACCGCAGATGACCCGGTCGTCACCGACCTGGTTGCGGACCTTTGCGATCGCTTCCTGTTTGAAGGCCTCCATCGTCCAGGCGTTGTCGCAGCCGCACACCCGGTGGACGAAGTTTGCAAGCAGCGCCCCGCCTTGTGGCGTGTGCACGACTTCTGGATGAAACAGAACCCCGTAATATTTGCGCTCGTCGTTCGCGATCACTGCGTAAGGGGCGCTTTCGGTCTTGGCGACCCTTCTGAACCCCTCCGGCAGGGCATCAATGCGGTCACCATGGCTCATCCAGACCTGGTGAGTCTCGCCAACGGCCCAGATGCCTTCGAACAAGACACAGTCCTCGGTCACATCGACCATCGCCCGGCCGAATTCCTGGTGGTCGGATATGGTGATGCGTCCGCCCAACTGGGCGACCATGGTCTGGTTGCCGTAACAAATGCCCAGCACCGGCAAGCCAAGGTTCTCGAACAGCTCTTCGGGTGCTCTCGGTGTGGTGTCCTCGGTCACCGATGCGGGGCCGCCGGACAGGATGACGCCTTTGGGGGCAAACGACCGAACAGTTGCTTCAGTGACGCTTTGAAACGGGTGGATCTCGCAGTATACACCCGCCTCGCGCACGCGGCGGGCAATCAACTGGGTGACTTGCGATCCGAAATCAATGATGAGGATGCGATCAGACATCAGTAAAGTCCGGTTTCTTAGGGTGAAGCGGGTTCAGAGCCTATTGAGTATCGGTACGCTCCAATAGGGCAATAAAAAACCCGTCCGTACCGTGGGTGTGAGGGGTAAGCATCAAACAGTCGCCGCCGCCTGCGTTCGGCAAATCCGTTCCCGACCAGCCATCGCGCCAGGACACCAGGCGAAAGTTCGGGTGTTCGTTCAAGAACCAGGACACCTGGTCTGTGTTTTCTTCCGGCAATACGGAACAGGTGACGTAGACCATTCGTCCGCCCGGCTTCACCAGAGGACTGCCGAGGTTGAGGACATCGCGCTGTTCTGCGCAGCGTTTCGACAGCGCTTGCGCGCTCAACCGCCATTTTGCGTCGGGCCGCCGCCGCCAGGTCCCCGATCCGCTGCAGGGTGCATCGACGAGCACCACGTCCATGCGCTGCTCCAGATCCTTGATCCGGTCTTCGTTTCCAGCATCGATGACCTGAACATTGCGGGCGCCGGCGCGCTTCAGGCGTTCGAAAATCTTGCGCAACCGGATGCGGTCGCTGTCGTAAGCATGGATCTGGCCTTTGTTTTCCATGGCTGCGGCCAGAGCCAGGGTCTTGCCGCCCGCGCCTGCGCAAAGATCCATGACTTGTGTGCCGGGCAGAGCACCGGACAGAGCAGCCGCCAGCTGAGAGCCCTCATCCTGAACCTCGAACCAGCCTTTGCCGTGAGCAGCTTCCGCCTCCAGATTCGGGTACCTGTTGCCGGCTTCAGGAGGCGGCACCCGGATGCCCATTGGGGCATATGGAGTGGCAACGGCGCCATAACGTGAAAGTGCGCGCAGAACCTTTTCCCGATCCGCTTTGAGGCCGTTGACCCTCAAATCGACCGGCGCCCGATTGCACAATGCGGATGCCTGCTCCTCGACGTCGGCCCCAAACGCGCGCTGCATGCCGTGTTCTAGCCAGTCCTGGAAATCGCCGCGCACCGCCAAAGTGGCGTCTTCCGGCATCGGAGACTGCAACGCTGTCTGTTCAGGTGCAGTCAAGGCGCCGGCTCCGTACTGCCGCGCGCATAGCTCGGCGATCTCCTCCAGCGGCCGCTGCCACAGGTGCACTGCGACCCCCAGTACCGCCAGTCTTGCGCTGTCATCGCCGCTGCGGGCCGCCAGCGACCGGCGCCGCCGCAAACAGTCAAACACAAGATTTCCGATCACCGCGCGATCGCCGGACCCCGCAAAACGATGCGATCGCCCCCAATCCTGCAGGGCGTCGGCCGCAGGCCTGTGGCGGGTTTCAATCTGATCGATGACCTCGATTGCGGCTTGAAGCTGGGCGCCGAAATGCATGCGGTTCCGCCCTATCCGTTGCTAGAGCTGTCGACGAAAGGCTTCACGCGGTCACCCTCGGGACGGATAGTTGGGTGACTCACGGGTGATCGTAACATCATGAACATGGCTCTCACGCAAAGACGCCGATGTGATCTTGATGAATTCCGCCTGGCTGCGGAGCTCATCGATGTCCTTGCATCCGGTGTAGCCCATGGCAGCCCGCAAACCACCGACGAGCTGGTGCAGAACACTTGACATCGGTCCTTTGTAGGGCACCTGCCCTTCGATGCCCTCAGGAACCAGTTTCAGGGTTTCCTGAATATCCTGCTGGAAGTAACGGTCTGCCGAGCCGCGCGCCATCGCCCCGACCGACCCCATACCACGATACGCCTTGTAGCTGCGGCCCTGATAGAGGAACACCTCGCCCGGGCTCTCGTCGGTTCCGGCAAAGAGGGACCCGATCATGGCGCACTGGGCGCCGGCCGCAATCGCCTTGGCAAGGTCTCCGGAATATTTGATGCCACCATCGGCAATAACCGGCACGCCGGACCTATCGGCCTCGCCGACGCAGTCCATGATCGCTGAAAGCTGCGGCACGCCAACGCCGGCGACGATACGCGTGGTGCAGATCGATCCGGGACCAATCCCAACTTTCACTGCGTCCACGCCGACACCGATGAGAGCTTTTGTTGCCTCACCTGTCGCCACATTACCGGCCACCACCTGAACCGCGTTGCTCAGGCGCTTGATGCGGCGAACCGTTTCTATGACGTGGACCGAGTGTCCATGCGCGGTGTCGACGACGATCAGATCGACGCCTGCATCAAGCACGCGCTCGCAACGCTCAACGCCTTTGTCGCCTACTCCAGTTGCAGCAGCGACACGCAGGCGGCCATGTTCGTCCTTACAGGCATTCGGGTGCAGTTGCGCCTTCTCCATGTCCTTTACGGTGATCAGGCCAACGCACTGGAAATCGTCATCCACCACAAGGAGCTTCTCGATGCGATTGGAGTGAAGCAGCCTGCGGGCTTCGTCCATATCGACTGATTCGCTAACCGTGATCAGACGGTCGCTGGTCATCAGCTCATGCACCGGCTGTTCGGGTTGATTGGCGAACCGCACGTCGCGGTTCGTCAAAATGCCGACAAGCTTTCCGGCCGGCCCGCCATTGGCACTCTGCTCGGTGACCGGTATGCCGGAAATCTTGTGCCGATCCATAAGCGCCAAAGCGTCGGCAAGCGTCGCGTCGGGGGTGATCGTCACAGGATTGACAACCATGCCAGATTCGAACTTTTTGACCCGACGGACGTTCTCCGCCTGCAAATCCGGATCCATGTTGCGGTGGACGACTCCGATACCGCCGGATTGCGCCATGGCGATCGCCAAAGGGGCTTCGGTGACGGTGTCCATCGCGGACGATACAATCGGGATGTGGAGCTCGATTTCCCGCGTCAGGCGGGTTCGCGTGTCGGCTTCCGCCGGCATAATCTCAGACCGTCCCGGCTTCAGCAGGACGTCATCGAATGTCAGATATTCCTGAAAAGAACCATCACGTGGTGCAATGGCCATGGCGCCAACCTCCTTGCATCAGCTAGACCCGCTGTTGGTTTGCCCGTCCGGACGTCGTGGGACTCAAACAAAGCCAGCGATTCTGCGGTTGGCGGTTGTGTTTATCACCACCCCAAGCGGAAAGCAAAGCGCCATTCACAAGTTTTCATCGGATTCAGAACCAGTATCGCGAAACCCTGTCGCCAGAACATAGAGCTCTGACGATTCCTTCCGGCTGGCCTTGGGTTTTACATGCCGAATGGTTTCAAATTCCCGCTTCATTATGTCGAGCAACGCGTGCTCCGCGCCACCCTGAAGCACTTTTGCGAGAAATGTTCCTCCAGGGCGAAGGATATCGCCTGCAAAGTCCAACGCCATCTCGCACAGGGCCATGATCTTCAGATGATCGGTGCGCTTGTGCCCGCTGGCCGGGGCCGCCATGTCACTCATGACGATATCGGCCGGGGCATCGCCGAGGAGCGCACGAATTTTCCCGGGTGTCTCGTCATCAAGAAAGTCAGCCTGAATGAACTGCACGCCCGCAATCGGTTCAATCTCTGTGACATCGACGGCGACGACAAATCCGTCTCCCATGTCCGCCCCCGTGCGCTCGGCGGCGATTTGCGACCATCCTCCGGGGGCTGCACCGAGATCAACCACCCTTGCCCCGGGTGTCAGAAAGCCATGCTTATCGTCAATCTCAATCAGTTTGAATGCGGCCCGCGAGTGCAACCCGAGACGCTTCGCTTCCACCACATAGGGATCATTGAGCTGGCGCTCGAGCCAACGGGTCGATGATATTTTGCGGCCGCGCGCGGTCTTGACCCGGACCTTGAGGTCGCGCGCCACGGTCGGCTTTCCTCCCGGGGTCTTGCGGCGCGCCATCACTCGACCGGCTGATTGCCGTTAGAAGGCGCACCACCCCCTCGCCTGCGGCGGCCGCGGTGACCGCGACGACGTGACCGGTGCGAGCGGTCCTGGCCGAAGTTTCCATCCTCCTTCATAAGCTGCGTGAGGATGCCTTCGCGCAACCCGCGATCGGCGACCCGAACACGCTCGCATGGCCAGTACTGGAGAATTGCTTCGAGGATAGCGCAGCCGGCAAGAACGAGATCCGCCCGATCGGGCCCAATACACGGGTTTGCGGCGCGCTGGTCGTAACTCATGGACAACAGGCGCTGTGTCACATCGGTTATGTGTTGGTCGGTGATCCAGCAGCCATCAACCTTCGCACGGTCATAGCGATCGAGGTCCAGGTGAACGCCTGCAATGGTGGTGACGGTTCCCGACGTGCCAAGCATGTGATCAACCACGGAAGCACCGCCGGCGGCGCTGTTCAGGCGGTCAAAAAATTGTACCAGAAGCGGTGTCACATCTGCAATCATCGCACCGAAAATATCGGGATCCACATCCAGGCCACCGTGGCGTTCGGCGAGCGTCACCACGCCGACCGGCAGCGAAACCCAGTCCTGGAGTTCGTGTCCCGTCTCAGACAGCGAAAGATACATCAGCTCGGTCGAGCCTCCGCCGATATCAAAGACCAGGACGTTGGAACACCCGGGATCGATAAGTGACGCCGAGCCGGCGACCGCCAGGCGTGCCTCCGTTTCGCGGTCAATCACTTCAAGTTTCAGTCCAGTCGACTGATATACCCGCTCGATGAATTCGCTGCCGTTTGCCGCAGCCCGGCAGGCCTCGGTCGCAATCAGGCGAAACCGGGTGACGTTCCGCCTCGCCATCTTGCCGGTGCACACCTTGAGCGCTTCGATGGTCCGCTCCATAGCGGACTCGCCAAGTATGCCCGACCTGCTCGCACCTTCACCAAGGCGGACGATGCGGGAAAATGCGTCGATGACCCTAAATCCGTCAACGGAGGGTTTCGCGACGAGCAAACGGCAATTGTTGGTGCCGAGATCAAGCGCACCATAAATGGGCGAGCGGCGATACGGCCGCCTTTTACGGCGACGCGGCTTCGTTGCGTCGTGCCCGGGAGGATTGGCGCTGCAATCAGCGGCAGCCTTGGCATTTTCGGAACTGTCCGTTGCAGGGCCACCATGCTGCCTGCCAGCGGCAGCCGGTTCGTCCGATTCTGGTTTCTTGCGCTGGGCGATGAAATTTTTCGCCGCAGGCGCACCGGCGCGTGTCGCGTCCACAAGGTTCCCGCCCGGCAGTCGCGACCCGCTCCCTTACACACTATGGGGGATCCTTGCGATTGCCTGTATCTTGTTGTGTTGACTGCAGTTTACCCATTTGCGGGCACGGGTAAAGAACTCCTTCCTCGATAAGGGCTGTCGGCTACGAACCAAGTGGCATGCAACATGCATCCGTCAGTCCCATGATGATGATAAACAGCAATTCCCTTGAGAGTGAACTTCATGGCTCCTGGCAGCCAGGGTCCAAGAAAATATGTTCAGACGCCGTGTCAGAGCGTGCCGCGGTTTCCCACAGACCCGGATATGCCGTGTTCAAGCTTGTGCTCACTTTTGCCCTGATTTTGGGGGCATTGGCCCTGCTGCCATGGTCCAGGGCAGAAGCCGGATCGGGCCTTTCGATGCAAGCCGCCGGGTATATGTACTTCTCAGTGCCTCTCAACGCGACTGACCCTCAGTTCGATAAGGCCACAGTCAACCTCGATTTCAAGGGAGCCGGCATGTATGTGCTACGTCTCCAAATGGCACAGAATACCGGCAAAACCCAGTTCAGGGCAGGCGCACGTCAGCGTCTGGACTGGCGCACAAAGAAAGCTGCCCTTCGCACGAAATCTCCCGAATCCAGCTTCAGGCTGACCGCGCCGAAACCAAATCCCGCAAAACTGAAGCGCAGCGCTTCGCGGCGGGCAACCGCGAAATCACAATATATGGCGTTGCTGAGCGCCTATGAACGCGCGGATTCCAGTGCTGCGAAGCGTGCCATGTACCCGAAACTGATCGCCGCATATGAGCGTGCTCAGACAAGCCGCTAACCGTCGCGGCCCTTCGGCTACAGCGCGGGCTCGACGCGCTTGGCGTTAACCCGAGTTTATGTGTTTTCCACTAGTCTTTCAGCTTCAAACGGGCTGGGTTGGCAGACTGGTGCAGAGTAACTTTCCAAAAAATGCTTTTCGGCGGGGTTCCCTGCTGTCGCAATATTGCGGACATATGGGCGACCTTGTGATGCGTCACCGGGCCACCCTGGCGCTCAATGCCGCGAAGGTGGACGCCGAGCTGGCAAGCAGGGCCAAGTCCGAGTTCATCGCCAAAATGAGCCATGAACTGCGCACCCCTTTGAACGCCATCATTGGTTTTTCTGAAATGTTGTGCGCTGCGGAAGTGTCGCCGGAAAACGCTGCCCGGGTGCCTGAGTATGCGCACTACATCGAAGAATCGTCACAGCACCTCCTGTCGATTGTGAACAACATTCTTGAGCTCTCAAAACTTCAGTCGGGTCGTTCTTCGCTGAATTTCGAACTGGTAGACCTTGAGGAGGTGGTGTCGTCCTGCCTCACTTTGTTCCAGGATGCGGCCACCACAAACTCGATCGAAATCAGACGGGAGGTCTGGCCAAAGATACCCTTGGTGGAAGCCGACCTGGTCAAACTCCGTCAGATTATCATCAACCTCATCTCAAACGCCGTAAAGTTCACGCCTTCCGGGGGACGGATAACAATCACGCTCAACATGCAGAGCGAAGACACCATTCGTCTGATTGTACGGGACACCGGCATCGGGATGAGCGGCGAGGATCTTGAAGTCGCCCTCCAGCCCTTCGGGCAGGTCGATGACGGAACGCAGCGGCAGTTTGAAGGATCGGGTCTGGGGCTGCCTATCGTTCACGCACTGGTCAGCATGCATCGCGGCGAGGTTCACTTGCACAGCGAGCCCAACAAGGGAACTACGGCCACCGTGACGTTGCCGGTTGATGCCACCGCACGCTCAAAGACAAAGCCTTGCCCCGCCCCCGAACCTTTCATGAACGATGATGGCGCCAAACCAGTGCCACAGCCAGGAGCCTAAGCGGCATGATTCCTCCAAGCCAAGACACAAATCGGCCGACAGCAAGCGATCACGACCTTCCCCTTGGCCGGATCGTCTCGGTTTCAGGTTCACAGGCCGTGGTATTGCTTTGCTCCGCGGAGCTCTCACAGGCTGAGTGTGTCGCCCCGGCGGAAATGGGAACGCTGGTCAAAATCGAAATACCGGGCTCCGTGGTTCTCGGCCTGATATCTGCACTGTCGGTGCCGGTTCCGTCGAATGATCCGACCGAACCGGAAATGCGGGTCATAGAGCTTGAGTTTGTCGGAGAACTTCCACGCGACGCCCGGGGGTCCCCACAGGCCTTTCGACGCGGGATCTCAAAATATCCGGCACTCGGAGATCAGGTTTACCACGCCAGCAATGACATTTTGGCCATGGCCTACGCCTGCAATAGCGCAGATGGCATCAGGCTGGGCACAATCGTTCAGGAACCTTCGATCCCGGCGATGGCCAAGACGGATGATCTGCTTGGAAAGCACCTCGCAATTCTCGGCGCATCCGGCACCGGAAAATCCTGCGCCGTCGCCCTTCTCCTGCGAAGTATTCTGGCAAAAACGCCCAATGCTCACCTCGTTCTGCTGGACCCTCACAGAGAGTATCAACCTGCTTTTGCCGGAATGGCGGAAGTGGTGACAGCGGAGAACCTCACTCTACCCTTCTGGCTCCTGACGTTTGAAGAAATGGTGGAAATCCTGATCGGCACGCAGCCTGGCAGAGAAGCCGACATCGAAACGTTGCGGGAAATGATTCCGATAGCCAAAGCGCGGTACGGCACCAACCAGCGGCGGGTTGAGCTACGTTCAGTTCTCTCCGGAGATGATCAGGATTCAATAGCGCCTTCGGTGGATACACCGGTTCCATACCGGATTTCCGATCTTGTGGCGTTGCTGAACGAATGTATCGGCAAGCTTGACCTGCGCGGCGAACGGGCGCCGTTCAAGCGATTGAAATCCCGGCTGGAAGCCATATCACGCGACCCCAGATACGCATTCATGTTCGGCAGCCTGACGGTTCAGGACACTATGGCCGATGTGCTTGGCCGCATTTTCCGGGTTCCGGTCAATGGCCGTCCGATCACCATCTTCGAGTTGGCCGGCCTGCCCTCCGAAATCATCAATGTGGTCGTATCGGTATTGAGCCGGATGGCGTTCGATTTCGCCATGTGGGGTAACGGCCGCGTCCCGATAACGCTGGTTTGTGAAGAAGCGCACCGCTACGCCCCTGCCGAAGACACGCTTGGATTTCAGCCCACAAAGCGGGCGCTGTCGAAAATCGCCAAAGAGGGACGCAAGTATGGCGTTTCACTGTGCATGGTCAGTCAGCGGCCGGCTGAACTTGATCCCACAATCCTTTCGCAATGCGCCAGCATGGTGTGCATGCGGCTGACCAACGAGCGCGATCAAGACATTGCCCGCGCCCGTGTTTCAGATGGCTCTGCAAGTCTGCTTGAGGTTCTGCCTTCACTCGCAACCGGCGAGGCGGTGGTGTTCGGGGAAGGCGTTGCCATGCCGACTCGCATTCGTTTTGATCGTCTGCCCCCGGAAGCAATGCCACGCAGCAGCACGGCGAAGTTTTCTCAAGACTGGCAGTACGATGTCGTCGACAGCAATTTTCTCAACGATATTGTCGGACGCTGGCGCGCCCAAGGCCTTGGTGAAGCTGCGCATGAACATGCCGCTGAACACCACACTCCTGCAGAGCAAAATGGCACCAATCCACACCCCGCCGAACCGCCCGCGATGCTTGATGGGACGGTGCCGCAAGCGCCCCGCGCGCCCGCGCTCCCGAGCCCGGCGATCCAGAAATCCGCATTGGAACGACAATTTGCAGCTCAGCCGCTCACGCCAATGCCGCAACCACAGCACGTGCAGCCAGCGGCACGACCGCAAGCGAACGCACCGCTGCAGCAAGCGCAACCGGCTGCGTGGTCGGCGCCAGACCAAACACCTCCAACTCAGGCTCACCCGCAGACGCCGCAGCAATTGAGTTCACTTGAAATGGCCCGCGCGGCGATTGCCACCGCACCGGCAGCACAAACCAGACCGCCTGAGCCCGCACAGCACGCACCTGCCGGTGGCGCGCCTGCTAAGGACCGCAGAGCTGCCCAATCGCCCCCACTTGCCTACCGCCCCCCGGTCTGACACTGGAGCTTGATCGCTGCATTAACGATTGAATCGTTCCTGCAAGTGGGATATCACCCAGCGATCAGGTGCGTTTTGGGGAATAGTTTAACGGTAGAACGACGGGTTCTGGTCCCGTTAGTCAAGGTTCGAATCCTTGTTCCCCAGCCAGCCCGCAATGGTTCACCCCGAACAGAAGATCCTTTCACCTTAACGTGATCGCAGGGCACTCGTTTTGCGATCTCGATTGCTGTTGGGCTGCGTCCCGATCAGACCAATCGGGCGAGGAACCATGACTGAAAAATCAGCACAAGATGCCCGGCAGGGCCGAATCCTTCCGCAGAAGAAGGGTTTGAAGATACTGGGGATCTCTCTGGCGCTGGCCGTGATCGCAATGATCATCGGCCTTTACGTCATTTGAGGCGCAGGACTTCGGGCACAAACGCTATTGTGTTTCTCCCCTGCCCTTGATTCTCTGGTAGCCATATTTGAACACCGGCAGCAAAATCAAAAGCAACGCGATAATTGTGATCGGCCCGGCTATGGGCCGGGTGAAGAACGGTGCGAAGCTGCCATCCGAGATGAGCAGGGACTGTCGCAATGCCGGTTCTGCGATCGGTCCCAGTACAATCGCCAGGACAGCCGGAGCCAGCGGATAATCGAGCTTGCGCAGCAGATAGCCGCCGATCCCAAAGATCAGCATCAGCCAGATATCGTGCAGTGACCTTGTCGGAGCAAAACCACCGACCAGGCAGAGCACGAAGATCATCGGCGCAAGGATCGTGAAGGGGGTCTTGAGGACCCAGAGAAACAGCGGGATGAAGCCGATGTTGATCAGAACCGCAAACAGGTTGGCAGCATAAAGGCTGGCGATCAGCCCCCATACGAACTCTTCCTGCTCGACAAACAATCTGGGTCCCGGCGTCAAACCCCAGATGACCATGCCGCCGAGCAGGATCGCCGTCGTCGGCGAGCCTGGTATGCCCAGGGTCAGCATCGGCAGCATGGACCCGGTGGATGCCGCGTTGTTGGCGGCCTCGGGCGCCACAACGCCGGCGACTTCACCTTTTCCGAACTTCGAGGGGTCCTTGGAGGTCAGCTTGGCGACGCCATAAGCCATAAGGGATCCAGGCGTCGCGCCGGCTGCCGGAAGGATGCCGACAAAGTAACCGAGAAAGGATGCCATAACGGCTGTCTTCCAGGTGGAGAGAAGTTCCCGCAGATTGGACAGGACGCGTTCAACCGAAAGCACCGCCTTTGACATGGTAGGCGAACCGCGCGTGGTCTCGATCGTCCACAGCATCTCGCCGATGCCATATATTCCTATGGCGAGAACCAGGAAATTTATCGGCCGGGAGAAGCCGGGCAGATCGAGAAACACCAGCCGCGGTTCACCGCTGATGATGTCAAAGCCGACAGCGCTGAAAACCATGCCGATACAGATCGAGAAAATCGTTTTCGGAATATCGTCACCGCCAAGCCCGATGAACGTGGCGAACGCCAGCAGCATCAGCGCAAAAATCTCAAAGTCACCGAAATCCAAAGCGATACTGGCCAGAACCGGCGCAAAACCGGTGAACAGCAGTATCGACACGGTACCGCCGAAAAACGACGCCACCGCGGCGGCAATCAAGGCCTTGTCGGCATTTCCACTGAGCGCCAGCGGTCGGCCGTCGAATGTGGTCGCAACCGCGGTCGACGCGCCCGGGATGCCCAGCATAATCGAACTGATGGCACCGCCGTACATGGCGCCGTAGTAGATCGCCGCAAGAAATATAATCGCCGAAGTCGGCGGCACCAGAAACGTCACGGGCAGCAGGATTGCGACACCGTTCACAGACCCCAAGCCGGGCATGGCGCCAATAAACAGGCCGAGAACGACACCGAGGATCACCAGCCCGAGATTGAGCGGTTCGAAGGCAATTAAAAAGCCACCCATCAAGTGCTGGAAGATCTCCATCTCAGATACTCGCCACCCGTGTTGGTTGGCAGATCATCAATCGATGGCAGATTCGTTTCGGCATAATTGCACCGGCCTCACAGAAAGATTGCATAGAGCGGGAGGAACAAAGGTTCGAGATATCCCTTGGGCAAGTCCATGGTCATCGCAATATCGAAGAAGAAGAACGTCGCGACCGGCGTAATCAGCGCGATCGTCAAAGTCGTCACCCAGGAGTGCTGCCCCAAAAACCTGATGTAGTAGATGAGAAAGACAAGAAGTGAGCCGTACATGCCCACAATGTGGACCAGCGCCACCATCGCCGTGACGCCGCCGCCAACCAGAAGAAACATTTTTCGGGCGTAGCCGTCCATGAACGGCAGATCCGAATCAGATGCCGGGGTTGTGCGGCGGATCCAGTTCACAATGGTCCACCCGCAGCATGCGAGCATTATGGCGGCGAGCCAGAACGGCCAGGCGCCGCCGCCCGGCCCTTCGTCTTCGATCCACCCGATTTCGAGCTCAGCGCTCTTCCACATGAAGTAGATCGAAAGGGCCGCCAACACGACAGCGGTCACAAGTTCTGCTCGTCGCATGTTGGCGGCCCGGATTCAGTTCAAAATCTCTGAAGAGCAAGACAGGAGCCTAGAGGGCACCCATTTTCTTCAGCATTGCCTTGTGGATATCGCGTTCTTTCATCCAGTAGTCCATCAAGGCCTGCCCGCTGAGGAAGTCGCCTTGCAGGCTCTTTTTCTTGCGATATTTGGCCCATTCCTCAGAATCAAACACCTTTTGGAACAGTGCCTGGTAATAGGCCGCAGCCTCGGCACTCATGCCCGGGGCTCCAACCACGCTGCGCTGCATGTAGTAGACAAACTCCTTGCCCATTTCCTTGAAGGTGGGGGCGTTGGGGAACATCTCAAGCCGATTGTCGGTGAAGGCCGCAATCGGCACAGTGTCACCATTGGCATAGAAGCCTTCCTGCTCGGAGGGATTGTTCACCGTGGAATTCGCATGCTTGCCAGCCAGCTGTTTGGCAACCTTACCGCCTCCCTTATAGGGAATGTACTTCATGTTCAGTCCATAAGAAGCATTCAGGAAATCAGTCAAAAGCTGGTCTTCCTGAAGCTTGCCGGTGCCGGCCATGATCCATGAATTACCCGCCGTTTTGGCCGCTGCAGCAAAATCCTCGATAGTCTTGATGCCGCTGTCCTTGTGCACCCAAAGCAAGAACGTATCTTCCGCCATTCGCCCGATCGGCGTGAAGGTCGCGATGTCGATGCCGATTTTGGGCTGACGCAACGGGGTCGTGTAGAAGCTGTTCAGGGTCACCATGATGGTGTGGTCAGGATCGCGCGCGCCCTTCAGGTGGAGCAGCGCTTCGGAACCTGAACCACCCGGCTTGTTGATCGGGTTCAGCGGTTTTGAGGCCCAGCCCTTTTCCTGTATGACGGCCTGCAACAGCCGCGCCATTTTATCGGCGCCACCGCCCTTGCCGGCCATGATGACGAACTCGATCGGCTTGACCGGCTCCCAGGCTGCTGAAGCAGCGGTTTCCGGTAGGCTCGCGCCGGCAAAGCTCAAGCCCGCGGCGAGCGCAGCGCTCAAAAATAATCTCTTGGTGATCTGCATGTCTATCCTCCCAGAAAGGTCTTATATGTGCTTGCCACAGTGGTGGCGTTCCAACCCGGATATCCGCAAGAATACATGCTTGTTTTCTGTCCCCAGATTGGAGCCCACAACGGCCCGATTGACGCCGCTGTCAGCCGTGGCGTTTTGTATACCACAGATGGTATCTTAACAGATTACGGCATGAATACAACGAAATTACGGCCTGGCTTTCCTTTGAAAACCGGCAGTTCTGCGCGCCAACTGACGACTCAGAGTGCTTATACCAAAGGAACTGACTATTGACCCATTTCATGGTCCAGTCCGGCCTGCTCGCCAAGGCGCGGGTCGCCGTGCGATGCGGGGTATCGGACAAGGCCCGCAATGCAGTCGACGGGCCGGACTGGACCATGTAATGGGTCAATAGTCAGTTCCTTTGGTATTATTGCCAATCGAGGTGGAAGGGCACCGTTCCGAACCGGGCCGCCAGGGCAATCAGGTCAAATACGCGCCCACGGGTTCCAGGATCGGTGATTTGAGCCGCGGTCTTGGCGGCCATGCCCCGGCCTTTGGACGCGAGCAGCAACTTCACCGCATCTATGGCCGCAGCCCGCCTTGCAGCGGGGGCTGAAATATCTGCAACCGACGCCATGGCTGCGTCATGCCGCCCTGCCATGGCGTAGATCATGGCGCGCCCCACCATGGCGTTGTCCCAGTGTGCATCGGCCGGTATCAACTGCCGGTCAAGAACCACCGGGCTCTCGCGACCCCTGAGGTCGGCGATCGCGTCAATGCTGCCCAGTATGTCGGTGTGGTTGGTCTGGACATGATCCGGGCCGTGTTCCAGCTTCCAGGTCGGAAAGGCATCAAGCAGGTGGTCTGAAACCGTGATCGCCTCCGACCTGCTGCCCCAGCGGTACAGCATGGCGGCAATCATCGGATAGCTATCGACAACCAGATGCAGATCACCGGAACTGTTGACCTGCACAATCGTGTCACCCAGAACTTCATTTGCCGTATCGCTGTGTCCACCCTGCCAGAAGCCGTCGATGGAGAACATCAGGGCACCGACACGCGAGGCAAAATCTCCGATCCCTGAAAGCGCATCCGTGACCATCGCCTGATCGCCGGACACGGCCGCGGCATGGCTGACCAGCATCAATAATGCACCGGTACCGGTCTCCTGACCGCGGGCGCGGACAAACGCAAGTCCTTCTGCCGCCTGCCCGCTCAGTGTCAGCGCCTGCATCAGAGAACCGGCAACGCCGAACTCCTCCGTCTCCATACCTGCCGCGATGCTGTCATAAAACCGTCTGGCCCCGTCGAGATCTCCAGACAAAACCCGTGTTGCAGCAACATATCCAAGCGCCTTGCCGCGGAGTTTCGCCCCCCGTATCCGCATCGCGAGGACAGGTGCCGTATCCAAGTCGTTGAGACCTGCGAGCGCCCAGACAACGTGCCCTACGGTTTCATCAGAATAGGCCGCGAGATTTTCCAGCGCTTCCGCTTCAATCAGGCTCCACACCTGTTTGGCGCCGTCGGTATCCCCCGCCCAGGAGCGTGCGCCCACGTGCCCGGCCAGGGCAGCAACACGGGCCTCGCCTTGTGCAATGTTCTGATAGCTTTCGAGAGCAGCATCCAGATGGCTTGAAATATCATCGTTGTCCGCACGGGCGCTGGTGCTCGCGGCGGACAGATGCAACCCCACCACCAGCAGCAACAGAAAACGCCCCACGGCAATCGAATGCTCGACAAACATGGCTTCACATTACCCCAGGCGGTTTGACCGTGCATGCCCAAAGTGGGTCACACAAACAAAAAACCGGCACCCGAAGGGCGCCGGCTCGATCACGTTTGAGCAACAGATGCGGGCTTAGAATAGGCCCTCGATCTGGCCGTCATCGTTGAGGTAGATGCTGTTTGCCGATGGCACACGGGGGAGACCCGGCATGGTCATGATGGCGCCGGCGACGGCGACGATGAAGCCCGCCCCATTCGACAGCCGCAATTCGCGAATGGGAATGGTAAATCCGGAAGGCGCGCCTTTGGCATCGGGATCAGTCGAGAAACTGTATTGCGTTTTGGCC
>JAJFHM010000225.1 GCA_021775625.1 Hyphomicrobiales bacterium | reverse complement strand
AGGACGTCCGGTGCGGTCGCAACAGGGGCTCGATATGAACTCGATCTGCGGCCAGCATTCAGCGCACAGCCCGGGATGTTCGCTGATCCGCTTGCGGCAGCCAAGACATTGCGGCGGCAGCACGAAGTCGACGATGTGACGCGCCACATGGCCGAAAGCGCCGCGAGCCAAGGACAAGACCGGGGCGGCGTCCGCCGTCACCGGATCGCCGCGCGCTGCGTGGTTATCGGTTGTAGCGATCACAATCTCCCATAAGATGGCGCCGGACACCGCAGAGCAGCTATAAGGCCAGATGGACCAGCACGCGCAACAGATCTTCGATCCGGCCCTCGTCAGGGTACGCCGCAACCGGATCGCGCGGCAATCCGAAACTCCGCATTTCCTGCTCGATCTCATCGCGTCCGAGATCGCCGACCGGCTCACCGCCATCAACCGCACCTTCGATGTCGCCCTGTGTCACAACGCACAGAACGGCGTGCTCGCATCGAAACTCCGCAGCACCGGCCAGGCAGGCTGGATTGCGCCCACCGATTCATGCGCACAGCATCTCCATGGCACGGGCCCGGCGGTCGTCTTCGATGAGGAACAGGTGCCGCTGGCGGCGGGCTCGTTGTCGCTTTATGCCTCCGCCCTCACCCTCAACCACGCCAACGACCTGCCCGGCGCCCTGCTGCAGATCCGCCATACCTTGCGTCCCGACGGGCTTTTCATCGGCGCACTGCTTGGGGGCGACAGTCTCAGCGAATTGCGTCAGGCGTTTCTCGCCGCCGAAACCGAACTCACCGGCGGCGTCAGCCCGCGCGTTGCGCCGTTTGCCGACATTCGCGATCTCGGCTCCCTGCTGCAGCGCGCCGGCTTCGCGCTCCCCGTGGTCGATGCCGACCGGCTGACCGTGCGCTACGACACAGCCCTTGTTCTGATGCACGAACTCAAAGCCATGGCGCTGACCAGCGCGCTCGAGGCCAGAAGCCGCACGCCCATGAGCCGCCGGTTGCTGCTCAGGGCGGCACAAATCTATCACGACACCCATGCCCATGAAGACGGCCGCGTGCCGGCCACATTCCACATCGTCTACCTGACCGGCTGGGCGCCGCACGAAAGCCAGCAAAAACCGCTCAAGCCCGGCAGCGCGAAACAGCGCCTCGCCGATGCGCTTGGAACCACGGAGCATAAGGTTTAGAGCGCTTTTCAGGGCTTGTGGCATATCGGCTACAACCGAAACGAAACCGGTCATGGGGCGTGTCTGAAGGATGCGCCGCGTCTGAGCCCAGCCCTTCCCTTGCAAGCCAACACTCATTCACCGGCCGTTGCATTCCGGTTCATTCACCGCCGCAGTTGATTAAGCATGTCAGCTGCTCCCATGTCATGCCGCTGGACCCCATCGCCTCCATATGCTTTCATATTCCCGCCGGGGTTGCGACTACAGAGGCAGAAACAATGTCTCGTTGAGTAGTGGGTTGGAGTGCGTAAATGGACAGGGTAATCACGGCAGCAACGCTGACCGAAGACGTTTTCCTGCAAACATCAAGTGACCTTCTGGAAATAAAGATTGGCCGCTGGGAGCGAGACGACAAATACGCAGCGGACTTGACACAAGCCACGCATGACTTGATCAGCGAGCTCTGGCCCGTGGATGCACCGGTTGACGTCGGCGCCTACATCGATGTCATCGAACGGGACATCAAGAAAATAGACTACGAACTCTTGCGGCAACTGGTCGCCGCCCTGGCCGACCGCGCCAAAGAGTGCACCTCACAGTCTTCAGCGGATGGATCGGCTGCAATCGTCGTGGCGAACTGGCTGAAGCTGTGGATCATTGAACAGCGTTCGGACGATTTCGCTGGCCTCCGTGCTGCAAAACTCAAGCGTAAGCATATTGGGTTTCTCCGCCAGGTGCTGTTCGACGGATACGCCCATTCCGTTCCTGCGCTGCCGATACACCAGGCAGGCCGCATGAGCTGATTACCCAGGGTCCTGACCCTAGGCCGTGCACTCAGACACGCGATCGGGTGGGGCTGCCGCAGAGAATGTCCGCTTGTGATTATGCCAGCTAAGCCGCCATCCGCTTCCTGCGCCAGCCGAGCAGGCTAGAGCAATATTCGGGAGAGCGTTCTCAGCTGAACAGCGCCAGGCACCAGTCCACAGCCACGCCCATATAACCCAGGACCGCGCCGGAATTGACGCTCTCCAGTGCGACGACCGCCGTGATTGAAACGATCGCGCCGATCAGGCTGAATTCAATCGCCGTCAGGCCAGCCTCATCGGAGGCGAATTTCGTGAATCTGCGATCCATACCGCTCACGTCCTCAACGCATTACGCAACAAACTCAAACTCACACCAGGTCGATCAGGTGCGATATCAACGGCAGGTCCGCTGCCGGCATCGCATAGTCCCTGAGCCGCACCGGCCGTACCCATTTGACCGCCTGCCCTTCGCGCGCACTAACCGTGCCCTCCCACTTGCGGCACACATAAAGCGGCATCAACAGATGAAATGCCTCGTAAGTGTGGCTCGCAAAGGTCAACGGGGCGAGACAGGCTTCCGTCACATCGATCGACAGTTCTTCCGCCAGTTCGCGGATGATGGTGGCTTCCGGTGTTTCGTCCGGCTCCATCTTGCCGCCGGGAAACTCCCACAGGCCGGCCATGGCCTTATCCTCGGGGCGTTGTGCGATGAGCACCCGCCCGTCCGGGTCGATCAGGGCGCAGGCAACAACCAGAAGCACTGTCATGTCGCGAACTTCATTCCGGCAGCATGCTTAACAAAGGTTAAGACTTGCCTAGCTGCGGTAATCGGCATTGATGGAGATGTAGCCATGGGTGAGGTCGCAGGTCCACACCGTGGCGCGCCCGCGGCCAACCCCCACATGCACATGGATATCGATCTCGTCGCCCTTCATGTGCGGCACCACGGTCTTTTCTTCGTAATCCGGATCAATCGCCCCCTTCTTCGCCACGCTGATACCGCCGATCCGGATCGAAAGTCTGTCGCGGTCGGCCGCTTCGCCGGATTTCCCAACCGCCATGACCACCCGCCCCCAGTTTGCATCCTGGCCTGCTATTGCTGTCTTGACGAGGGGGGAATTGGCGATTGTGAGGCCTATTCTGCGGGCGGCGGCATCGTCTTCGGCGCCGGCGATTTCGATGGCGATGAACTTGGTGGCGCCCTCGCCGTCGCGGACCACCTGATGGGCGAGATCGAGGCACACCCGGTCGAAGGCTTTTGTGAATGCGCGCAGGCGGGGATCGTTCGCCTGATTAATCTCGGGCGCGCCCGCGGCACCCGTGGCGAAGGCGAGCACCGTGTCGCTGGTCGATGTGTCGCCATCCACCGTGGTCGCGTTGAAGCTGCGCTCGACGCTTGATGTGAGCAATGCCTGCAACACATCCGGTGCGATGGCGGCATCGGTGAAGACGAAGCCCAGCATGGTCGCCATGTCGGGCGCGATCATGCCCGAGCCTTTGGCGATACCGTTGATGGTAACGGTCTTGCCGGCGATTTTTGCCGTTGCGGTTGCAAGCTTGGGGAAGGTGTCGGTGGTCATGATGGCGCGGGCGGCGTCAGGCCACGCCGACGGCGACAGGCGCTGCGCCATGTCGGCCATGCGGGACACCATCGGCTGGGTGTCGAGCGGCTCGCCGATGACGCCGGTGGAGGCAAGGAATATATCGCGCTGCCGGCAGCCAAGCGTCTTCGCCAGTGCGGCTGCAGTCTCGTTCACCGCCCGCCGTCCGGCCTTGCCGGTGAACGCATTGGCGTTGCCCGCATTGACCATGAGGGCACAGGCACGCCCGCCGGCGAGCTTGTCGCGGCACCAATCAACCGGCGCCGATGACGCTTTCGAGCGGGTCAGGACACCGGCAACGCTGGTGCCTTTATCGAAAGCCGCCAGCAAAAGGTCCGGCCGACCGCGATATTTCATGCCGGTCTCAGCGACACTCAGCGCCACGCCGCCGAGCGCTGGCAGTACGGCCAGCCGCTTCGGCGCCAGCGGCGACCGCTTCGGTGCGTCCCCCAACTATCAGCCCTCCCGGATTACTGTTTGACCTCGAGTTTCTGGAGGTCAGGATCGACCACGTTGATCACCGCTTTCTTGCGCAGGGCGTCGACCACCTCCTGCACCTTCTGGCGCGCCAGCAGGGCCTTGAGCCCGGCCTGCACCTTCTCAAACGGCTGCGCCTTGCTGGTCTTGCGTTCAACAACTTTGACAACCAGCCAGCCAAACTTCGATTTGAAGGGTTTTGACGTCTCGCCGTCTTTGAGATCCTTCACTACCGCGGCCATTTCGGTTAGCATTTCTTCTGCCGTGTACCAGCCGATGTCACCGCCCGACTTGGCGACGCCCTCGGGCGTGTTGGCATCGGCCACCTTGGCGAAATCGCCGCCGGCGATCAGGTCGGCATGGATCTTGTTGATCGCCACTTCGTCGGCTGCCTCGATCTTGAGCAGATGGGTGCGCACCTGGCCGTCCACTTCGGCGACCTGCTTGTCATATTCCGCGCGCACCTGCTGGTCGGTCACCAGGGGCAGGATGGCGGTGGCGAAATAGGCATCGCGCGCAGCCTTGGCCTGATAGAAGGCCAGCAGCTTCTTGTAGCCCGCATTGTCCTCGATCTTCTTGGCCATCGCCTCCTGGGCCAGCAGTTGCCGCTCCACGAGATACTGGACAACGAAGACATAGCGCTCATTGGGCTTCACCTTGGTGAGCGGATCGACCAGATTCTCGGCCGCCAGCCTGATATCAGACACGCGGATTTCCGCTCCATTGACGGTGAGAAGCACCTTGTCTTCATCCGCCTGGGCCATCGCGGCCGGGGCGGCGAACAGCAGCATCACAACAGCCAGCACGGCTGCAAGGGATTTATTCTTGGTCATTCTGTCTCACTTTTTGTTTGATATCCGGGCCACTCTTCGCCGTGGCAGGCCGTTTCTTGCGCATGGAATTCCGGCGACTTTATGCACTTTGCTTATTTTCTCAAGCCTCTTTGAGGCAAGCTCGCCT
>JAJFHM010000224.1 GCA_021775625.1 Hyphomicrobiales bacterium | reverse complement strand
GCGATGCCGCCGATGATCTGACCCTCCACAACCGCCGGGTTGATCATGTTGCCGACGTCTTCGGCCGCCACGTAGCGTACGATCTCCACATGACCGGTCTGTGGATCCACATCGACAACAACGACATGGGCGCCGCCTGCGAAGCTGCCATATTTCGGATCGTAGAAGGCTGTTACTTCGAATCCGGGATTAAGCTCTTCCGGTATGTGCTTGGCGGAGAAGTAGCTTTTCTCCGCCATTTCATGCAGCGGCATGGTCTTGGAGCGGTCTACGGTCTGGATCATGCTGTCGACGATGGTGAGGCTGTCCTGTTCGACCTCCATGAGATGTGCTGCCAGGCGAAGTATTCTCTGCCGCAGTTGCTTTGCCGCCTTGATGACAGCGCCACTGCCGAACACCGCGGTTCGCGATGCAAAGGTGCCGAACCCGTAAGGCGCCATGGCGGTGTCGTTGGTGAGGCCGCTGATGTCGGAAATTTTGATGCCGAGTTCGTCGGCCGCCACCTGTGTCATGGCGGTCATGATGCGCTGGCCCTGGGAGGGCAGGGCGGCCGCGATGGTGAGCGTGCCTGAGGTTTCCAGCCGCAGGGTTACGGCGTCACGGCCGGGCTGCAGCAGGGTGCCCGGGCCGACCGCGGTGCTGGTGCCGAGACCGGTGAGTTCGGCATAGCACGCCACGCCGACACCACGGAGTTTGCCGTTGGTGGAGCCGGCATCGCGCTCAGCTTTGAGCTTTTCATACTCCACCTTTGCGGTGGCCAGCTTCAGGCAGGGCACATAGTTGACATTGTCGTGCACCAGGTTGTTGGCGTTGCGATAGGGCATGATCTCGCCGGGGATCAGATTGCGCTGGCGCATTTCTACGGGATCGAGGCCGAGACGGCGGGCGGCTTCATCGATCAGCAATTCCAGGGATGCGGATGCCGATGGACGCCCGACGGCCCGGTAGGGGCCGACCGGCGTCTTGTTGGTCGCCACGCCACGGGTCACGTAGCGCAGTGCACTGATCTTGTAGGGTCCGGGCATCAGGCCGGCGGTCTGCAGCGGCTCCATGCCGGCCGACCACAGATAAGTGGAATAGGCGCCGACATCGACCCAGATGTCGGAACTCAGCGCAAGTATGTGCCCCTCTTCATCTAAGGCTGCGGAAAGCTCGATATACTGGTCGCGGGCATGAGTGGAGGCCACCATGTTTTCCAGGCGGTCTTCAACCCATTTTACCGGCCGGCGAAGCCCGAGTGCCAAATAGGCGCACACGAATTCTTCCGGATAGATCGACGCCTTCTGGCCAAAGCCGCCGCCGGTGTGCGGAGCAATGACGCGAACATCCGTTTCAAGCAGCCGCAGGTGCTTGGCCAGATAATGGCGCACCACATAGGGCAGTTGGTGGCTCATCCACATGGTGAGCGTGAAGGTGCTTTCGCGGTAGGCGGCGACACAGCCGCGGCCTTCCAGACATAACGCCTGCTTACGGCCGATGCGGAACTTGCGTTTCACCACGAGATGCGCCTTGTCAAACGCCTCGTCCACATTGCCGCGCTCAAAGTCGCGCCGGATGAGGTAATTGTTGGAACAGGTGTCGTGCACCAGAGGCGAGCCGTCCTTTTCGCCCTGGCGCGGATCGGTCACTGCGGGCAGAGGGTCGTAGTCGACTTCAATGAGTTCGACCGCGTCTTCGGCAGTGGCCCGGTCTTCTGCCACAACTGCACAGATGGCCTCGCCGCAGAAGCGGACTTTTTCCACCGCCAGCCAGTGTTGGGTCGATTCGCCACCTGAAAAGCGGTTTGGCATGCTGTGGAACGGGTCAACCTTGCCGAGGAGATCCTGACCGGTCAGAACCCGGACAATGCCTGGAACTTCTTGTGCCTTTGACGTGTCGATGGAAAGCAGGCGGGCATGGGCGTGCTGGCTGCGCAGAAAGGCAACGTGATACATGCCGGGCAGGCGGATATCGTTGAGAAAGCGTCCTTCGCCCTCAACCAGGGGCCGCGCCTCTTCCGGGACAATCGAAGAGCCGACCGCTTTCTGGTTGGCAAAGCGTGCATCCGACATGAAACAAACTCCCCACGGGCCCGTTCAGGGCCCCTAAATCTCCGTCACGCCCGATCCGGCATTTCCGTGCCGGCAGCTGACATCACGGCATCAACTATGGCCTGGTAACCGGTGCACCGGCACAGATTGCCGGACAGCGCCTCGCGCACTTGCCGCTCGGTCGGATCAGGATTTTCCTTCAAAAACTCGATCGCGGTGATCAGGAAGCCGGGTGTGCAATAGCCGCATTGCAGCGCAAAGTTCTGATGAAACGCCTCCTGGATCGGATGCAGCGTTCCGTCTTCCTCGCGCAACCCTTCGATCGTGGTGATCTCGGCACCGTCGGCCTGAACCGCAAGGGTCAGGCAGGACCGTATGCTGCGCCCGTTCATCGATACGGTGCAGGCACCGCAAACCCCGTGTTCACAGCCCAGATGGGTGCCGGTCTGGTGAAGATCCTCGCGGATAAAGTCCGCCAGAGAGCGGCGTACTGAGACGGTTTTCTCATATGCGACGCGGTTGACGGTCACCTGAATGGTCTTTTCTCGTGACACCTTATTGGTCCCCCACTCTGGCCAACGCGGCTTCAAGTGCGCGTTGGGTCATGACGCCGGCGAGATGGCGGCGATAGGATGCGGAGGCATGGACATCATCTGCAGGGTCGAGTGCGGCCATAACATCTTGTGCCGCTGCTGTGAAAATCTCGCCGCTGTTTTGTTGTGTGAGCGCGCTTCCCGCCATCAGTTCTTCCGCTGCACGTGCCCGCAAAGGGCCGTCGCCCATGCCGATGATCGTAAGGCGGGCTGTTTCACAGACGCCGTTCTCTACAGTCAAAAGCACTGCTGCGCCGGCGATGGCGAAGTCTCCGAGCCGGCGTGCGAATTCAACAAATCCGTGGCCGGCACCGCGGGGCGGCCGCGGATAGCGCAACTCGATGACCATCTCGCCCGGGTCAAGGGTCGTCGACATCATGCCGTCGAAAAACGCCTCAGCCGGCACTTTTCTTTGGCCCTTGGTGCTTGCGATTACGACGCTGCCGCCGTGCGTTACGAGGATGCCTGGATGTTCCGCTGCCGGGTCGTTGTGGGAAACGCTGCCGCAGACAGTGCCGCGATTGCGGATGGTGGGATGTGCGACCTGGGTCGTGGCCTCGGCCAGAAGTGGCCACCCTTCGCGTATGGCGGGGTCTCGCAACAGATCGGCGTGCCGCACCAGTGCGCCGACTCTGAGCTGGTCGGGGCCGGCCTCCAGGGTGTCCAGACCCTCAATGCGGTTGATGTCGACAAGTACGGAAGGATTGACGATGCGCATGTTGAGCATCGGCATCAGGCTTTGACCGCCGGCCAGCACCCGACCGTCATATCCGGCATTGTCCAGAAGCTCCAGTGCTGCCTCCAGACTTTCCGGTGCGTGATAATCAAACCAAGGCGGTTTCAACTTGCATCCTGCCTGTCTGCGACGGGAAGCCATCCGGCCGGGCGTCGCTTGCGGCGACAATTGACCGGATGGCCGCACCATTCAAGCGCCCTTATGAATTGACCGAGGGAGACACCGCCAATTTTTAAACGCTAGTATTGCTCTTATCTAGTAAAGAGCAATACTATGTGTAGCCCGCTGCTTTCCTGGGAGTCAATCTAATAGGTGGCGGTGGATGAACAATCGCGTTGCGCCCGGGCGCACTATAGTTACGGAGGCGCAGAACCGCTTCTCGCCATTGTGGTGGGGAGCCAACCGGGTCTATGAAAGCTGGTGGCAGGAGCGGGTGCGCAAATGTCGAATCAGGGATGTGACGGGAGAACTGAACCATGGATATGCAACTTGCGAAGCGTGTCGCACTTGTAACCGGTGGCGTACGCGACGTTGGGCGTGAGATCGCTTTGTCGCTTGCGGCCGAAGGTGCCGTTGTTGCCGTGAACTATCGCGGCTCGGCCGATGACGCGGAGGCTGTTGTGGCCGAGATCAAGGCCAGTGGCGGCGAGGCGCGGGCCTATCAGGCGGATATCTCCGATCTTACCGCCGTCAAGAGCATGATCCAGTCGGTTGTTTCTGACCTCGGCGGCCTCAATATCCTGGTCAACAATGCGGGACTGGCCATCCGCAACCGGTTTGTCGACACCACGCCGGACGAATGGCGCGCCCAGATCGATGCCAATCTCTACGGCGCTCTCAACCTTTGCCATGCGGCGATCCCGCATCTGGAAGCCGGCGGAGCAGGCCGGATCGTCGCCGTGGTCGGCGATTCTTCCCGTGTCGGTGAGGCCGGCCTGTCAATGGTCGGTGCGTCGCGCGCGGCCGTGGTTGCGTTGATGAAATCCCTTGCCCGCGAACTCGGCCGGTCCGGGATCACCGCAAACACAGTTTCGCTGGGGATGGTTGAAACCGCGCATGATCCCGAATGGCTGGCCGCCAATCGGGAGAAGCTGATAAAGTTTTACCCAACACGGCGTCTTGGACAGCCCGGCGATATTGCGCCGATGATTACGCTTCTGGCGTCACCGCACGGCGGCTGGATCACCGGTCAGGTGATCAGCATCAGCGGTGGATACAGTATGGTGTGACCCTAGAGTCCTGACCCTAAGCCTTGCTGCGCTTGGCAACTTTTATCATAGGCAGTGACCGGGCTTCCGTCTGGTCGTCCAACTCACTGAGATCGAGTTCGCAGAAGGCGGCCAGCTCCTGTTCCATGGCGCGGATCTGTGCGACCTTGATGCGCAGCGAAAGCAGTTGGAAGCGGCGCGCCTCGCGCTTGCGGCCTGGATGCGCAAGGATGCGTGCCTCGGTTGCCTCCATAGAGCGGCGCTCATTGCGGATCCGTTCAAGGTATGACTGCAACTCGCGCATGACGATTTTCTTGCTGGCGAAATTGCCGAAGAAAATCCGCAACAACACTTCGTCGCGCGTCACCGAGGCCCGGATCGGCTCGTTCATGAAATCCTGCAACGCGGTGCGGCCCTCGGCCGTGATGGTATGGATCTGCTTTTCCGGCTTGCCCTTTTGCGGCAGCGAAACACTGGTGATGTAGCCTTCATCGCGCAGCTTACGCAGGGTGCTGTAGATTTGCGGGCCGGTTGCGTTCCAGATGAAATAGGTGGACCGCTCGATGGTACGTTTCAGATCGTAGCCCGATGCGGGTTCAAGGGAGAGAAGTCCGAGAAGTGTAACCCTGAGTGACATGCGATCCACGATCTGTTCGACCTGCTGGCAATCGTCGTGACCGGAGACAGGTCCCCTCCTTACGACTTCTGTACGGAAACCGGCCCCTCTGGCTCATCTGTGAGGTTGCAGCCGCCGGATCATGGGGGCGGTCGGATTGACGATGAGACGAAGTCAGGTTGCCATGGATTTGGCCGACACTATATGCAGGCGATTTTTCGAGCACAAGGTCAGGCGTGTTCGTCCTCCTGTTGTTGGCCCTCAACAACGACAGCCTGGCCAGTGGTGAGCATGCCAATCGCGACGGGTTTGCTTACGACGAGTGCGTGGTTATCTTTGCTCGTCAACAACCGTTGCCGGCCCTTCTCCACCGAAACGGGTTGCCAGATAGCCGATCAGCAGACCGACGATCATACCTTCGGCGACAAACCAGAACGGCGATGTAATCACGCCCGCCTCACCGAACATCTGGATCATCATGGCGTGCATCTGGTCATAGGCGAAGAAAGTCAGAACGAAGTTCATCCAGCCGCCGATGATCGGCGCCCTGAACCACCACGGCATCGGCAGCTTCAGGATAGGGTGCCATGTGAACACGCCATAAACCCCGATAATTGCGCCAAGCGTCGTGTACCAGAACAAGACGCCCCAGCGCAAAAGCCAGCCGGCATCAGGCCAGAAAAACGGTATGGCGATGAAACCTGCAAGCCCAATCAGAAAGCCGATCAGCTTGCCGGTCGCGATGCGGGTCATCAAGGACGGGTTCGAGAACATGAAGGCCTCCAGGCCGCTTTATTTGAATATGCGAAGGTGCACTTTATCCTGCCACTGCGCCACAGCATTGATGTCGATCAACTGCGGCTGGGGAATGGCGGCCGATCATCCCGATGGGGTCATTTCCTGTGAAGGCAGCAAGATGTTGAAACGGTCTCTGATCTGTCCGTCCACCGACGGTTCGATATAGCTCGGATAGTGGGCGGAGAGGATCTCGGCAGCTTTTTCCCGTGCGGTCTCCCACATGGTGGGTGCGCCATTTTCCTCCCAAAGCCTCGGGGTGTCGCGATCGGCGAGGGGCGGATAATAGAAGTCCCGCTGCATGGCGGACATGGTCTGGTCCGAGCCGAGAAAATGACCGTCACCAGTGACGGTGTCCATGATGGCATCAAACCCAAGGGTCTCCTCGGTGACTTCAATGCCCCTGATCATGCGGTTGATGTGGGACAGCATTTCGTTGTCCGCCACGAAAGCCTCGAAGGATACCCCCAGAAGGCTCGCCATCATGCCGGCTGACTCATAGACCATGTTGGCGCCGGCCAGGCCGGCGGCGAGCGCTGCCATTGCCTTCTCGGCCCCCATCTGCGCATCAACCGCCTTTGCATCGGCCATCGACGAGGCGACGCCGGACGGCAGCCCGAGATGGTTTGAGATTTGCGCTGCGGCCGCATTGAGCATGGAGGTTTCGCCACCGCCGCCGCAAAAGGCCCCGGTCCTCAGGTCAATGACGAAGGGCCAGTTGGAAAAGATCACCGGGTAGCCTGGTGCGAACACGTTGACCAGAATGAGCCCGGCGAGCGTCTCGGCTGTGGTCTGCGCCAGCATGCCGGCCGGTGGCGCCGGGCCGGTGGCGCCGGATTGCGCACCGATAATGGCATTGATGGGAACGCAACGTTCGATGCTGGCGATGGTGACATCGACCGCGTCTTCGCCATAACGCAGCGGCGAGACGATCGGCGAGATATGCGCCTTCAGGCAGGGGCGCTCACGGAATTTGCCTTCGCCGCCCATGGCCATTTCGAACATGTCGATGACGGGGCCTACGTGGGCGCCGTGGAAGAACGACGTGCCGACCGGCTTGGCGGTGCCGGCCAACAGCGCATAGGCGGTGTTGAGGTCGAGTTCGAAATTGTCCGGCACATCGGTTGCCACACAGCACCGGGTGAACCAGCTGATGTTTTCGAGTGTGTCGATCAGCCGGGTGAAATCGTAGAGATCCTTGAGCGTCGACGCGCGGTAGTGCCCGGTGTCCATGTCGAGGGTCTGCACCGCGGCGCCTCCGGTGCCGAAGTAAACCCGGTCTCCGCCAATTTCGAAGTCGTGCTTCGGGTCCCGGCCATGCAGCACAATCTTCTTGGGGGCGGCATCTATGATGTCTTCCACGAAGGCGCGCGAGAAGCTCAGCCGGCCGAGCGCGTTCACGCCTGCGCCTTTGTCCAGCGCCTGCTGCATAAGGACCGGCGGCACTTCCGCCATGCCGATGTCTTCAAGAATGCGAAACGCGGTGTCAACGACCCGGGCCAGATCGTGATCGCTGAGCGGGCGGTACTGGCCACCGTGCTGTCCGGGAGGGCAGGGGTCCACCTCGACGACCGCAGAGGTGCGGGACGCGACGCGCGATGCACGACCGCGGCGGGTGACTTTCAGTTCGCGCGTGCGCATGAGGCAATCCTTCGGCTATGCGGATAAGTCTTGGCGCAAAATGGCCGCACATGCGATATCGAAAAGTGCACCAGTTTAGCATAGATGCAGTGCAGCGCGCGCAGAAGGCCGAGTTTATGAAAACGCAGACCAGGGTGGTGGTGATCGGTGGTGGGATTGGCGGTTGTTCCGTGCTCTATCATCTCACGCAGGAAGGCATAACCGACTGCGTGCTGGTTGAACGCGACGAACTTACGTCGGGCACCACATGGCACTCGGCCGCCCAGGTCACCAATTTCGGTCCCAACCAGACCATGGTGGGGCTCAAGACCCACTCCATCGCGCTCTACCGGGAGTTGGCGAATGATCCGGACTACCCGATCAACTACCATCATGGAACCGGCGGCCTGCGCCTTGCCTCTACGCAGGACCATTTGGACGGGTACCATCATTTCATCTCGATGGCGAAGGGCATGGGCGTGCCGTTCGAGTTGCTGGATCCGGAGGAATGCAAGCGCCGCCATCCCCTGATCACGACGGACAATGTACTGGGAGCGTTGTGGGACCCGTTCGACGGCGATATCGACCCAGCCCAACTGTGCCAGGCGCTGGCCCGCCGGGCGCGCAAGGCAGGTGCTGAGGTTTACCGCTTCAATCCGGTTGTTAATCTGACCCAGAAGACCGATGGCACCTGGGTCGTACATACCAAAGACGGCGATATCCACTGCGAGACGGTGGTCAATGCCGGCGGCTACCGCTGCAACGAAGTGGCTGCCATGATGGAGGTGGAACTGCCGGTTGCCTCCATGGAACACCAGTACCTGCTCACCGAACCGATCGCGGAGATCGAGGCACTGGACTTTCGCGTGCCGCTGATCCGCTGTCCCCGGGATGATTTCTACGCGCGGCAGGAAAAGCAGGGCTTGCTGATTGGATTCTACGAACAGGATTGCAGGACGTGGGGGCTCGATGGCATCGATCCCGACTTCACCATGGCGTTATGCCCGAACGACCTTGACCGGCTGAGCGATGTCCTGGAGGGAGCGTTCGCGCGTTTACCGTGTCTCGGGGCGGCCGGTATTCATTCCATCATCAACGGGCCGATCACCTATACGCCCGATGGATTGCCGCTGGTCGGCGCCATACCGGGCAAACGCAATGCATATTGCATCACCGGGCTCAGGGCAGGGCTGGGTGAGGGCGGCGGCCATGGCTGGCTGCTGGCGCAGATCATTGCGCATGGCGAGGCGTGCTATGACACCTGGTGCCTCGATCCGCGCCGCTTCACGCGCTACGCGGACGTTGAGTACACCGCCCTCAAGGCGGTTGAGGATTATCAGAACGAGTTCCGGTTCCACATGCCGCATGAGAACAGGCCGGCGGGCCGTCCGGCAAAGACGACGCCCCTGACCGCGACCCTGGCTGAAATGAATGCGGAGTTTGCGACGGTGAACGGGTGGGAGCGTGCCGCCTACTTCAAACCGTCGCCTGAGTTCCAGGAACAGCACTCGTTCCGCTTCAACAACACATTCGACATTGTCGCGCGTGAAGTGGAGACAGTTCAAAATGCAGTCGGCATCATGGAGGTGTCCGGCTTCAACCGCTATGAGATCACCGGTGAGGGTGTGCATGACTGGCTCGACGGGCTGGTCTGCTCGCGGGTGCCGAAAGCGGCCGGAAAGATCGGCCTGGCATACCTTCTGAACAGCCTCGGCAATGTGAAGGGCGAGGCCACGATAGCAAATATTGATGAGACCACTGTCTGGTACGGGTCCGCCGCCGCTGCGGAATATCATGACATGGACTGGCTTAGCAGCCATCTTCCGGACGATGGAAATATCCACCTGCGCAGCCTCACGAACGAGTTCACAATATTGGTGATTGCCGGCCCCCGGTCCCGCGACGTGCTGCAGAAGGCTGCCCCCGGTGCGGACTGGTCCAGCGATGCCTTCCCATGGCTCCGTGTGCGCAAGGTCCGGGTCGGTGAGGCTGACACGGTTGCGATGTCGGTGTCGTTTTCCGGCGAACTTGCCTGGGAGCTGCATGTCCCCAACCAGCGACTCAAATCGGTTTTCTCAGTGCTGTGGGAGGCAGGCCAAGCTTTTGGCATGAAACCATTCGGCCTGCACGCCACGGAAAGCATGCGGCTGGAAAAGGGTTACCGCCATTGGAAGGCCGACCTCATCACCGAATACAATCCGTTTGAAACGGGGCTGGATCGTTTCGTCAGGCTGGACAAGGAGTTTGTCGGCCGCGAGGCGCTTTTGGAGATGCGGGACCGGGGCGCCCGGCGCAGCTTCGTTTCGATGGAAATTGCGAGCGATGAAGCCCCTGCCCATCCGGGGGACTCCATCGTCAAGGACGGCACCGTGATCGGAACTGTGACCTCGGCTGCCTGGGGCTATCGCGTCGGCAAGAACCTCGCCATGGGGTTTGTCGAGCCCGGCTTCTCGGCC
>JAJFHM010000223.1 GCA_021775625.1 Hyphomicrobiales bacterium | reverse complement strand
TTCGCTGACAGGTTAAAAACTGTTCCGGCACGTGGGAGACAAGGGAGAGTTCATCAGATGTACGATCTCGGACGCGCGTTTATCGCGTCACTGGAGCGTGATGCCAATGCCCTCGCAGTGGTCGATGGGGACACGCGCCTGTGTTACCACGAGTGGTACGCCCGGATCTGCGCTGTTGCCGGTGGCCTCGATGCACTGGGGCTCAAAAGAGGCGACCATCTGGTCACGGTTCTCCAGAACCGCTGGGAAGCCGCCACACTGCATTGGGCCTGCCAGTTCCTCGGCCTCACCATCACGCCGTTGAACTGGCGCATGACCGGGCCTGAAATCGAATATTGCCTGAGCGACGCCGACGCCCGGGCTCTGGTTTATCAGGATGCATCGGCAGACGCCGTCGCGAAAGCGCCGGGCGCCATCAACATCCCGCGGTTTTCCATTGATGGTGCCGGAGATGCTGACGAGAGTTTCACGAAACTCCTGAACGCATCCCCTATCGACGGCACCCCGCGCGCCCACGCCGACGATATTTCGCTGATGCTTTATACTTCCGGCACCACCGGCAGACCCAAGGGGGTGCCGCGCCCGCATCGCGCCGAACTCACCGCAGCCGTCACAAGCGTCGGGCACAACGGTTTCGCGCCCGGCGAACGCATTCTCGGCGTCATGCCGTTTTATCACACCATGGGCGTCCGCTCGCTTCTGACCGCGACTGTGCTCAACGGGGTGATTTACTGCCAGCCGAAGTTCGACGCCGGCACTATTTTGAAGTTGATCGAAAGGGAACGCATCGGCGCATTGTTTCTGGTGCCGACGCTTTATCACGACATCGTCACCCACCCGGATTTCGCCACGGCTGACATTTCCTCGGCCAGGAAAATCGGGTTTGCCGGCGCACCCATGCCCGACGGGCTCCTGGTAAAGCTGCAGGAAAGCTTTCAGCCGGACATCTTCGTCAACCACTATGGGTCTTCGGAGATCTATACATTCGCCGTTGAGCCCAACGCGCCCGGAAAACCCGGATCCTGCGGCAAGCCGGGCATGAACCAGCGTCTGCGCGTGGCCAAACTCAACAGCACCGACCCGGACGACATCGCCGATATCGATGAGGAGGGCCAGCTCATCGCCGACATGGAAGGCGAAGAATCGTTTCCCGGCTACTGGCGCCGCCCCGATGCCGATGAAAAGGCACTGCACAACGGCTGGTATTTCACCGGCGACACCGGTTACATGGATGCCGATGGTGACTTCTTCGTCACCGGCCGGGTCGACGACATGATGATTTCCGGCGGCGAGAACGTCTCACCGGTGGAGATTGAAAGCGTGTTGTCGCTGCATCCAGCGGTATCCGAAGTCGCCGTGGTCGGTTTGCCCGACGAACGCTGGGGCCAGAAGATCACAGCCTTCATCACCCGCGCGTCCAATGTCACCACAGAGGACCTCAACGCCCATTGCCGGGCCTCGGAGCTCGCCAACTTCAAGCGCCCGCGCGACTATGTCTTCGTCAAGCAGGTGCCGAAATCGCCGGTCGGCAAGATCCTCAAGCGCATGCTGGTGGCGGGGGAGTATGAGGTGGAGTAGACCACTCCGTCATTGCACCCAACTTGCACCGATGGATTCCACCCGCCTGTCCCCAACCACTTGTCATTGCCCGGCTTGACCGGGTAATCCAGTAACCTCATGAATAGTTTGTACTTTCCGCCGTTCCACGTACCGTGAATCCAGTGCTTACTGGATCCCCCGGTCAGGCCGGGGGATGACAGCTTTAGGACTTGTGGTCGCCGCGAGTAGTTACCGGACGCCGTTCGTCACTCCCCCTTGTAGACCGCCTTGCGCTTCTCGAAGAAGGCGTTCGCACCCTCCGTGTAATCATGTGAGTCGCGCAGTTTCTCGTAAGCGTGGCCTTCGAGTTCCAGTCCCACATTGACACTGGTGTTCATCGACGCGTTGATCACCCGTTTGGCAGTGGTGAGCGAGATCGGCGCCTGGGCGTTCAGTTTCCTGGCGTAACGCTGAACCATGTCGTCCAATGCGGCTGAATCTTCCGCCACATCGCTCAGGATGCCCCAGTCGTAGGCTTGCTCGGCCGAAACACGCTCGCCGGTATAGATCATGCGTTTGGCGCGGGTCGCGCCGATCAGGTTTGTCAGGCGCGGAATGCCGCCGGAACCGGGGATCTGCCCGATGGTCACCTCCGGCAGGCCGACCCGGGTTTCCTTGGTCGCCAGACGGAAATCGCAGGCAAGCGACAGCTCAAATCCGACCCCGAAGGCATACTTTTCCATGGCGCAGATGACCGGCTTCGGGCACCGCTCCGGAGCTGCAATATTGTGGGAAAGATGCGACATGCCATCGCGCGGCACATCAAAAAAGCCCTTCACGTCGCCGCCCGAAGTGTAGACCCCGTCCGCCCCACGGATCACCACAACACCGACAGCATCGTCGTGCCCGAACTCTTCGATGATTGCGGAGATCTGGCTTCTCGCCAGGTAGGACACGATGTTGAGCGGCGGACGGTCGAGGATCAGATAGCCAATGCGCGCCTCCACATCGACCTTCACGCGCAAGCCATCCAGCTTCTCCAGCAGTTCGCCTCTCTGTTTGGCGTATTTTTCCATTCCAATCCCTCTTGTCACTGATCGTTGCTTGATTGTTCGCCTGCCACATCCATGATCGCTTCGACGATGCCGTGATAACCGGTGCAGCGGCAGATATGGCCGGAAAGCATGTCGCGGACGTCGTCCCGCGTCGGGTGCGCATGCGAATTCAAAAACTGCGTCGCCGACATCAATATGCCGGCGGTGCAAAAGCCGCATTGCAGCGCGTGATGCCGCCGGAATGCCTCCTGCAAAGCGCTCAGCGTTTTCCCGTCGGCAAGCCCCTCGACGGTTTCAATGCGGCAGCCATCCGCCTGGATTGCATATTGCGTGCAACTGCGCTGGGCCTGGCCATCAACGATCACCGTGCAGGCGCCACACACCCCGTGCTCGCAGCCCACATGCGTGCCGTAAAGCCCCAGTTCGTGACGCAGGAAATCGGACAGCAGCATGCGTGGCTGGGCGCTCCCGCTGTGCTCCTTGCCATTGACGGTCAGACGGATTGTGTGCCGTTCT
>JAJFHM010000222.1 GCA_021775625.1 Hyphomicrobiales bacterium | reverse complement strand
AAGCCTGATTGACAAATCACAGGAACACGTCGAAGGCACGGTGCAGCTCAAACTTTACAAGGGCAATGTGATCGTTACGGGACGGGAAAGTCCCAAATCGCTTTACAGCGACGAACTGGTCACCTTCGAGGACGATCATGGCGCTTATGACCAGGTCGATGCTCAGGGCTTCATTCGTCTCAATGCATTGCGGCTGCGCACATTGGCCAAACGGAACCGCGGCGCATAAGCCCAGAGCGCTTCATGTTTATAGGGAATCAGTTTGACCGGGTTTTCACGTCTGCTGGCAAGGCACGGTTCGCGCCGTGGCCCGTGCGGCCACAAGCGGACCGTAACGCAGTCAGCGGGCGTGAAAACCCGGCCTTCGGTGGTCCAAATCGGCCCGCCGGCCACGTTGCGGCGCTTGCCCGATGCACTGCATCGCGCTTCACACCGCGCCTTGCCGAACGGACCGATTTGGACCATCAAACGGTTCCGTATAAACATGAAACGCTCTAGCGGTTTGGAAACCATCTCATGAGTTTAAGAAACATCGCCATCATTGCCCATGTCGATCATGGCAAGACCACCCTGATCGACCGTCTTCTGGCGGCGTCAGGCATGTTCCGCGACAATCAGCGGATCGCCGATCGCGCCATGGATTCCAACGATCTGGAACGCGAGCGCGGCATCACCATCCTGGCCAAGGTGACGGCGCTGGAATGGCAGGGTGACCGCATCAACATTGTCGATACGCCGGGCCATGCCGACTTCGGCGGCGAAGTCGAGCGCATCCTCAACATGGTGGACGGCGCCGTGCTGCTGGTCGACGCCTCGGAAGGCCCGATGCCACAGACCAAGTTTGTCCTGTCGAAGGCGTTGCAGATCGGCCTCAAGCCGATTGTCGCGGTCAACAAGATCGACAAGCCGGATGAGCGCCACGAAGAAGTGGTCAACGAAGTCTTCGATCTGTTTGCAGCCCTCGATGCGACCGATGAACAGCTCGACTTTCCGCTGCTCTACGGCTCGGCGAAAGAAGGCTGGATGGCGACCGATCCGGGCGGTGACCGCACCTCCATGGCGCCCCTGTTCGATATGGTGGTGTCACACGTGGCGCCGCCGGAAACCGAAGACGGACCGCTGCGGGTGCTGGTCACAACGCTCGAGGCCGACCCTTATCTCGGCCGCATCCTTACCGGCCGCATCACATCGGGCGAAGCCAAGCACAATATGGTGGTCAAGGCCCTGTCGCGCGACGGCAAGGTGGTCGAGCAGGCGCGTATTTCCAAGGTGCTTGCGTTCCGCGGGCTGGAGCGGATCGGCGTTCAAACTGCATCCGCAGGTGACATTGTCGCCATTGCCGGGTTCACCAAGGCGACCGTGGCCGACACCTTGTGCGCCGTCGACGTGACCGAACCGATCCCGTCGGATCCGATCGATCCGCCGACCCTTGCCATGACGTTCCGCATCAATGACGGGCCGCTGGCGGGCCGTGAAGGCTCCAAGGTGCAATCCCGCGTTATCCGCGAGCGGCTCATGCGCGAGGCGGAAGGCAACGTGGCGTTGCGCGTCACCCATGCGGTTGACAGCGATGCCTTCGAGGTTGCCGGCCGTGGCGAACTGCAATTGGCGATCCTGATCGAAACCATGCGTCGCGAAGGCTTCGAGCTCTGTGTCGGACGGCCGCGCGTGGTGATGCAGACCGATGAGGCCACCGGCAAGCAGCTTGAGCCGGTGGAAGAGGTCACCATCGATGTGGATGAGGAGTTTTCCTCAACGGTGGTGAAGAAGCTGTCCGAGCGCCGCGCCGAACTGGCCGACATGCGCCCTTCCGGCAGCGGCCGCCAACGGCTGGTGTTTCACGCTCCGACCCGCGGCCTCATCGGCTATCACGGTGAACTTTTGTCCGATACCCGCGGCACCGCCGTCATGAACCGCATGTTCCACGCCTATGTGCCCTATGTGGGCGCGATCCCGGCACGGCGCACCGGCGTATTGATTTCAAACTCGCAAGGCGACGCGGTGGCGTTTGCCCTGTGGAACCTGGAGGATCGCGGGCCCATGTTCGTCACCCCCGGCACCAAGGTCTATGAGGGTATGGTGGTGGGCGAGCATACCCGCGGCAACGACCTGTCAGTTAATGTGCTCAAGGGCAAGAAGCTCAGCAATGTGCGCGCCTCAGGCAAAGACGACGCCGTGACGCTGACACCACCGATCAAGATGACCCTGGAAAAGGCGCTTGCCTTTATCTCGGAAGAAGAGTTCGTCGAAGTGACGCCCAAATCCATCCGCGTGCGCAAAGCCCTGCTCGATCCGCATGAGCGCAAGCGCGCCGAGCGCCGCAAGGTGGAAGTGGCTTAGGAGAGTTTGGAAAGTGCCTGGCCGGCCCGCACCCCCGGCCCCAACCCCCCGTGGTGGTTACCTTGGGGGGGGTGGGGCGGGGGGAGGGGGCCGGCCAGGCACTTTCCAAACTCTCCTAAGCCACTTCCACCTTGCGGCGCTCGGCGCGCTTGCGCTCATGCGGAT
>JAJFHM010000221.1 GCA_021775625.1 Hyphomicrobiales bacterium | reverse complement strand
TCGGGCAATCACGGTTTGCGGCAGCACAGCCCAGCCCATTCCCGCAACCAGCAGTTCCTGGATGACATAGGGGCTTTCGCTGTACCAGATTTTCGGACTTTTCCGCTCCCGCAGGTGGCTCTTGTCATCCGCCGACCTGCTGCGCGTTGTCAGTTGCCGGTGCCGGCGTAGATCCGCGAACGAAACGCTTTCGCAGGCGGCCAACGGGTGATCCGGACTGCACACAGGTATCAAGCGGCAATGCCCGACACCGCGAAAATGGAAGCCTTGCGGATAGTTCTCCTGTTCCATCATCAACCCAAGCTCGGCGCGGCCCTGCTTCAAGAGCGTCGCGACATCGTTGATGCCCGGCTCCAGCAGTTCCACTTCGATAAAGGGAAAGCGCACGCCCAGCTCATCCAGAATGTCCAGCAGGACGGGCACGAAGATGCCCTGTTCTATGGCGATGCACAGCTGCGTTTCGGTGCCTTCGCTGACGGCTGTGGCATGGGCGATAAACTCCCGATTGGTTTGCAGCACGGATCTGGCATAACCGAGCAACGCGGTGCCGGCTTCCGTCAGCTGCGGATTGCGCCCACTGCGATCAAACAGTTCGGCGCCAATTTCTATTTCAAGGTTCATGATGGCCGTGCTGACGGCGGACTGCGCTTTATGCAAGTGGCGGGATGCCGCGGAAAACGATCCAAGGTCGGCCGCGGACACGAAGGCTTGCAACTGGTCCAGACTGTGCATAATTCGCAACCTCCATCCATCTGAATACCAGATAGATACTAACTTGTTAGTATTATTTTTTCGGATATATATGCGGCCAATTCCGATGGAGGCCAGAATCATGAAAACCACTATCGCCATCAGGTCCGGCGGTGACCGGCTGCGCCACACTTTTGCGTTCGAAGCATTGTTGCTGGGCATCCTTGCACCGGCGGGCGCGTTTTTCCTCGAGCGCCCCATGGTCGATGTTGGACTGCTCGCGGTCGTCCTGTCCTTAAAGGCGATGCTGTTCAACCTGGTCTACAACTGGGTATTCGATCTGCTCGACGCGCGGGCCGGCCGCAATCCGACCAAGCGCTCCGTGGCGGGCCGTCTTATGCACGCGCTCGGATTTGAATGTGGGCTCGTCATCACGTCGCTGCCGCTGGTCATCTGGTGGCTAAATTTGACGGTGTGGCACGCACTGGCAATGGACTTCTCTGTCACATCGTTCGTCGTCGTCTACACGTTCGTGTTCGGCTGGGGTTATGACCGGCTGTTTCCCCTGCCGCAGGCGCCGGCGCCCGGTGGGGCCTGAACGGATCTCATTCCACGCGGCTCGACCTGACGCCTCATAAGGTTCAGGATGCGCACGGACTGCCATGAGAGGGCCCTGGAATGATAGACCACATATCGCTTGCCGTTTCCGACCTGACCGCGAGCACTGCCTTCTTCGAGCAGGTACTGCATCCGCTGGGGCTTGCGCGTATTGCGCAGCGCGAGACAAGTGTCGGGTTCGGCAAGTCCTATCCGGAGTTCTGGCTCAATGCCCGGCCGAAGATGGCAGCGGTTGCGGAAGACAGCGGCGCTCACGTCTGCCTGCGGGCGCCGTCCCGCGAAGCGGTCATCGCCTTCCATGACGCAGCGATCGCGCACGGCGGCTGCAGCTTTGGTGCGCCCGGCGACCGCGAGGCCGCAGTGACCACCTATTTCGGCGCCTTCATCAAGGACCTGGACGGCAACCGGATCGAAGCGGTGACCTTTCCGCGCTGAGTGATGAGCTGACGCCTGTTGAGTATCACAGTTGTAGCGTCGGCGTGGCCCTAGGATAATGTTTCCAAGACTGCTTTGGCCTCTTTCAAATCGGCCGTGTCAAATCCCTCCGTGAACCAGCCGTAAATTGGTGTGAGAAGATCTCGAGCATCTTGCTGCTTGCCTTGACTCTGCCAGAGGCGAGCAATTGACGTGGCAGCGCGCAGTTCGAGATATTTTGCTCCCTGGCGCCCCGCTGCCCGGATGGCTCTTTGCAAGCTGGCCTCTCCTTTTTGCGGGTTTTGATCATCTTGGGCGAGCAGTGTTTTGCCCAAGACGATGTGAACGCCCGCTTCCCACATCTGCTCGTGCGTACGCTCGATGAGTTGCAGGGCATTTTCCAGCACATGCACCGCCTGGTCCGTTTCGCCGCGGGCGACATAGGCCTCTGCCAGCAACGTGAGGAATAAGGGTTTCCAGGGGTTGGGCGCCGATGCTTCGAGATTCCCCAGCCCTTGAAGGACCAGTTCAACGCCGTCTTCGTGTGGCTTCAGTTTGCCTGCACTCCAGCCCGCCAACACGCGTCCGTACCCCAGCCAGAGCGCGCTGTCCAAACGGTCGGATAGGTGAAGAACCTCCTCTGCGAATTCGGCAGCTTGCCGGGGGTCATCTTGCAGAGCAGCCGGGAGGGCTCCCGCGAACACCAGCGCGTACGCAAGGCTGGGCGCATGGTCGATGCTGCGCGCAAAGTCGATCGCGGCTTTCATTGTGGTGCCGGCCTGATCTAGGTGCCCGAAGATGCATTGCAGAATGGCAAGCGCGCCTAGCGTGGCGACCCGCGTGTCGTGAGCGTAGCGAAGTTTAAGCCCGCCATGTCGCTCCGAATTGTACAGTCTCAACGCCTTGTCGATGTGGGCTTGAGAATGAGAGAACTCGCCAAGATACAAAGCGCACCAGCCAACGATCCGATGGCCCTGCAAAATGGCATCGGAATCATGGTGTTGTTCGCCGAATTTTAGCAGTTCCGCAGCCGTTTCCTGCGCGGCTCGCAAGCGTCCACTGGACAGTTCGCGCATGTACTCGCCATATAACACAGGGGGTAGTTGCTCGGTTTCACCCAGCAACGTGCACAGTTCTCGCGCCCTGGAATATGTTTCAGCTGTTTCCTCTCCACCCCAACCCTTTGTTGTCAGATAAGGACCGCAAAGCTCCAACCGAAAGTCGAGTTCGTGCCGCGACCGTGCTGTCGACTCCGGCAATTCCGACAAAACCGAGAGTCCCGCGGTGAGATGTCCAATCGCCTCCTGATTTGCCGCCCGCTTGGCGGCTATGCGGCCCGCTTGGAGCCAATACCTGACCGCTGCCATTGCATCGCCGGCCTCGGTGAAATGATTGGCAAGCAATTCAGGTTGGGCTTCCGCGGTTTCGGGAAAGCGCGACTCCAACGCCTCCGCGATATGCCGGTGCAACTGTCGACGCGTGCTCTTCAGCAGGCTCTGATAGGCCGCGTCCCGCACCAGCGCGTGTTTGAAAATGTATGCCTTTTCCTGGCTTCGTGTTCGGCGAAACACGAGCTCAGCGTCGACAAGCTGATTGAGCGCATCGTGCAACGCTGCAACACTCAGCGGAGAGACCGTCGCCAGAAGGTCGAAGCCGAACTCCCGCCCGATGACGGAAGCCGTCTGCGCAACCTCCTTCACCGCACCGAGCCGGTCAAGGCGTGCCATCAGCGAATCGTGCAAGGTCGCGGGGATACCAGCCCCGGTCATCTGTCCGGACTCGAGGATCGTCTTGGTCAGCTCTTCGACGAAGAGCGGCACCCCGTCGGTCTTCTCGATGATTTGCTCGAGCACATCATCGGGCAACGGCTTTCCATCCGTAACTTTGTCTATCATTGCGCTCGCGAGACTGCGGGTGAAGCGGTTCAAAGTAAGCGATGTCACATGAGTATAACCGCTCCACGGCGGTACAAACTCAGGCCGATAAGTCAGTATGAGAAGAACCGGAATATTTTGTGCACGATCTATGGTGAGATCCAGCAATTCCAACGATGTTGGATCAGCCCAATGAATGTCCTCAAAGATCAGCAACACAGGCTGTTGACGGCTCAGACCTTCCAACCGCGCGACGAGGGCCTCCAGCGTCTGCTCCTTCTGCCGCACAGGCGTCATCTCAAGCAGCGCGTGCCGACCCTCGATTGAAATAGACAGGAGAGATGCGAAGAGCGCCGCTAGGTTCCCGGCATCTGCTGCTCCCAGTTGCAGCAAGGCCTCGAGCTTGTCGAGCTTGGTCTCGCTTGCGTCCTCGGCCTCGAACCGTGCAGCACCCTCAAGCTGTTCGATGACCGGATACAATGGCGTGTTTATGTAGTGGGGTGAGCACTGGTAGCGGAGTCTGACAGAATTATCTGCGGCACTGCTTTCCAACAGTGTTTCCGCAATCCGCGACTTGCCGATGCCCGCTTCACCTGAAAGAAACACAACCTGGCCGTCTCCTTCCTTGGCCTGTCGCCACCGGTCCAACAATAATCCAATTTCATGCTCACGGCCCACCAATGGTGTGAAACCGGTTCGACGTGTCGCCTCGAATCGGCTGCGCGCTTCGGTTTCAGCCTGTACCTGGTAAACGCCGACGGGTTCGGAGATGCCTTTCAAAGTCTGTGGTCCAAGGGCCTCACACACGAACAGGCCGTCGATCAGGTTGTGCGTACTCTCGCTAATCAGCACGCTGCCCGCTTCGGCCAGCCCTTCCAGTCGGGCAGCAATGTTGGGCGTCTCCCCGACGATCGCCATCTCCTCGCGAGTGACGCCAGCGCCCATTTCCCCCGCCACGACTAAACCGGTGTGGATGCCGAGATGTACAGCCAGGTCGATGTTCCGCAGCGGACCGATCTGCTCGGCGAGACCCGCAACACCGGATACAATCTTGAGAGCGGCGCGTACCGCGCGCCGTGCGTCGTCTTCATGGGCCTGCGGATAACCGAAGTAAACCAGAAGACCGTCGCCGATATATTTGGCAATGTGGCCGTCGTAACGCCCTATGATCTCCGAGCAGATCTGTTGATAGGCGAGCAGGACATCGCGAAGGTCTTCGGGATCGAGCCGTTCGGAGAGAGCCGTGGATCCGGCCAGATCGCAAAACATCACTGTGAGATGGCGACGTTCGGCTTCGCCACCGGCAACACGATCGGTGGTAGCCACTTGCTCTGCCACCAGTTCAGTTTCGGCTTTATGCTTGGCAATCGCCGCGAGCAACTTGCGTCGGGCTCCCAATGCAATCCCGATGCCCTTCAAATCCTCTTCTCCGACGTGCGGTAAAGCATCCAGATCGATCTCGTTCTCGACAAACACGTCCTCATATTTGCCGAGCCCGAGATTCTCCAGCCATTGGCCGATGTCGCGGGTCATGTTTGCCTCAAAGAGATATGAAGTGTTGGCAAGGTTACACGATCCGAGCCGCTCAGGCCATCCGCTGAACCAGTCACGTACGACGTCTGGAGAGGATCAAAAATCCCCTTCTTGAACCAAGTGCGGCACTTCCGTTTCGGTCCCCTACATCGGACATTCAGACCGGTATTACCGGTCACACCACGATTGTGATTCAAACTCGCAGGCGCTTTGCATCACGCGCGATGAGCTGACTGACTTTGAGTGGTCTACTATTCGACCTGTATTGCCAGCTAGAGCACAAGTCGCCCACACGGCGGACTGACGACAAAGAGAAGCCGAAGTAGCCCGATCCGCTTCGGCCCACGTCCTAGTCCTCGCGGACCGGAACCGACTGTCCGGTTTTTGTGCTGGTCATGACCACGCTTGTCCGGAACCGCCGGACATTCGTGTTGCCGAAAAACAGACGGTGGGTGAGTGCTTCGAAATCCGCCATGTCACGCGCCGTACAGACAAGGGTGAAATCCGCCTCGCCGGTAACATAGTAACATTGCTGTACATGCGGTTCCGCCTTCGCCATCCGGGAGAACGCCTCAAGCTGGTCCAACCTCTCGTGCTCCAGTTCCACCATAACGATGAAGGTCATGGCCTGGCCCACCGCGACAGGGTCGAGCACCGCGACTTCATGGCGGATCGCCCCGGTCTCACGCAACCGCTTCAAGCGACGCTGTACGGAGGCGACAGACAGACCACACATGTCGGACAACCGGTCAAGGCCCAGAGTGGCGTCGTCCTGCAGGCGGGCAAGCAGGATGCGGTCAGGCTTGTCCAGATCTGTGGTCATGGCCAAAAACCTACACTATTTTCTCTATGGTGGAACTATTTCTCATATTTCTGCTAAGTTCGATCTATTCACCTCACAACTGCGTGCTATTCGAATGGGTATGAAGATGCAAACGGAACACTCGATCCCGGTTTTCCAGCCAGACCCTGAGGTGCCCCGGAACCTGTTGCGGGCTTGCCCCGTCTATCGGGCGACACCCTTGCTGGAAATCCCGGGCCGGTCAGGCCATGTCATTCTCGTGAAGGACGAGCGTGACCGTATGGGGCTGGGCGCCTTCAAGGCGCTCGGGGGCGTTTATGCGGTCGCAAGGCTCATCGCGGAACACTGGCAGGAAGCCACCGGCCGCATGCTTGAGCCGGAGGATTTTCTCACGCCCGAGGTTCGGGCATTGGCCGGGTCAATTACATTCGTGTGTGCCAGTGCCGGCAATCATGGATTGGCTGTCGCGGCCGGCGCGGGGACATTTGGCGCCACGGCCCGCATTCATCTCGCCGGCACCGTTCCGGAGAGCTTTGCTGAACGGCTGCGCGCCAAGAACGCCATGGTGGTCCGCTCCGGCGAGGTCTATGAAGACGCCCTTGCGGCGGCAAGCGCCGATGCCGATACCACGGGAGCAGTCCTCCTCGCCGATGGCTCCTGGCCCGGATACACACATCCGCCAGCGCTCGTCATGGAAGGCTATACGGTGATCGCCGAGGAACTCCGCGTGGCTTTTGACGAAAGCTGCACTTGGCCCACCCATGTGTTTCTGCAGGCCGGCGTCGGTGGTCTCGCTGCCGCCGTTTCGCATATGATCCGGCTCAACTGGCCGGTGCAGCCGGAGATCATTATTGTGGAACCCGAAGCGGCACCCTGCCTCCGGGAAAGTCACCGCGCCGGGAAGCCGGTTCGCGCCGATGGCCCGGTCTCCAGCATGGGACGGCTCGACTGCAAGGAACCTTCCATCATCGCCCACGCGGTTCTGGAACGGTGCGATGTGGAGTACGTGACCGTATCCGAAGACGACGTGGCGGCCGCCTGCGCATATCTCGATGGAACCGGGCTTGCGACCACCCCCTCCGGTGCAGCGGGTTACGCGGCAGTTGAGCAGCAAAGCAAATCCGCCGACACGCACTCACCGTTTCGGCCGTTGGTTTTTTTCACCGAAGCCGCGTAGTCTCCGGGCCTCCCGACAACCGGAGAGAATTTGTGAGCCGACTCACCCCCCCTGCCCTGGCAATTGACGGCGCGACACTCATGCAGCGCCTGCGTGAACTGGGCGCCATCGGCCGCGACGAGGCCGGGGGTCTGTCGCGGCTTGCCCTCACGGAGCAGGACAAAGCCGGCCGCGATTGTCTGGTGAGGTGGATGAAAGACGCCGGACTCAAGATCTCCGTCGATGCCATCGGCAACATCTTCGGCACCTGGATGCCAGAGATCGACGCCGCTGCGGTGATGATCGGTTCGCACATCGATACGGTCGTCAATGCGGGGATCTATGACGGCTGCACCGGTGTGCTTTCCGGCCTCGCCGTCATGGAAACGCTGCAGGCTGCGGGGCTGGAACCACACTGCCCTATCATCATCGCGGCGTTCACCAATGAGGAAGGCGCGCGCTATGCGCCGGACATGATGGGATCGCTGGTTTATGCGGGCGGCCTGGCTCTGGAAGAAGCCCTCAGCACAGAAGGTACGGACGGCAGCATTCTGGGCGATGAGCTGCGGCGCATCGGGTATGCCGGATCGATGCAGCCGGGCGCCATCACACCGCGCGCCTTCCTGGAGCTTCATGTGGAGCAGGGACCGGTGCTTGAGGCCGAAGGCATCGCCATCGGAGCGGTTGAAAACCTGCAAGGCATTTCATGGCAGCGTGTCGTCATTGACGGCGATGCAAACCATGCGGGCACGACCCCGACCGGCATGCGGCGCGACGCCGGCCTGGCGGCGGCACGCGTGGTTACCTTTTTGCGTGACTATGTCACCGCGCCGAACGCAGCCACCGTCGCAACCGTGGGAACCATGCAGTTCGAGCCTGATGTCATCAACGTTATCCCGTCACGGGCGATCTTCACAGTCGATCTCAGGGACCCCGATGAAGACCGCCTCAGGACCGCGGAAGCCGCACTTCGGGATTTTCTGGATGAGCTGGGTGAAAGTGACCGTGTGTCTGTGTCATCAGAGCGGCTCGCCAGATTCGAGCCGGTTGAGTTCGACGAAAATCTTGCCACATTGATCGAAGCTTCCGCGACGGAGCGAAATCTCACCTGCCGCCGCATGACTTCGGGCGCCGGTCACGACGCCCAGATGATGGCGCGGATCTGCCCGTCCGCCATGATTTTCGTGCCCAGCACGGACGGCATCAGTCACAATCCGCGCGAACACACACACGAGGCGGATCTCATCGCCGGAGCCAACGTGCTGCTTGATGTGGCCCGGGCCCTGTCAGACGCTGAATGATCCCGCAATCTTCGTGCGCTGTCCCTGTTTGCAGCCTGTTTTATACACCCATTGTTAACCATACTTACACGCTTGCCGTGTAGACCTGTCCGAAATCCGCAATTTCGGTTTGATTGCTGCGTTGGCGGTGGTTCGGAGCGGAACAGTTTTGCAACCGGCATCGCTCAGTGGCGTAGGGCAGGCACATGAAAGACGGCTTTGATAATTCCGTGTGGAGCGAGGTCTTCGACGACGGCCCCGTATGCGTTTTCATGTGGGAAAACATCACCGGCGAATGGCCGGTCGTCAAGGTCACCCGGAACATCGAGGCGCTGACCGGCTGGCCGGATCAGGATTTCCTGAGCGGCGACAAAAATTACGCCGATCTTATCCACCAGGATGATCTGGCCCGGATCGAGGCGGAAGAAGAGCACTGGAAAGCCAACAACAATACTGAAATCGTCAACATGAACTACCGGATCGTGAACAAGTCCGGCGTGGCGCGTCATGTTTCGGAATACACGCAAAGTGTCTTCGACCAGAACGGTGTAATCACCCATCTGGTAGGCTACATTCTCGACGTCACCGATCACTGGCTGACAGTTCAGGACAAAAAGGCGGCGGAAGCAGCTGCGCGCGCCAAATCGGAATTCCTGGCAAACATGAGCCACGAAATCCGCACGCCGATGAACGGCGTGATGGGCATGGCCGAACTTTTACTCAGGACCGACCTGGACGCGAAGCAGAAAACCTTCGCCGAAACGATCGTCAAATCCGGCGGGTCCCTCCTCACCATCATCAACGATATTCTCGACTTCTCGAAAGTCGACGCCGGGCAGATGGCGCTGGACGTCGCCCCCTTCGAACTGCGCGACGCGATCGATCAGGTGGCGATTTTGATCTCCTCCGGAGCGGCCGAGAAAGATTTGGAGCTCGCGGTTCGCGTTGACCCCGAACTGCCGGGCATGTTCGTTGGCGATGTCGGCAGATTGCGCCAGATCATCACCAACCTTGTCGGCAATGCCGTGAAGTTCACGGCGCAAGGCCACGTGTTCATCAATGTGAACGGTGAGACCGATACTGAAGGAAACACCGCGCTTTCCTTCCGTATCGAAGACACCGGGATCGGCATTCCGAAAGAAAAACGCGATAAGATCTTCGAGAAATTCTCGCAAGTGGACGGCTCGGCAACCCGCGAACACGAGGGCACGGGCCTGGGACTGGCAATCGCCTCGGCGCTGGTCAAACTTATGGACGGCGAAATCGGGGTTGAACCCGGGGAGACCGCAGGTTCGGTGTTCTGGTTCACTATCCCTTTGCCGGTGCATGGCGAGACCCGCAAAAGGCAGCGTGCACCGCTGGATGTTACCGGAGCCCGCATTCTGATCGTCGACGACAACGAGGTGAACCGCTCGATCCTGATCGAGCAGATGCAAGCCTGGCAACTTGAGAGCGTCGCCACGTCGAGCGGGCCTGAAGCCCTCGCTGTGATGCGGTTCGCCGCTGACCAGGACATAGTCTTCGACGCCCTCATTCTCGATTACCAGATGCCGCATATGAGCGGCGAGGATGTGGCGGTTGCGATGCAGGCCGACAGCAGGCTCAAAGACATTCCGGTGATCATGCTGACTTCGGTGGACCTGACGGAAGAAGGCCAGACATTTTCCTCACTCGGGGTTGCGGGGCATCTGGTCAAACCGGCGCGTTCATCGTTGTTGTTTGACACAATTATCGGGGTCTTGCATCAGCGCTCCGAGAACACCGAACCTGGTGCTTCGCGCGCACCGGACACGGCCGGCGAACCGCTGCGCGCGAAAGGCACAATCCAGACGGTCATTCGCAAAAGCGCAGATGCAAACCCTGCGCTGAATACGAACGCGGCAACCCGGCCCGAACCCAGGGTTCGCGTCATGCCGCAGGCAAAAGCCGATCCAGCCCCGACACCGATGCCCGGCGCCCCTCAACAGGTCTCCGGCGCGCCAACAATTCGCGTCGGTCCACCCGCCCGGCAAACGCCGGGCGAAACGCCGGCAACCGATGCGGCCCCGGCCGTGGCGAACAACGGCATCGATGTGCTGGTGGCGGAAGACAACGAAGTCAACCAGATTGTCTTCAGCGAGATACTCAAAGGTGCAGGCTTCACCTATCGCATTGCCAACAATGGTGAAGAGGCGGTCGAGATGCATGCGATCCACCGGCCCCGCGTGATCTGCATGGATGTTTCGATGCCGATCCTGAACGGGCTGGAGGCCACTGCGGAAATTCGCCAGCGCGAGGCTGAGGCTGGCGGCCGCACTCCGGTCATCGGCGTCACGGCGCATGCCATCGAAGGTGACATGGAGAAGTGCATCGAAGCCGGCATGGATGACTATCTGTCAAAACCGGTTTCTCCGAACCGCCTGACCGAGAAGATCGAAAAGTGGATCAGCGGCGAAGCCAGCGCCGCGAAGACGGCCTGAGCGCCTCACGCTTCATCACGCTGCGGTGTCAGCACCAACATGTTACCGAGAAGCGTGAGCATCACGCCAAGAACCCCCAGTACAGACCAGTGATATCCTTCAAAAAAAGTCGACAGTGTAAGCGCGACGACCGGAAACAGGACGGTGGTATAGGCGGAGCGCTCCGCGCCGATGCGCGCCAGCAATGCAAAGTAGCAGGCAAATCCAACCACGGTCCCCAGCAGGGACAGATACAGCAATGATCCGACATAGAGCGGATGCGGATCGAAGGTGAACTCAGTCTGGTTGAACACGGAGTAAACGCCCATTAGCGCAACGCCGTATGCCATGGCCCATGTGGTGCCGCCCCGGACCGACAGGCCGGATGCCTGATTGCGGGCCGCAACCATGCCACCAAGCGAGAAGCTGGCAGTGCCCGCGATGGACAGGAACAGACCCGTCAGACCGGCCTTGCCGCTCAGGAAGCCTGCCAGGTCCGGCCAGAACACGAGACCGATCCCCGCGGCGCCCAGTCCTGCCCCGCAGAGCATACGGAGCGACGGTGCACGGCGCAGTATCACTGCACTGGCCAGCATGGTCATGATCGATGCGGTCGACATCACCACAGCGATCAGGCCGGTCGAAAGAGAAGCTGCAGCGTGGTAGAAGAGGAAATAGTTGATGCAGAAGATCAGCGCGCCCTGAAGCGCGATGAACAGGTGATCGCGCGCGGAGAACCGCAACGGAAGGCGCAGGATCACCACCCATCCGAACATGGCAACGGCCGAAATAACGAAGCGGTATACCAGCGAGGCCTCAGGCGGCACCACGCCGATCTGGAATTTGATCGCAAGCCAGCTCGACCCCCAGATCAGGACAACAAGCACATAAAGCACGATGTTCAACATGCGGCGGGAGGGCCTTGCCGTTCGGCGATAATGACGCGTCTAACAGCACACGGCGCGGGAGTGAAGCGCGCATTGCAATATTCCGCAATACTCCCGGTCAGAAATGATAGACTTGCACGACTGGTTCTGACTCACGAATCAAAGGCCTGAATTTTCGGGAATTGTCATGCGAGCGCTACGCTATCTTCTCATTTTGATCGTCATTCTGGTTCTGGCTGTGGTGGCCATCCCCTTTGTGGTGCCGCCCGACGTCATTGCAGATCAGGTCGTCAAGCTCACCAAAGAAAAGACCGGGCGCGACCTGTCGCTTGGCGGCGACATTTCGTTTTCCTTTTATCCCAACATCGCCGTCTCGATGCAGGACGTCTCCCTGTCGAACCCGCCGGATATGCCGAAAGGCATCATGCTGACGACCGGCAAACTGCGCCTCAACCTGCAATTGATGCCGCTGCTTCGGGGCAACATCCAGGTCAAGACGTTCGAGCTGGTCAACCCGCGTGTCAATTTGCTGACCGACGTCAACGGCAAGAGCAACTGGGATTTCGGTGCACCAAGTGACGATGGCGATACACCCACCGACCCGTCGGCGTCGGGCGACACCGACATCGGTGCTCTCAGCCTCGACGACATCCGCATTGTCGATGGCATCGTGCGCTATCTCGATGAAACCGCCGGCACCGCGTTCGAAGCCTCGCAGATGAATGTTGCGCTGTCCCTGCCGGATATCGGCGGCGACCTTAATCTGTCGGGCTCATTGGTCTGGCAGGGTGAGAAGGTCGAAATCGCGACCACCCTGGGCTCGATCAGAAAACTCAACACCGACAAGCAGGCAAACATAAAACTGAAGCTCGCGTCGACCCACCTTACCAGCAGTTTTGACGGCATCATTACGTTGCTCAACGGGTTCGGTCTCGGTGGCGCGATCGACGTTAAAACTCCTTCGCTGCGCAATCTGGCCGCCTGGGCCGGAAATCCGCTTGCGCCCGGCCAGGGGCTCAATGACTTCAGCGCCGCGGCGACAGTGAAAATCGGGGCCGGGGAAATTACCCTGAAAGACGCCAAGATCGGCCTCGACGGCATGCGTGCGCAAGGCAACATGACCATCCAGACCACAGGCGTGCGGCCGCTCATTACAGCAAGCCTTGGTGTGGATCAGATCGATCTCAATAAATATATCGCCGAGAGCGCCGGCAAAAGTTCCAAAGCTTCGCAATCCGGATGGTCGGAAGAGCCGATGAACTTTTCCGGCCTGAAAGCGGTTGACGCCGACCTGCGCATGGCGGCCTCGCGCATCCTCTATAAAAAGGTAACGGTCAACAATTCCGAGCTCGCTGTTACCATCAAGGATGGTCAGCTCAACGCCAACCTCGACAAGCTCAGCCTCTATAACGGGTTGGCACGCGGCACGCTGACGCTCGATGACAAGGCGGGCACGCCGACGATCGTCACAAAGTTTGCCAGTCAGGGCATTTCCGCCCTGCCCCTGTTGCGGGACTTCGCCGGATTTGAGTGGATCGAAGGCACCTCGAAGCTGACCGCAATCCTGCGGGCGACCGGCGCGTCGCAGAAGCAGCTGGTACAAAATCTCAACGGAGACATTCAGGTGTTGTTTGAGGATGGCGCCCTTCGGGGCATCAACATCGCTCAGATGATGCGTGGCCTCGGCACCAACATTCTCAGCGGATGGTCACGATCAGAAGCGCAGAAAACCGATTTTGCATCCTTGTCCGCATCTTACAAAGTGACCAACGGGGTTGCGGTGAACAGCGACCTGAAAATGCTTGGGCCGCTGGTCCGACTGACCGGCGCCGGTGTCGTTCAAATGCCCAATCAATGGCTCGACTACACGGTCGATCCGAAACTCGTGGCCTCGCTCAAAGGGCAAGGCGGTGCTGCCGATCTCGCCGGTTTCAACGTTCCCATAAAGATCAAGGGACCATGGAGCAAACCGAAAATCTATCCGGACATCGCCGGCATTCTCGATAATCCGGCGGAAGCGCTGAAACAGCTCAAGGGCATCGGCAACATCGACCCGGGCAAGCTCGGCCTCAAGACCGACCAGATCCTCGGCGGTGGCACGGAGGCGGTTGAGAACCTCGGCGATGGATTGCAAAAGACGCTGAAGGACGTTTTGAAACCAAGCGATACCGATGATGGCGGTGGATTGCTGGACAACGTCCTGCAGGGTTTGGGAACTGATTAGAGCATTTTTCGATCATACCGGTTCATTTGACCGGGTTTTCACTGCTGCTGTCGCAGTTCATGAAGATGGCGCGCCCATTTGATGGCGCGGGTCTCGTCAACCGCCTGTTCCAGCTGGCCCTGGAGGAAAATATCAACAAGTGTCTTGCTGGCCCGCATATGGCCGGCCTGCGCGGCCTGCTCGGCCCAACCGATCGCGCCGCTGTTGTCTGACGGCGCGCCGATCCCGTCGCGCAAATAGAGAAACATGTCGAACATGGCGACAGGATCACCGAGTTCTGCCGCGGTCCGGGTTACCGAGAGCACCCGTTGCGGCTGGTCGAGCTTTTCGTACACGATCGCCAGGGAGCGGTAGGTTTCGACTTTGTCCGGCTCGATTCTGGCCAGCCGTTCCAGCACGTCCGCCGCTTCGTGATACCTGCGAATAAATCCAAGCGAGCCACCCAGATCATAGAGCGCCTGAGGGTCGTTAGGGCGGTCTGCAGCAATCACTTCATAGACGTTTACCGCGGACGCGAAATCTCCGATCTCCACATAGGCATGGGCCAGGGCTCTCCGCAGTTCGAGATTCTCCGGATTTCGCTCGACGGCATTTTCACAGATGGTGACGTCAGGGGTCCCACTGCGTTGCAGACATTGCTCGACCGCATCGCCGGCCGTTGCGGGTGGCGCACCGAGCACCACGCCCGCCAGCGCGATGCCGCAGTAAACAGCATGCCGGATTGATTGTGCCATATACGCTCACCTTCCAGCAGCAATCATACATGAGCGCCGTGGCGGGGCGCAAATTTTGCCCCGCGTCCAGTTGCGGCACGGACCCTATTTCAAGGTGTTTCCCCGGGTCTGGATGACCCGCCTGCTGTCGATCTTGGCAACACGGGCCGAACCGCGCTGGCCTTTCCACAGGACAATTGCGCGGGTGTTGACCCAGGTCACCGTTGCCCAGGATTTTTCAAACTTGACGCGAAACTTGACGCCGTTGCCGGCGCGCTGGAGAGGGAATGTGCCAAGCGGGGTGTTGACGACAAACCGGCTGCCGCGCCACTTCACCTGAACCTGTATGGAACCATCATACCCCGCAAACGCACCGGAGACACGATAAGCGTCACCGTGTTTCAGCCAGGCGGCATACCCGCCGCGGGCCTGTGCGGTCTGACCGGAACCAGCAAACGCAAGGCCAAGGACTAGAATGTAACTCAATATCAACGTGCGCATCGTGGCCTCCTTACCCAAAGCCCCGGCGCAGATTAGGGCTCGGTCAATTGCTACAGTTGCTGTGCGACAGCAAGATGATGTGTTCCACTCTCCGGTTCCGGCGCTTGTTCGCTTTACAGTTTACGGAAATCCTTAATTGGGGACAGTGGTACGTGATTTCAACGCACAGGATCATGATTCGCGGATTGGGAATGATGGCGTTTTTGCGGTAACATTGCGGCGTACTGACTCGATATGCCCGGATGGCCGGCACCAAATGCTCTACCGCTCTGTCGCAACTGTGTTCAAAATTGCAATTGCGTCTCTGCTTGTGGGCGTTGTGCTTTCGAGCCTCAATGTCACCGCAGAGCAGGTCCTGATAGATCTCGGCCTCACGCCGGATGAGATCCTGACCTGGCTCAACCGCGGTATGACATGGGCCATGCCAAACATTCTGCTCGGCTCCATCATCATCATTCCGGTGTGGATTATCGTTTATCTGTTTCGACCGCCGAGGAGCTGAGGCCGCGCGCGCAATTGTGCGCTTCGGCTTGACAGCAATTGCGGAACCCGATTTTGTGCCGCGGCGGGCGGGCCAGAGCCTGTTGAGTACCATAAAAGCCAAGGCGGCTCATGACATCGGAATATGCCAGGAAATTGCCGACCGACAATGTCATAAAACTCATGGTCGTGTGGGCGTTCGTCTCTCTTCTTGCATGGTCACCCGCACCTGTCGCTGCGGAAGACGATGGCGCTTTGAAACTGGAACTGCAGGACGGTCTGCCGGCCACCACAGTCTACCAGGGCGATCAGGCGGAAGTCCGTATGGTGTTGCGCAACCCGGCGTCCCATGCCGTGGGCCCGGTCACCATCACCATCAGCAGTGACGGAGGTAACATCGAAACCGTCAAGGACAAGGCGATCGCCTGGCAGGCAAAGGATGACGGCTTGCTGGGCCGGGTACGGCAGCTGAAGTCCGGCGCGGTGTTGCCGTTCGTGCTGAAGATCAATTTTTCGCCGGCAGGCGCTGATCCGGCACAGCGGCTCATAGACGGACGCCTGACGGTGACGGCCGCACTGAATGCGGCTCCGCCACCCGCACCACAGATCGATTTGTGGTGGCAAATGCGGAACTGTGCCGGCGCTTATCACGCCGCACTTGCCGGCATCAATTCAACCCATGCGCAAAACCTGAAAGGCTTGTTGAAATCGGCGCTCGCAGGATGGCGGCAATTGCCGGGGCGGTGGACCTTCCGCCCGGGCAAGACCAGGACCGGCACGGCTGGACGCACAATAATCGCCCGGGCAAATACCCTGGTGCGCTACCGTGGCCTCGACCCCAAGCTGAAGCAACTGGCGCAGAGCGCCGAACTCACGCGTGTCGCACTCGAGCTCGGGCTCTACGCAGCGCAACCCCCTGGCCCCGCCCTGTGCGCCGGGGCTGCCGGTTACATGGATTTTTTTGACGGACGTCTGGATGGCCTTCGCGAAGCGTCAACCGGCATCTCGGAGATGCTTGAACGGGCAGCCCAAATCGCTGACTGGGAACAGGGGGCGTCCGAAGCCCTGTTCGCACAGCCGCTGGACGTATCCGACGGAGAGACGAAGCCAAAGTTGAAAGAGCAAGCGGGTCAACTGGCCCTTGGCCTTGCTGCGGCCCGATCCTTGTGGACAAAGATCCTCGATGCCGATGCAACCCCTGACGCAATCCTCGATCACACAGCAAAGCTGAGGGACATCAAGGCACAGATCGGTACAATCGGAGCGGATCGGCGCAGCCCGCTGCATGCCCGGCGCGCGTCCCTTGGCTCAGCGCTCTCATACATCGAGGCGATGATCTATCTTCAGGGCGCCTATGCGAAACATCATCTGACCGCGTCGGGCTTCGGGACCACGATTTCCGCGGTGCGCAGCGCACATTCGGAAAATTGTGTATGCTCACGGTGACGGACAGGACCGGCGAGAGAGCACCATGATCCGGGTACAAACGGAAACATTCGACATTGGGCGCGAAATCGACGCGCTGAAGGCGGGCAACACCGCCATCGGCGGGATTGCGTGTTTCGTCGGCACGGTCCGCGAACTGTCCGGTGGTGCGGCGGTGTCCGCCATGACGCTGGAGCATTATCCGGGCATGACCGAAAAGGCGCTCGAGGAGGTCGAGCAGGAAGCGCGCCAACGCTGGCCGCTCGAAGCCGCGTTGATCATCCACCGCTATGGGCGGCTGGAGCCGGGCGACGATATCGTCCTGGTGATCACGGCGTCGGCACACCGTCAGGATGCGTTTGATGCCTGTCAGTTCCTGATGGACTGGCTCAAGACCAAGGCGCCGTTCTGGAAGCTGGAAAGCAGCCAGGAAGGCGAAAGCTGGGTTGCCGCGCGCGACAGCGACGATGATGCCGCCTCACGCTGGCAAAACGAAGACGCCTGAAAGTTTCCGGCGCAGTTGTCTCAAGCAGAACGAACCTGGGTCAGAAACTCCTGAACCTGTGACTTCAAGGACTCGGATTGACCCTGTAGTTCGTTGGCCGCGGACACGACTTCGCTCGCCGACTGACCGGTTTCTGACGCGGCCTCCGAGATGCCCGTCACCGCGCCGGAAGCTTCCTGCGTGCCAGTGGCCGCCTGAGCTACACTTTGCGCGATTTCGTTTGTGGCCGCGCCTTGTTCCTCGACGGCTGCAGCAACTGCGCCGGTAATTTCATGGATCTTGCCGATGGTCGTTGCGATTTTTTCGATCGCGGTCGCAGCTCCGGTCGTCTCAAGTTGTATGCTCTCGATCTGCACAGTGATGTCTTCAGTCGCTTTTGCAGTCTGATTGGCCAAATTCTTGACTTCACTTGCGACCACCGCAAAGCCCTTGCCCGCATCGCCGGCGCGCGCCGCCTCAATCGTCGCATTAAGGGCCAGCAGATTGGTTTGTTCTGCAATGTCGGAGATCAGTCCAACCACCTGCCCGACCTTGTCTGCGGCCTGGACGAGATCACCAATCTGACGGTTGGTCTCCTCAGCCTGGCTGGTCGCGTCGTCGGCAATGCCTGCAGACTGGGCCACCTGGCGGCTGATTTCCTCGATCGAGCTTGCAAGCTCCTCCGATGCGCTCGACACGGTGATCACACTTTGATTGGCCGTCTCCGTTGAGGTGGCCGCAGTGGCAGCAAGACCCGTGGTCCGATCCACCGATTGAGTCATGGCATTGGCCGTGGATTGCAGTTGACTGGAGGACCCCAAAACCGTTTCCATAACCGGAACGACGCTTTGCTCAAACTGATCGACAATGCCTGCCAGCGTACGACGTTTGTCTTCGTCGGCCCGCTTTCCGGATTCCAAGTGCTCTGCTTCGAGACGCGTCTTTTCGATCGCATTGTCCTTGAACACCTGAACGGTTTGCGCCATCTGGCCAATTTCGTCCAGGCGTTGCAGTGCCGGAATTTCGATTTCGCTGTTGCCGTCGGCCAGTTCTCTCATCGCAGCCGCCATCCGCGTCAATGGACCGGACAACGTCTTGACTGCAAGAATGGAAACAATCAGCAAGATGACCGCACCAACTAGTGTTGATATGATGATGCCCTTGCTCAACGCCGCACCCTTTGCCAGTTGGCTTTCGATGACGGTAGAGACTTCAAGAACACCACGCACGTCACCGATCTTCCAGTCTGTCTTCGGCGATTCAGGATGGGCGTTGTGACAATTCACACAGCCCTGGGCGACCATATGATCCGCCACTGCAACACGGACAATCTGTTTCCCATCGCGGGTTTCCTGGCGCACGAAGTTGGCTTCGGGATTGGCTTGAAGAAATTCCCATGCTTCCGATTGAAAAGTATCGAGCTCACGATTGCCGCGCACCGGGAACGGGTAGGCGCTGTATAGATTGATGGTTGTGTCAGCCTCCGCCAGCAACGCGCTCAGATCGTGGATCAATGTTGCCGGCAACGGCACCGTGTTGGGCTCGGTTTTGTGGTTGAACGACGGCTTCATCGAACCGTTGGCCTTGACCTTCGCAATCACGTTCTTGGTGTAATACCCGCGAATGGTCTTGAACTGTTTCGCTGTCTGGACCGCCGATTGCACGGCATCGCCGCGAACGTTCTCTTCGACCTTGGACGGCAGGAACATCCACACCGCCGCCACGGCAATGACCGCAAAGATCGGTATCGGCAGAATGATTTTCCAGGAAATGCTTTGACGAATGGCGTTTAAGAATGGGGGAAATTGCATTGTTGTAGCCTCATGCCCCCAAGACCAATTTGGGCCAAACTACAATTCGAATGTTAGAAATGCGTTAACCGTAAAACTGTGACAGACCGGCAACGTCGCCTAGACAGTGTGGACGAGTTTGGAGTTTGTTTACGCTGATATAGCAATCCGGCTTTGGAGGATTTTGCCATGTCAGATATGCACCGTCACGATTTGTGCGACCAGGCTTGGCTGCGGCTGAAGCCATATTTGCTGGGATCGAAGGGAAACCCGGGCCGCCGGGGCAATGATAACCGTTTGTTATTAAATGCTGTTTTGTGGAAGCTGCGCACCGGCTGCCCGTGGCGTGATTTGCCGCCGGACTATGGTAAGTGGAACACCACATGGCGGCGGTTCAAAACCTGGCGTGACCGTGGTGTATGGGAGAGACTGCTTGAGCTTGTTGCCGACGACCCTGATCTTGAGTGGTTGATGATTGACGCCAGCCATATCAAGGCCCACCCGCATGCCGCCGGCGCAAAAGGCGGAACCAAAGTCTTGCGCGCACCAGGGGCGGCCTGAACTCGAAACTGCATCTGGCAGTCGACGCCCACGGGCTTCCGGTCAAGATGATTGTCACATGTGGCAACACAGCCGACTGCACGCAGGCCGCGGCCTTGATCGACGGTCTTTTGGCAGACTATCTGATGGCCGACAAAGCCTACGATACCAATGACTTACTGGAGTGGTGCGCAGTGCGGGATACGGAGCCGGTGATCCCTCCCAGAAGCCATCGCAAAGACCAACGCTACTATGACAAAGATCCCTAAAAGCTGCGTCACCTCGTCGAAAACGCCGTCCTCAAACTCAAAAAATGGCGCGCCATTGCAACACGGTTTGCCAAAACAACAGCATCCTTCCTGGCAGAATGCCAAATCGCGGCAATCATGTTATGGATCCGTTAATTCATCCACGCCATCTGGATTGTTTCATGTTCATATGGAAACGATCTAGCTACAGACCACCGGGCCCTGAAGCTCCTTGCCACCTGCGGCAGGCTGGCCTACGCTATTGAGCCGGCCGGCCTACCACTGGTCCAGGAGCATGCCAGATTCTTACTCTGGAACTGAATCACCAAAGGGTCCGCGGCCAGATGCACCGGCATCAGTCCGAGCGGACGGGAGACGGCAAAAATATCCCAAAAGGGTGCATAATGGATGTTCCGGCTCCGGACCGGCGGTGTTGCCTTGCGGTTGCACACCGGAAGTTTGAGGGTTGGGCCTATCATCCGCCACTGCCGCAGGAGGAATGATGGCGATCAAACTCGGATCAACCATGAGGGTGCTGCGCCCTTATCCCAATATCCTTGCGTTCTACGATGGACGCATAGACGGGCAACGCATCCACTCGGATCAACCAAACTGGCTGGATGATGGCGCGTTCACACTTGGCGTCTGCAGCTATGCCGTGCATGATCACACGGAGGCGCTGGTTTTCGACACACATATTTCCCTCGCGCATGCACGAGAGATCCGTTCAACGCTTGAAGCGGAAGGGGTGAGCGATATACGGGTCGTCCTGAGCCATCACCATGACGATCACATCGCCGGCAACGAAATCTTCGCCGATTGCGAGATCATCGCCAGCCGGGCGACGGCTGAACTCCTCGAGGCGCGTCGCGAGGAAATCGAAACCGGGGATCCGCCGATCAACCCACTGGTGATGCCGAACACCGTTTTTGACGGCGTGCAGGCGCTAACCGTTGGTTCGACCGCCATGGAGATCCACCCGTTCGATATTCACAGCAGGGACGGCCACGTTGGATGGCTACCGAAGCACGGGCTGCTTCTCGCCGGCGACACGCTTGAGGATCCCATCACCTATGTCGCCGAACCTGACCGGCTCTCAACCCATCTCGTAGACCTGGCACGGCTCAGCGAGTGGCCGATCAAGAAAATCCTGCCCAATCATGGTGCACCTGACGTCATCGAGGCAGGCGGCTTCGATCCCAGTCTTATTGCGGCCACGCAGACGTATGTGGAGGCGCTGTTGCGGTGCGCTGGCGACCCGGCGCTGGCAGCTCTTGACCTGAAGGACTTCGCGGCCGCGCAATTTGCCGACGGATCGATCCACTACTATCCGAGCTACGAAGAAACGCATCGCCGCAACGTCGGCGCCGTTACTGAAAAGCGCTCTTAAACGACAGCCGCATCGAGGTATCACCGAACACTCAACGATGCCGGTAATCTGCCAATGCCTTTGATACGTCGCCGTCCCCGGATCGACAGAATCCTGAGGCCCAATCCGATGATCAGCCTTAGAGCGCTTCATGTTCAAAGCAGTTCGACGATGATTTCCGTCGGTCCGCCCGGCGCATTGATTGCCCAGCCGGGGCCATCAAGATCATAAGGGCAGGAGGACACCACGCAGATCAGATCCATGCGGGATTGGAGCACAACATAGCCGCCCGGCTGAACCACGGGTGCTGCCGGCGTGTTGAACATGAAGCCGTCCTCCACCACTGTGTTGGTGAAAAAGTTTACCGCCAGAGGGGTCACGGTGATTTCATGGCCCAGGCCGCGCATGGCGATTTCAAGGTTTTCCGCACAGCTTCTGTGATGTCCGGTGGCGCCGAATTGCCGGTACCGGATCGCGTCGCACGGCGCGATTATGAAATCATGCAGTCCATCTGCCCCGTCCTCGACAAAATCAGCCATCGGCTGGCGCAGGCGACTGAGAAAAGTGTCGCCCACCCGCGGATGCAGTGACCGTGTCGGCATCCATGTGTGCGGCGGCGACAGCCACTCAGAAGTGTCTGCGGCGCGGCATGCGAAGAAGTCGGCAGACTGCTGGCCCTTGGGCGTGGTAATGCGCATCTGCTGGCCATCGTTAACATGAAATGCACGCCCCTCACCCGCTGGCACGATGATTGTTTCCATGGATTCGTTTCCTTCTCCACTGAGCGCGTTTAGCTTGGCCCACTGTGTCTTTGGCGTCAAATGCCGGCGCCGTTTGAGTTGCAGCACGCGCGAATCACTGGCAACACTTGGCCCATGGGATACCGGCGCTGGAAGAACGGTTTCAGGGTGGCTGCGCGGCCGCGGCGGCGGTTGGGCCGGCTGGGCGATTTTCTCCTGTTCTGCGTCCTGGCCGCAATCACGCTGTGTCTCGTGGTGTGGTTCGTGCCGCAGCAAAACGCGTCGGGAACGGCCCATGTGATCGATGGGGATTCTCTTAAGGTCGACGACGTGGAGATCCGCCTGAGCGGCATCGATGCACCGGAAGCGCGGCAGACCTGCAAGGACAAGAGCGGCAAGGACTGGCCCTGCGGCCTTGATGCGACACTGGCCCTCAAGCGCCTGACCGGGAATGCCAAGGTGGAGTGCAAGGGCGACGCATTCGACAAATACCAACGGCTGCTGGCGCGCTGCATGGCGGGCGATCTGGAACTCAACGCGGAAATGGTCCGGCTCGGCTTCGCTGTCGCCGGTGACGGGATCGGTCTCGTCTATGTGCCGGAAGAAGACGAAGCCCGTCAGGCCCGGCGCGGCGTCTGGCAGGGGTCTTTCGATCAGCCGGGTGACTGGCGGGCGGCGCACGAATAGGGCGCTTCATGTTTATACGGACCGCGAAATCAGCTACGCTTCGACCGGAACTTGGAGCTGCGGGATAGGTCATGACTTTCTTCGGGATACTGGAAGCGCTGAGCTATATCGTGACCATTCTCGGTCTGCCGCTTGCCATCGGCGTCTTCATTTATGAACAGGGCAAACAGCGGCAGAACGAGCAACACGCCCTTCACCGCATGCTGTCGGAAGAATATGACGGCTTTCTCAAGCTGTCGCTGGACCATTCGGACCTGCTGTTGATCCGCCGCGATGCGCCGCGCCCGACGCTCACGGAAGAA
>JAJFHM010000023.1 GCA_021775625.1 Hyphomicrobiales bacterium | reverse complement strand
GGAAATTTCCGGGTTTACTCGGAAAGCACCATCAATGATTTGATGCGAAAAGTGCGTCCCGATGTCGACGCCGCGCTGGCGGACATTCCAGCAGATGCCGGACCAGGCGATGTCAAACAGGTGCTTGACCGGGTTCTGCTGTCCGGCCCGCTCGTGGCGTATAGATTGTTGGACCGTCAGGGCAAGGAAGTGCTGTTCAGCGTTGCAGACAGGCTTTTTTCTGCAGAAATTGGTGACGGTATTGACGGTCCGGATGCCCAGTCAGCGCACATGGGTGTTGGAACCAGTCTGTTTGCAGACAGCGGCGTGTTGGGTCAGTACAGGCATGTGGATATTGCGCTTCCCGATACCGGGCCGGTTATGGGAAGTCTGCGGGTTTACGTCGATCAGTCGAACGCGCTGGCCCTGTTTTATGCCTCTCATCAGAACATTACGTTGATGGCGGCGTGGTTTTTTGCGGTTGCGCTGTTTGTCGTCATCTATGTGGTGTGGTCGCGGCTCAAGGAACAATGGATGGCTGACAGTAAGCTTGTCCATCTCGCCCATCACGACGGCCTCACCGATTTGCCGAAGCGTGAAGTCTTCATTAGGGATCTGAACTACGCCCTCGGCCGGATTGAAGAAGGCCGCGACTTTGTTGCGCTGATGTGCCTTGACATGGACAAATTCAAGCAGATCAACGACACGATGGGGCACGCGACCGGCGATGCGCTTTTGAAGGAATTTTCCAATCGCTTGAACGAAACCACTCGCAAGACCGATTTGCTGTGCCGTTTCGGGGGGGATGAATTCGGCGTTGCTTTGATCGGGCTGAAATCGCTCGAAATGATTGCGCCGTTCGCCAACCGTTTGTGTGAACAACTGGCGGAGCCCTATCAGATCGATGGCCGTGAGTTCGTGGCCAGCGCAAGCATCGGTGTTGCAATCGCGCCCAGCGACGGCGACAGTGCTGAAGCTTTGCTCAAATGTGCTGACTTGGCGCTCTATCGTTCGAAAGCTGAAGGTGGCGAGATGGTGTGCTTCTTTGAGCGTAGCATGGACACCGCCTTGCAACTTCGAATGCAGCTCGAGCATGATTTGAAGACCGCAATGAGCGGTGACCAGTTCGAACTCCACTATCAGCCACAGTTCGACCTCGACAACGGTCTTATCTGCGGGCGCGAAGCATTGGTGCGCTGGAACCACCCGACCAAAGGCTTGGTCCAACCTGACGCGTTTATCCCGATTGCGGAAAGCACCGGGCTTATCATACCGTTGAGCTGCTGGATTTTGGAAACCGCATGCCGCGAAGCTGCGACCTGGGACCCGAACCTCAAGCTGGCCGTCAACCTGTCGCCGTTGCAGTTCAAGGCCGGAAACGTCGTGGACCTGGTGACACAGACCCTGGCCGTCACTGGCCTGCCGGCACACCGCCTCGAGCTTGAAATTACCGAGACCACACTGATGACGAACACCGAACAGGTGAAAGGTCAACTGCACGCGTTGAAGGACTTGGGCGTCCAGATCGTAATGGACGACTTTGGGACCGGGTATTCGAGCCTGTCCTATCTTGCCAGTTTCCCGTTCGACAAGATCAAGATCGATAGATCATTCGTCAGTCAGCTTTCGCAAAACCCCATGGTCGAGTTGATTGTCGATACGATCGTGGGGCTCTGCCACAATTTGAAGATCACAATTACGGCCGAAGGCATCGAAACCCGGGAGCAGGAGGCGATCCTGCGATCCTGCGGGTGCGATCACGGTCAGGGGTTTCTCTATGGCCGCCCGGCCCTTTTGGGTGAGCATCAAAGACCGGTTGAGAAAAGTTGTGTGCCAATCCGGCCGTTTCTCGTTCCGAAGCCTTCGAATGCCGAAACCTTGGTTGGTGCCAAACTGGCGGAGCCGGCAACGGCTGTTGACGGCGATGCGTCCATTCAGCCCCCGGCGTCCCCGTTCGGTCGACTTCGGCCCGTATGAAGGTGAAACGATCTAAATCCTGCGGTTTTGCGCGTCCCAGAATTTTTCCAGGTTGGAGATCAGCTGCGGGCTGAAGTGGCACTCGGCCTGGGCCTTGCAGTAGTAGGCGAGATACCTGCGATAGAGTTCGAGGTCCTCCTGGCCGATGCGCATGGCCCGCCGGTTTGCAGCAGCACTCACCGCGCCTGAGTTCAAGAACCGTTCGACAACCGCCTCGGCCATTTCGTCGGTCCTGTCATGCGGCACGATCTCGTCGCAGATCTGCCGTCCCTCCGGACTGTCGCAATCGAACCGCCGGTCGGATTGTATGCCCTGGCGCGCCAGCCGGTCGCCGATGAAGCGCCACAGCCGCATGTTGGCGAAGCCCGGAATGATGCCTTCCTTGCGGGCCGGCAAGGTCATATAGGCATTGTCCGCGGCGACGATGTAATCGCACACCAGCAGGATCTGGCACGACCCGCCAATGGCGAAATTGTCGACCTGGGCGACCCAGGGCTTCTCCAGGGTTTCTCCGGTGATCTCGTTGGGCGAGATCTCGGGATCCGCCAGCCCGCGGTAGATCTTGTTGATGAAGCCCCATTCGCGTTTGACGTACCACAGACAGGTGACGTCGCCGTTGTAGAGCTTGGTCAGGTTGATCCCGGTGCCGAAGGTGCGCTGGCCGGTGTATTTCCTGTGTTCCACAAAACCGCCGCGCAGGATGCACATCTCGGTCTCAGGATCGAGCAGGGCGAGGTCGACGGCAATTTCAATGGTGTCGACGTTTGAATCATCTTCCGCATTGAGGAAGCGCGGGTTCTGCATTTCAACAATGCTCATCGCGCCCTTGCGTTCGACCGAGGCACCTTCAAGGTCGACACGGCCCTCCGCCATGAGTTTGGGGAGCAGAGATTTGGCTTCCTGCGTCGGCAACAGGGCTGCGTGGCAAAAATGGGTTCCTGCCGCAACGTCACCAACCACGTGGTTGAGGAAAATCCCCTGGTCGATTTCATGGCCGTCCTTGTCTTTCTGCAGGCGGCTCATTTCCTGCTCGACCAGCGCTGCGCCTGGAACAAGTCCAGGCACCAGTTGGCGGGCTGCATCGAGCAGCGCATGAACCCTGAGGAAACGCGTGTGGTTGTCGGTTATATTGCGATAGACCTCAGGCGCGTGGCGTTCAAGAAATCTCATCCGGGCGCGGCGTCCGGCCGCCAATACGGTTTCGGCCGCTGTCTGTTCGTCGGCTGAGCGGCCAGGCTTTGCCGGCATCCGGTCAAGAGCGGCCAGGCCTTCCGCCCAATAGCGGGAGAATGCTTGCGCATCCTTTTCGAAGTCCATCGTCACCGGCGGCCGCTGCGCGCGGTGGCTTTCCGCATCCCCTGGTTTCTTGTCGAGCACTGCATTCTCCCTTTGACGGCAACCAACGCTTGGCCAAGACAATATGCTACAGGCGGAGGCTCGCCAACGGCTTCATGGCGACCTGAATCATAGATCCGGCGATGGGTCAAACTTGATGGGCAAGCGGGAACGGGAGGCAAACTTGGAATTCACTGAAACGCAGGCGGGAACCTACTCGCAGATCATGCGGCGTAAAGCCCGGCGAATGGGCTCCTGCCTTCGCAGGAGTACCGACAGATTGAGCTGCATTACCGCTCAGTTCCCATAGGCGCCGATAATCGAGATACTTGCCACGTTCTGATGCGGGAAGCCGCCGAGATTGTGGGTGAGGCCGAGGCGCGGGGCGTCTAGCTGGCGGTCGCCGGCGCGGCCGAGAAGCTGGGTGTACATTTCATAGAGCATGCGCAGGCCCGAGGCGCCGATGGGATGGCCGAAGCATTTGAGACCGCCGTCGATCTGGCACGGAATGCCGCCATCGGCGTTGTAGAACCCGTCCAGCACATCGCGCCAGCCCTGGCCTTCTTGCGACAGGTACAAGTCTTCCATGGTGACCAGTTCTGTGACCGAGAAACAGTCATGCACTTCGAGCATGGAGATCTCATCGCGGGGTTTTTCCACGCCCGCCTCACGGTAGGCCTTTTCGGCCGCCTTGCGGGTAGTCATGAGATAGCTGCCGTCCCAGGAATTGTGGCTCGCCTCGACGCCGTTGGAGACCGACAGCTGCAGCGCCTTCACCGAGATCAGGTCCTGCTTGCCGAGGCTTCGGGCTATTTCCGGGGTGGTGACGATGGCGCAGGCGGCACCGTCAGAGACCCCGCAGCAATCGTAAAGACCAAGCGGCTCCGCCACCATGGGCGCGTTGAGCACCGTGTCGATGTTGATTTTCTTGCGCAGATGGGCGCGCGGGTTCTTGGCGCCGTTCTCATGGCTCTTGACCGAGACCTGGGCCATGGCGCGCTTGAGGTCGGCGGCATCAACCCTGTGCTTGGCGCTGTAGGCGCTGGCGAGCTGGGCGAAGCTGCCGGGGGCCGATGCGTTGGCGATGATCATGTCGTTGACGACGCCGCGGCCGCGCTGCGGCAGGCCGCCATAGCCGGTGTCCTTGAGTTTCTCCACACCGGCGGCAAGGGCAATGTCGGCAGCGCCCGAGGCCACCGCATAGACCGCCCCGCGAAACGCCTCGGTGCCTGAGGCGCAGTAGTTCTCGACCCGGGTGACGGGGATGTAGGGCAGCCGCAGGGCCATGGCGAGCGGGATGCCCGACTTGCCCACGTGCTGCTCTTCGAAGGCGGTGGAGAGCCAGGCCGCATCGATCTGGCTGGTCTCGATGCCGGCATCGGCGGCGCATTCCTCATAGGCCTCAACGATCAGATCTTCGGCATTCTTGTCCCAGTGCTCGCCGAATTTCGAGCATCCCATGCCGAGGATAGCAACCTTGTCCCTGATGCCCTGTGGCATAGTTTGATCCTCTTTGCGTTCGAGTGCCGCGCCCAGTTTAAGTCTTAGGTCCTGGCCTGGCCAGCCCTCTCCCCCTGCGCATTTTGATGTTGAAGTCTGTTCCGCCCCACGCCCCCTGCCCAACCACCCCCAGGGTACCTTATCGGGTGGTTGGGCAGGGGGAGGGGGACGGAACAGACTCGGTACTTACAAAGGCGCGGCCTTCCAGAAATAGCGCCTGAAGCCGCGTTTTTCGTCGTAGTCCTTGACCCGGAACATCATCCGCATGGGCATGTCGACATCGACCGTTCCCGGTGCGACATCGGTAAAATCCATCATCAGCCGGCCGCCATCGTCGAACACGATCATGCCGAAATGATGCGGCGGGTCGGGGGAATAGGTGAGGTTGTCAGCCGTCCAGCTTTGCACGTGCGCCTTGGCATCAGCGAACGGATAGGGGTCTTGCGTATTGAACTTGCCGCAATTGGGATTGACGCAGGCTTTGGTGCGGGGGAACTGGACCGTGCCGCAGGCGCGGCATGCGCCGCCGATGAAGCCCAATACCATGTCGCGGTTGCGGTAGAGCGCTGAGACCGGGGTCTGCTTGTCGAGTTCCGAGCGGATGCCCTTCTCCTGCTCGATCAACCCGTTGAAGGCAAGATAGCGGTTGTAGTTGGTCTCTTCGCGCCGGCAGGCCAAAGCGCCGGGCACGCCGTTCGGTTTGGTGTGGGAGGAGATCGCCCCGGTCGTCTTGAGCAGGATGGCATCGCAGCCCTGGCCATAGCCGATGAGCAGGATGGTTTGGCCGGCCTCAGCGGTGTGCAGGCAGTTGGCCAGCATGACCAGCGGGTGCGCGGCACCGCTCTCACCCATGAGGCCTGTGAGATTGTCGGCCAGGGTGTCTTCCGCAACGCCGGTCAGGGTGCACACCCGTCTGGCGCTTGGCGTTGCGATGGGGAGTATGAAGTGATCGATCCGGTCCGCCGATATGCCGGTTGCGGCAAGCAGCGCCTCAATGGCCTTGGGGATGATCTTGAGCACCCCTTCATCGCGGGCCCAGCGTTCCTCCCAGTAATAATCGAAGCGCTCGTTTTCGCCGCGGTAATGGTCGACGAAGTCGACCGCGATCTGGTGATGCCCGGCCAGTTCGGCGATGACCCCTTCCGAGCCGATCAGGAGGGCCGCGGCGGCGTCGCCATATTGCAGCTCCTGCGCACTTGCGGCGCGGGCACGGCGATGTTCGCCGCAGGCCACCAGTGCGCGCGATCCTGGATGTGCGGATGCCGCATCGAAGGCTGCCAGCAGGGCGCTGGTGCCGCAGCGTGCGGAAGACGCTGTGTCGAGAGTTGCGATGTTGTCGTCGAGATTTAGCGCCTCGGCCATGATGGTGGCGTTCTGGC
>JAJFHM010000220.1 GCA_021775625.1 Hyphomicrobiales bacterium | reverse complement strand
ATCGCTCGTGGAAACGGATGTACGAGTTGACTGATGAGTCTCTCCGCGAAGCGGTGCGCTTGGCGGAAGAAGCCGTTTCGCTGGACCCTGGCAGCGGACGTGCGCATCAGGCACTAGAGCATGATTCTTTCACATGGAATCAGTTTGACCGGGTTTTCGCGCCCGCTGGACAGCGTTAAGTCCCGCTGGTGGTCACCGGGACCACGGCGCGGAACTTGCCTTGCCAGCAGACACGAAAACCCGGTCAAACTGATCCCGTGTGAAAGGATCATGCTCTAGACGGAGCGCAGCCCGTTGTTCAAGGCAATATCTACGCCTTGATCACATGAAAGTCGAGACCTGGAACCTGCTGAGTTTAGAAATTCAGCTTCCTGAACCGCTCTGCCAGCGCATCGGAGATGGCGCTGTTGGAGGCCGCAGGCGCAGCCGGTGCCGGTTGCATTGGCGGTGCCGCTTGATGCAACGGCGCGCGCTCGGGCATTGCGGCCGCTGGTTGCGGCTGAGGCTGGTAAATCGGCGCCGCGGGCGCCGGCTGTACAGGCGTCGCTTGATCCGCATCCGGGCCGTCATCCGGCAGCTCGCCGATGACCCGCCAGCGGCTGACCACTTCATCAACGAAAGAGTGATCTGCAATGTCGGTCGACCAGGCTTCAGTGAAGCCGGACGTGTTGCCCTTCGGCAGCGTGGCTGGCGGCAGCTCGGAAAGCAGGATATGCGACGGCAGGGTCACCCCTTCACCGAACACTATGGTTTCCCGTGTTCCCAGCGATGGCAGGAAGTCGATTAGGCTTTCTGCTGCATCCGGCAGCGCCCGGCGGATGATGTCCTGGTCGCGTTCATTCGACAACCGCATGGTAAACAGCGTAGAGCATTGCGACAGGATGGTCGGATCGAGATCGCCTGGCCGCTGGGAGACGACGCAGAGCGAAACGCCGTATTTGCGGCCTTCCTTGGCAATGCGCGAAATCGCGCGCTTTGTCGGCTCAAAGCCGACACTGTCGTCCCGCGGCACATACCGATGCGCCTCTTCGCAAACGAAAGTAATCGGCATTTTGCCGTCGCTCCAAAGGGCGAGGTCGAAGGCCAGCCGGGCGAGCACGGACACAACCACGTTGACGATCTCCGCCGGCAGACCCATCAGCTGGATAACGGTGATCGGCTTGCCCGCCACCGGAATGCGGAACAGACGTTTGAGAATGTCTGACAGGTTGTCCTGAATGGTCAGGCTGCCGAACATGAACTCATAGCGCGGGTCCTGAGAGATGGTGTCGATGCGTGACCTCAGCCGTTTGTAAGGCGCAAGATCCTTTTTGTTTTCCAGCCGGCCCATTTGCGTGTCGATCAGGGAGGTCACATCCGAGATGCGATAGGGCACCGGCACATCGACGGTGAATTTCTCGCGCTTGCCGACTGTTCGTTGCAAAACCACGGCCGCCGATTGGTCGCGGTTGGAGGCGAACTGCCGTTTCGCGAACGGAATGATGTCGCGCAGGATTTCAACTTCTTCAGGCCGCCGCTTCGGATCACCAATCAGGATCTCGACCAGCTCTTCGAAGTTCAAGAACCAGAACGGCAGGCTCAAGTCGCCAAGCCTGACGAGTTCGGCGGTATCGGTGAAGCACGCATCATACTCGTTGTGCGGATCGAGTAGGACCACATGGGCATTGGGATGAGACTGCAGGATCTGGCGCAGTATCAGCGCGACGGTGCAGGATTTTCCCGAACCGGTGGACCCGACGATGGCGAAATGCTTACCGAGCAGCTCATCAACCTTCACCACCGCCGGGATCGAGGGATCCTGGTGAATAGTGCCGATCTCGACCGAGTTGAAACTGTTGAAATGATATGCCTTTTCCAGCACCACGTGCGAGGCGACATAGAGCACGTCGCCAAGGCGCGGATAAACCGAACAGCCCCGTCTCAGCGTGCGCAGATAGCCATCTTCCTCGCGAAGCAGTTCGCCGACCAGATCGACATCCACGATGCGGGTATCGGTTTGATCCTTGTCCACAGCAGAACTCGGAACCGACATGCCGGTGATCAGGCAGAGAACGACCGCGACGCCGGTATCGACGGTGAGGATCGTTCCGATATGCGGACACATCTGTTCCGCCGAACCCTGTACGGTGGCAGATTTCAGCAGCAGGACCTTGGCCTTCGATCCCGATATCGAGATCACCTGCCCGATCGGCGCGTCTACCGGTTGATCTTCGTGGTGAACAACCGGCTGCATGGCCTCCGCCATCGGCGCCATTTCGCCGTGCGGCTGCACTGCAGAAGTGCTGTCCCCTGTCGCAAATCCCTGGTCAGGATCAGCGATTGCCCCGGAGGGGTCCATTGATTGCCTCATGTGTAATATCTTCCAGCCGTCCTAGTCCTGGAACAAGCTTAACGAGAGGCATCTTAAGTTTCGGTTACGGTTCGGCCTTATCAAAACCTTGCCGTATGAGCATGAAACGCGTCAGGAGGTAGGTCCATCGTTGAACAAAACCTCATCAACCAGTTTGCTGGCCTTGTCGCGAAGCTCTGAAATTGTGCTGAGCGCAATCGGATCGGCGGTGAGCTCCCCCCAGGATTTGACCATGGCGGAGAGTGGAATGCTGTCGGCGACAGGATATTCGTGGTTGGTGCCGGCATAAATGCCCTGAGCATTCGCCCCCGACAGAAACTCCATCAGCTTCAAGGCGTTGGCCGCATGGGGGGCATGTTTCGCCATGACAATTCCCGACAGGTTGACGTGGGTCCCGCGTCCACCAGCATTTGGGAACAGCATGTTGACTGAGGCAGCCCATTCCTTTTGCTCGGGTTTCTTGTCGTTAAGCGCCATCTTGGCCATGTAGTAGGTGTTGCCGATCGCCAGATCACATTCCCCTGCATAGACACGTTTGACCTGCGCACGGTCATTGCCCGCAGGCTTGCCGGCGAGGTTTGCCTTGACGCCTTTGAGCCACGCCTTGGCTTTCGTCTCGCCGTGGTGGGCAATCATGGATGCGATCAGCGCGATATTGTAGACGTGCTGGCCCGAGCGGATGCAGATCTTGCCTTTCCATTTCGGATCTGCAAGCTCCTCATAGGTAATCGATGTTTGCGGCACACGTTCTTTGGATGCGTAGACAACGCGGGCACGGCGGGTCAGGCCGAACCAGTGGCCGGAGGGATCACGGTAGGCGGCCGGTATGTTGCGTGACAGGGTTGGCGACGTCACAGGCTGGCTTACGCCCTTCGTGACGGCAGAGGTCAGGCGGCCAATATCGACGGTCAGCAAAACATCTGCCGGGCTGTTGACCCCTTCGGCCGCCATGCGCTCGATCAATCCCTTTTTGGCGAAGATCACGTTGACCTTGATGCCGGATTGTTTCGTGAACGCATCGAACAACGGTTTGACCAAGAACGGCTGGCGATATGAGTAGACGTTGACGTCGCCCTGGGCGCTGGCGGGGCCGACCGGCAGTGCGCTCGCCAAAGCGAGCAGAAGAATTGCTGCCATGAAAACTGGCAGGCGGCGGGACGGCAACTCAAGCAAACACATTTTTTTAATGCTCCGTTTTCTGAATTCTATCATGCGGTTGACGGCTGGGCCTGCGGCCACTGGGCGCGGATCCCGGATATGTGCGGTGCCGATTTTTCGTCTTGCAGCGGCAAGGTACGCACCTGGCACATGCTGGAGCGGAACCCGTAGCCCTTATTAAGCCGCGTGGCGATCATGCCCGCGGCCCCAAGCGGCGCCAGCGCGCGGCGCAGGCGCATGACCAGCACGTCTACAGTGCGCTCATCAATGTCGGGTTCGCCATGCCAAACGGCGCTGATCAGCTGTGCCCGGGTGAACCAGCGGTCCGGCCGGCGCGCCAGGAAATCCAGCAAGGCAAACTCCCTGCCACGCAAATGTACGGAGTGTTGTCCAGCACTGACACGGTGATCCTGCGATCCAACGACAATCTGGCCCGAATCGAACGGATCCTGGATCAGCCAGGGGGCCATCGCCGTCAAATGCTCGAATATGCGTGCATAGAACCGGAGATAGTTGTCCAGATCGCTTTCAGACAGGGTGAGACTGGAGCGTTCCAGCAAGCGCCAGACCTCGGAGCCAAATGCACCGTGGTGGGCGAGGATGACGCCCGCATGTCCCGCAATGTGCCGAAGTGCTGCCATATGGCCGCTATCATCGCGATTGGTGCCGTCGTGCCGGACCACCACGATGTCAGGCGAGCATGAGCGCAAAGCGGACACGGTCTTGGGTCCCCAATCGACATTCCGTAAATGGCAGCCCAACGACTGAAGGCCTTCCGCAAAACCATCGGGCAATTGCGTTGAACGCATGTTTATGAAGAGGATTTCCAGCGTCATCGCACTCGGGTTTATCGATGCAGGTTGGTTGTTTTCATAGTCCGTCCGTAGTCCTCATTCGGAGACGAGTCAATCAGAAACCAACTGTTTTAGTCGGGTATAGATTTGGAATAATTCTATATATTTCAATAACTTAGAATTAGAATAATTCGAAAGAGCCGGAAATCTGCCGGTTTCGGCAGCTCCGGCCTCAATACGGGCCGAAGGGGTCGGTTCGGGGCGCGTCAGCGTGCCGCAACCAACACGCCCGGGTTCATGACGCCTGCCGGGTCGAGCACCTGCTTTGCCGCCTTGAGAGTATTCTGAAACGCCATCGGAATCTGGCGCTCGTACCACGGCATGTGGTCACGTCCCACTGCATGGTGATGGGTGATTGTGCCGCCATGTTCGATGACCGCATCCGAGGCCCGCATCTTTAATTCGCTCCACTGCTCCAAAAGGGCGTCTTGCCGGCCAAGGCCAACGAACGTGTAGTAGGGTGCGGGGCCGTCTGGATAAACATGTGTGAACCGCGTGCTGACATAGCCGGCCTTGCCCGTCACGTCCTTCAGCGCCTGATGCATCTTGGTCGTAATGCCTGTGTGCATGTCTTCGAAACGGTCCCAGGTGATGGCGGTTTCGAAAGTGTCATGGATGATGCCCGCCGACACCAGGGGCGCACGGAAGTGAGGCATTTTGATAAAGGCTGTGCGCCACGCGCCGGTATCGCCCGACTTATGGCTGTCTGGATCTTTCGCCGCATCGGCATCATACCTGCCGCCACATGAGGCGCAGATTTCCAGAGCCCGAGCCATCCACGCATCGACCGGATGGTCTGCGGATTCAAAGGCCAGGACCACCAGATGGCTAATACCGTCGCCAAAACCGCTGAGTCCGGCTTCGTTGGCATCAAGCAGGCGCAGATTGGCAGGAAACAGGCCTGATTGTGAGACCAGACGTACAGCGTCGACCGCTGTTTCCAGATCATTGAACAAAACTGTTGTCGCCGCACGGAAGCTGGGCCGCTCACGCAGTCTCATCCAGGCTTCGGTAATTATGCCCAGCGCCCCTTCCGAACCAATGAACAAACGGTCGGGACTGGGGCCTGCACCCGAGCCCGGCAGCCTACGGCTCTCGACCACTCCTGACGGGGTCAGACAGCGAACGTTGGCGACCAGATCGTCAATATGGGTGTACACGGTGGCGAAATGCCCTCCGGAACGGGTTGCGATCATGCCGCCGAGAGTGGCGAGTTCGAAGCTCTGCGGGAAATGGCGCATGGTGAGGCCATGCTGGCGCAGTCCGGCCTCCAGCGCCGGCCCCTTTATGCCTCCCTGCATGCGCGCGGATAGGCTCGTCCGGTCAATCTCGAGGATTTGGTCCAGGCCCGAAAGGTCGAGCGATATGGCGGCTTTAAAGCTGCCCCCAATGACCGCCTCCACACCGCCCACCACACTGGTGCCGCCGCCATAGGGAATGACCGCCGCGCCCGCATCGGCGGCCCAGTCGAGCACATTGGCGACATCCGTCTCGGATTTAGCGTAGGCAACCACGTCTGGTGCGGTCGAAAAATCGCCGGCGAAGGTTTTCACGTAGTCCGGGAAGGACTGGCCATAGCAGTGCAGGAGCCGGTCAACAGGGCTGGTCGTGCAAATCGACGCCAAAGTGTCGGGTGGAGCGATGCGCGGAGCGCTAAGTTCGATCTGTTCTGCAGCGGGCATCTTGGTCCGCTCGAATGCATCGACGTCGAACCGCCCGGCATAGGTTTCGAGCAATCCGGCTTCTTCCGCGCCGGTCAGGCCGTCGCCTTCATATCCCCAGCCGCACAGCTTCAATTGCCTGCTCATATGATTTCTCCAGCCAGAACCCTATGCTATGCCTGCAACCTTCAGCGCAAATGAATAGGACAGGGCGACTTCTTTCAAGCGGTCAAACCGCCCGGATGCCCCGCCATGACCGGCCTCCATGTTGGTTTTCAGGAGCAGTATGGTGTCGTTTGTCTTGAGTTCGCGCAGCCGCGCCACCCACTTTGCCGGCTCCCAGTAGGTAACGCGGGGGTCGGTCAGGCCTGCCAGCGCCAGTATGTGCGGGTAGTTTGTCTCAGCCACATTGTCATAGGGCGAATAGGCGGCGATGGTGTTGTAATCTTCGGCGCTGGCGATGGGATTGCCCCATTCGGGCCATTCCGGAGGCGTCAGGGGCAAGGTGTCGTCAAGCATAGTGTTGAGCACATCGACGAAGGGAACTTCAGCGATGATGCCGGCAAACCGCTCAGGCGCCATATTGGCGATCGCACCCATCAGCATGCCACCCGCACTCCCGCCATGAGCGATAATGCCATCCGGGCGGACCAGCTTGCCTGCCGCCAGGTGGTCGGCGGCTGCGATAAAGTCTGTGAAGGTGTTGGCCTTGTGCTCCCGCTTTCCAAGCCGATACCAGCGGTATCCCTTGTCCTTGCCACCTCGGATATGCGCAATGACATGGACAAAGCCGCGGTCAACAAGGCTCAGGCAGCTTGTGGAAAACGATGCCGGTATGGAGATACCGTAAGCCCCATAGCCGTAAAGCAGGCAGGGGGCGGTTCCATCAATCGGTGTGTTTTTGTGGTGCAGCACCGTAAGCGGGACCTTTTCGCCGTCTTTTGCCGTGGCGAAAATGCGCCGTGTCACATAATCATCCGGATCATGTCCACTTGGGACCTCTTGCGTCTTGCGCAAAGTGCGTGTGCGCTCGGCCATGTGATAATCGAACACCTGGGCCGGCGTCGTCTGGGACGAATAGGTGAAGCGAAGGGTCTGCGTGTCAAACTCCAGACCAGGAGACAATCCGAGTGAATAGGCCTCTTCGTCGAACGCGATGGTGTGATCTTCGCCGGATTGTGCCTGCGAGATCACGATCCGCGGCAACCCGTCTTCGCGCTCAAGGCGCACCAGAAAGTCTTTGTAGGCGACCATCGAAAGGATGAGCCGGCCCTCTTTATGCGGCACCATCTCGCTCCAGGTGGCCGGTCCCGTGGACCCGACCGGCGCCCACATGATCTTGAAGTCTTCTGCTTCATCCTTGTTTGTCAGGAAAATCAGCCGATCGCCTTGATGGTCGACATCATATTCGTGTCCGGGCTCGCGCCTGGCGATCAACCGTGGCTCGGTGGTCGGCTGGCGCGCCTCAATCAGATAAAGCTCCGAGGTTTCATGATCGTGGGCGGAGATGATGATGTAGTCACCGCTCTGTGTTTCACCGACGGAAACAAAGAAACCCGGATCGGCCTCTTCGTAGACGAGGATGTCGTCTTGCGTCGGCTCACCCATTTTGTGCCGGAAGACCTTGGAGGGGCGGTGATTGTCGTCGAGCCGCACATAAAACACGTGAGTGGCATCTCTCGACCAGACGGCGGACCCACCGGTGTCTTCGATGACATCTGAACAACGGTTGCCGGTTTCAGCGTGCAGAAATTTCAGGTCGTAATATTCCGAGCCCCGTTCATCCGCGCCATAGGCAATCAGGTGATGGTCCGGACTGTGTGAGACGCCGCCAAGCTGAAAGTAGTCCTTGTCTTTTGACAGCGCATCGCCATCAAGCAGGATTGTCTCATTTCCGCCGCCACGATCGCAGCGGCAGTAACGCGGATGTTGCCCGCCGGTCACATAGTCGAAATAGTATGAGTGCGGGCCGTCCGGATCGGGCACCGAGGAATCGTCTTCCTTGATGCGGCCCTTCATTTCATCGAACAGAGTTGCCTGCAGGGACTCGGTGTCCCTCAGAACCTCAGCGGTAAAGCTGTTTTCGGCCTCGAGATATTCCCTGATGTCCGCGTCGAGCGCAGCAGGGTCGCGCATGACGTCCTGCCAGTTGTCAGCGCGCAGCCAGGCATAGGGGTCCGACCTGGCGCGGCCGTGAGTGGATATCTGATGCGGGCGTTTTGACGCTACCGGGGCGATCGTCCCCGGGCTAGATCGTTTCACATTCATGTGGAATTGCTTTGACCGGATTTTCGCGTCTGCCGGCAAGGCACGATAATCTGGCCGTCCGGTGGGCCAAATCGGTCCTCCGGCCACGTTGCGGCGCTTGCCCGATGCACCGCATCGCGCTGCGCACCGCGTCTTGCCGGGCGAACCGATTTGGCGCCACCAAACGGTTCCATATGAACGTGAAGCGATCTATTCATCGCTGTCGGGCTCAAGTTTGAGGGCGGTGCCGTTCATGCAATATCGCAGCCCGGTGGGCTCGGGACCATCAGGAAACACATGCCCGATATGCGCCTCGCAGGCGGCACAACGGACTTCCGTGCGCACCATAAACAGGGCCCGGTCCTTGTGTTCGCTGACCGCGTCATCGGATTCCGCCTCATAAAAGCTCGGCCATCCGGTGCCGGAATTGTATTTCGCCTCGGAGCGGAACAACGCCGCACCGCAACAGGTGCACTTGTAGGTGCCTTCGGCCTTCTCGTCATTATAGGGATGGGTGAACGGGCGCTCTGTGCCGTGCTGTCGCGTGACGTAGAACTCGTCTGCCGTCAGCTCTTGTTTCCACTCGTCGTCGGATTTCTCCACGCGCTCACGCTTGGTTGCTCCGTCTGTCTGATCGCTCATCTGAACACTCACTCTTCGAATAATGTGATTGTTTGCGCCACCAGTGCCGGTTTATCGGCACCTTCGATCTCGATGGTGACATTGGATATGGTGCGTAAGGTGCCGTCTCCCAAGACCGCCTTTTCAAGAAACAACCGGGCCCGCACGCGCGAGCCCACAGGGACCATGTTGGTGAACCTTACCTTGTTCGAGCCGTAGTTGAGGGCGCGCTTGACCGACTTTACAGTGAGCAGCTCGCCGAGAAAGCTCGGAATGAGCGACAGGGTCAGATAGCCGTGCGCAATGGTATTCATATTGAGTTCGGCGCGGGTGCGCTCGGGGTCAACGTGGATCCATTGATGATCTCCGGTGGCATCGGCAAACATGTCGATGCGGTCCTGATCGATCTTCAGCCAGTCGCTGACGCCGATTTCCGTGCCGTGCTCAGCGGCCAACTCAGCCAGTGTCCCGAATTCCCGCACTTGCATCTCCCTTGCACAATGCCGCTGCCCGCTCCCGGTTACCCGCGAGGAACGCGTCGAATCCAGGGTTTATGGAGGCTCTTTGGCGAATTGCATAAGCTTTTAGACAATATCGAAGAGATCTCAACTCAAATTCGATCAAAATCATCTTCAGATTTTACTCAAATAGTATTCAAGTATAAATTTACTTACGGATCCGTTTTCTAGGAATTGTAAAATAATATGGAATACAAGAGGAGAATAACAAAGGGCAGGTGAGTGTAATGTTGGAAGAATCCTCAAAGAAAGAGGTCCGAACAAAGGTCCCATGGGCGGTTGTGATCAACACGTCGTCTGAAGCATCGCAGCCGGATACAATCGAATGCGATGATGTGAAAGCGAACGAACCGGCCGCCATCCAGGAAGAGGATGGCGAAATCTTGCTGGCCTCAGATGAGGAAGTAGCCGTTGTCCCGGAGCATCAAGAAGATGCCGTGGAACCGGAAGCCGGCGCGGAGGGCGAAGATGCCTTGGATGCGGCGGATACATCGTCTGAAGACGTCGCTTCTGACGAGGCTTCCGAAGATGCGGAAAGCCCGGAGTGCGATGACGCCGTGGTTCGGGCGTTGACCGATGTTCTGATTGCCCCCGATGGAATGGTGCAGCCGCAGGAGCGGGCATTTGCTGTCGATCTCCTGCTGCAGGTGATGGACTATGCGTCGTCCAAGGCCAAGCACCACTTGTGCGACCGGTTATCGAACATGCCGAATGCACCGGCTTCGCTTGTTGCGCGTTTCATCAACGATCCTGATCTCAAGATCTCTGAAGCTCTTCTTCTGCGTGCGAGTTGTGTGACCGATGCAGAGTTGATCTCCGTGGTCGAGGCCGGAGATACGCAACGCTCCGTCCTGATTGCGAGGCGCCAGCATCTGTCGTCTGCCGTCAGCACAGCGCTAACCAAGAGCGGCGATCCCGCCTTGGCCCGCGCCCTCGTCAAGAACCCATGTGCAAAGCTGGGCCTTGAGGCGATTCAGCGTCTTGCTGCTATGGCACCGGTGCACATGGACCTGATGGAGCTGCTCGTCATTCGCACTGAAATGACCACCGGGTGCGCATTGCACCTGTTCTGGTCAATGCCGGCGAAAGAACGTGCATATGTTCTTGGGCGTTTCCTTGCCGACGTTCAGGTGCTGCCACAAATCATTGTCATGTCGAAGCCAGGCGCTGATCTGGTTGCGACGGCTCTGCGCAGCGGTAGCGGTGCGGGTGGCCGTTCAGAAGATGACCAATCCGGCCAGCGGCAAACAACATCGAAGCAGAAGGCGGCGGCCCTGGTCGAGGCGCTGGAGGCCGCGGACGCCGACAAGCTGTCGCACCTCATTGGCGAATTCGCACAGGTTGAATCCGCTGCGGCCGATTGGATCGTTTATGATGAAGGGGGAGAACCCCTTGCCGTCGCCTGCAAGGCGTTGGGGGTATCACGATTTGCCTTCGGTGACGCCTTGGCCAAGTGGCATTCCGTCAGGCCCCACAAGGTTGAACACGAGGCCCTGCAGATCCTGTTTGATACGCTTTCATTCCGGCAGGCCCGGATGGCCTTGACCTATTGGGACTGGCAGGCGCGCAAGATTGGGCCTTATCAAAACTATTCGGTGGATCTCAACAAGCCCTGAACCACCACCAGGTTAGCACCAAACACCGACCTGCCCTCGGTGTGGAAAGGCCGGTCCAGAGAATTTTTCCCTGGGCCGGCCTTACGCTATTTCCGGCAGGTTGAACCCCGGCACCGTTAAAAGCGTGCATCACCCGGGTTTCGTTGCCTTCGGGCGGTCAAAAATTATGATTTCGTTAACCATACCCCTCCTACACATTTGAAAGCTCGTGGTTGGTCAACCGGCGAATCGCGCAGCGATTGAGAGGGGTCAATGCCGTCATGAGATTGGCAAGTCTAGGATGTTTTCTGTTTGCATTCTGGCTCCTTCTGTCCGGCCACTACACCGGGCTGCTCATCACCTTCGGTGTGTTGACCTGCCTCGGCATTCTGGCGCTTGCGCACCGCATGAAGATTGTGGACGAGGAGGGCCACCCCATTCATCTGGCAATCGGTGGGCTGACTTACTGGCCGTGGCTTGCCTGGGAAATTGCGAAATCCGCCTGCAATGTCACCCGGCTCATACTGGATCCGAAGCTACCGATTTCGCCGACCCTGGTCACGGTCAAGGCGTCGCAAAAGACGCGGATCGGCGTCAACATCTACGCCAATTCGATCACCCTGACGCCCGGCACCATTTCGGTCGATGTCGAGGCGAACACCATCTCGGTTCACGCCATAACCGCGCACGGTTCCGAAGAGCTCATGGAAGGCACAATGGACCGGCGCGTCTCGGTCCTGGAGGGGCGCACATAATGTTTTCCGCCGCCGCAATTGCCGTCGTGATCGCCCATATATTCGCCGTTTGGCGCGCGCTCAAAGGGCCAACCGTGTTTGACCGCGTGCTGGCCGCCCACACGATCGGCACTGCTGCCATTTTGCTGCTTTCGCTTCTTGGTTTCCTGACCGGACGGCCGGAGTTCCTCGACATCGGGATTACATATGCGCTGCTCAACCTCATCGGGACGCTGGCCGTTCTGAAGTTCTTCCGTTACGGCGACCTCAGCCACGCGGGAGAGGAGGAGCCGGCAGAGACATGAGCGAATGGTTTCCCGAGTTGCTGTCATGGCCATTCCTTGCGGCCGGAGCGTTCTTTTATCTGGTGGGCTCGATCGGCCTGGTACGGATGCCTGACGTCTACACCCGCATGCACGCCACCAGCGTTAGCGACACCTTCGGCGCGGCCTTGCTCCTTATCGGAATGATGATCACAGCCGGCCTGTCGCTGGTGACGGCGAAGCTCTTCGTCATTTTCCTGATTATTCTGTTCACCGGTCCGGTGGCGACCCACGCCCTGGCCCGCGCCGCCCGCTACGCCAAGGTGAAACCAGTTCTGCATAAGCCAGAGGGGAAATCGTCATCGAAGCCTTGATCAATATGGTTCTGTTGACCCTGATGGCGATCATCACCGTGGGAATTGTACGGATTCGAAATCTGTTCGGCGTGGTCGTCCTGAGCGGCATCTACAGTTTTTTGATGGCCAGCGTGATGATCGTACTTGATGCGGTCGATGTGGCAATGACGGAAGCATCGGTTGGCGCCGGCATTTCAACGGTACTCATGCTGAGTGTGCTCTACCTCACCAAGAGCCGTGAATCCGTGCCAACCAGCACGCCCTTGTTTCCGGTGATCGTTGCCGCCGCGGCAGCCGCGATGCTGTTGTTTGGAACCCTTGACCTGCCGCCCTTCGGAGAGGCGGCAACCGCCGTGCATCAGCATGTGGCGCCGCATTACCTGGCAAAATCGATGGAAGAGACCGGCGTGCCCAACGTGGTGACTTCGGTCCTGGCAAGCTATCGCGGCTATGACACTTTGGGCGAAACCACGGTGATTTTTACCGCCGGCATAGCGGTTTTGATGTTGTTGCGCGGTAGGCGCAAATCCACAAAACCATCGACCGACGCATAAGGCGGCACAGTGAAGCTCGACCTCATACTCCGCGTTGCGACCAAGCTGCTCTGTCCGTTCATCTTGCTGTTCGCACTTTATGTCCAGTTCCATGGTGACTATGGCCCGGGAGGCGGCTTCCAGGCGGGTGTCATTGCCGCCGCGATGGTGATCCTCTATGCCATTACCTACGGACTGGAGCCTGCAAAACGCGCGGTGCCGCCTGCAATCGCCCAGGCAATGATCCCGCTCGGTGTCCTGATATTCGCCGGTACCGGTGTCGCCACCATGCTGCTCGGCGACAATTTTCTCGCCTATAACGCACTCGATCATCACAGCCCTGTCCACGGGCAGCATCTCGGAATTCTGCTTGTCGAGCTGGGCGTGCTGGTCACCGTCGCGGGAACCATGGTCGCAGTCTTCTACGCTTTTGCGGGAAGGGGGCGTTGATGGCTGTGATTGAAAGCATCATCCAGCACTACAACCACTGGATCATGATCTTCCTCATGGTTTCGGGGCTCTACATTGTTGTCAATCGCGGCAACATGGTGAAAAAGCTGGTCGGGTTGTCGCTGTTTCAAACATCGGTCTATCTGATCTACATTACGCCGGGCAAGATTCTCGGCGGGACGCCACCGATTCTCGACGATGCCTTCACGGTCTATTCCAACCCGTTGCCGCACGTCTTGATCCTCACTGCCATCGTCGTCGGGGTCGCCACCCTGGCGCTCGGTCTGGCATTGGTGGTGCGCATCAACGAAGCTTATGGATCGATTGAGGAAGATGAACTCTTCGCCAACGGCGAGGATGGCACATGAACAGCCAGTTGCCGGCCCTCCAGATTGTGCTGCCGCTGCTTGGAGCGGTGCTTTGTGCGGTTTTGCGAAAGGGTAATCTGGCCTGGGGCGTAGCTCTTGTGACAAGCCTGGCCATGCCGGTCATTTCCGGACTGATGTTGCAGGATGTGCTGGCCAGCGGACCGATTTCCTATGCCATGGGTGGTTGGGCTCCGCCGTTCGGGATCGAGTACCGGGTCGATGCGGCGAGTGGCTTTCTGCTGCTTCTGATCTCGCTCATCGGTGCGGTCATCATGCCCTATGCACGGCTCAGCATTGCTGCGGAAATCGCCGAACAGGACGTGCCGTGGTTTTACACCATGTATCTCCTGTGTCTTGCCGGGCTGCTCGGAATTGCAATCACCGGCGATGCATTCAATGCGTTTGTCTTCCTTGAGATCTCGTCGCTCTCGACCTACGCCATGATCGCCATGGGCAAGGATCGCCGCGCCCTGCTGGCCTCTTATCAATACCTGATCATGGGAACCATTGGCGCAACCTTCTTTGTGGCTGGCGTCGGTCTGCTCTATTCCATGACCGGTTCGCTGAACTTTGTGGATGTCGCTGACCGGCTGGCAGAAGTCGGCACCTCCCGGCCCATCCTGGCGGCGCTGGGCCTGATCACGGTCGGCATGAGCCTCAAGCTCGCGCTGTTCCCGCTGCATGTCTGGCTGCCCAACGCTTATGCCTTTGCACCATCGGTCGCCACCGCCTTCCTGGCCGCCACGGCGACCAAGGTCGCGGTCTATTTGATGCTTCGCTTCATGTTTTCGATATTCGGCGTCAGCACCACACTTGCCAACCTGCCGATCGGTGAGATCTTTGTAACGCTGGCGCTGGCGGCCATGTTCGGAGCTTCCATCGTCGCGATATTTCAGGAAAACGTGAAACGCATGCTGGCCTACTCGTCGGTGGCACAGATCGGTTACATCACGCTCGGCATCGGCATCGCCAACCAGGCCGGATTGACCGGCGGCATCGTGCATTTGTTCAATCACGCCATTATGAAGGCGGCCTTGTTCATGGTCCTGGGCGCTGTGGTTTACCGCATCGGTTCGGTGAAGATCGATGCATTGGCCGGCATCGGCCGTCGCATGCCGATCACCATGGGAGCATTTGTCATTGCAGGCCTGAGCATCATCGGCACGCCCGGCACTGCCGGTTTCATCTCCAAGTGGTACCTGGCGGTAGGGGCGTTCGAGAAGGGCTGGTGGTGGCTGGTCTTCCTGCTGGTGACAAGTTCTCTGCTCTCCGTCATCTATATCGGGCGGGTAATCGAGGTGACCTGGTTCCGACCTCTGTCGAAGGAAGGCGAGAAGGCCAGCGAGACACCGCTCTCCATGCTCATCCCGACCTTGATCCTCGTCGCCGCGACCATTTATTTCGGTATCGATACATCTCTTACCGCCGGCATCGCCTCGAAGGCGGCTGACGCGCTTCTTGCGGGGTTGCGATGAGCCTTGAGCACCTGGTCATACTGGCAATCTGCATACCGGCGGTGGGCATCGCCCTTATCTGGCTGACCGGCAAGTCGCCGGACCGCAGGGAAACCGTGACACTTGTAACGGCCGGGCTCCTCCTGGTGGTCGTTTTGTCGATCTTCCCCCAGGTTCTTGCCGGCGCGCGCCCTGAAGTGCGGTTGATCGAAGTGCTGCCGGGGATATCTTTGAGTTTTGCGGTCGAGCCGCTGGGCATGCTGTTCGCGACCATTGCGTCGGGATTGTGGATCGTCAATTCGATCTACTCGATCGGCTACATGCGCAGCAATGAAGAGCCGCGGCAGACCCAGTTCTACATGTGCTTTGCGGCCGCCATCACCAGTACAATCGGTATCGCCTTTGCGGCCAACCTGTTCACACTGTTCATTTTCTACGAAGTGTTGACGCTGTCGACCTATCCGCTGGTCACCCACAAGGGCAATGAAGAGGCGAAGCGCGGTGGCCGAATCTACCTCTTGATCCTGCTCGGCACATCAATGGTTCTGCTGCTGCCGGCAATCATCTGGACCTGGGTCATCACCGGTACCATGGACTTTACCCCCGGCGGCATCCTGGCCGGCAAGGTGGATGGACTGACCCTTGGTCTGCTGCTCGGTCTCTATGTGTTCGGCATCGGCAAGGCGGCATTGATGCCGTTTCACCGCTGGCTGCCGGCCGCAATGGTGGCGCCGACGCCGGTCAGCGCCCTCCTGCATGCGGTGGCCGTCGTCAAGGCGGGGGTGTTCTCGGTCATGAAGATCGTGGTCTACATCTTCGGCCTCGAACATCTCTCCGCGTCCGGCCAGAACCAGTGGCTGCTCTATGTGGCTGCGGCAACCGTTCTGCTGGCATCCCTGGTGGCCCTGACGAAAGACAATCTCAAGGCCCGGCTCGCCTATTCGACCGTTGGTCAGTTGGGTTACGTGGTCCTGGGTGCAGCGCTTGCCAACAGCATGGGCATGATTGGCGGCAGCATGCATATTGCAATGCACGCTGTGGGCAAGATCACCTTGTTCTTTTGTGCCGGCGCCATCTACACGGCAGCCCACAAGACCGAAGTCAGCGAATTAGACGGACTGGGCCGAGTGATGCCGATAACCTTTGCCGCCTTCACCATCGGGGCCATCTCAACCATAGGTCTGCCGCCCTTCGGCGGGGCCTGGAGCAAGTGGTTCCTGGCGCTTGGGGCACTGGATGCAGGGCAATTGGCGATCGTCGTGGTGTTGATGATTTCATCATTGTTGAACATCGCCTATCTGCTGCCCATTCCGTTCAGAGCATTTTTCAGCAAGCCGCCCAAGGACGGAAAGTCCGAAGCCATCAAGGAGGCGCCGTTGCCGTGTCTCATTGCGCTTGGCGCAACCGCGGTGGGGTGTTTCTTGCTGTTCCTGTTTCCCGACACGATCTTCGACTTGATCAAATCCATCGAAGTGCCGGCCGCGATCGATGTGCCGAGCGAACAGGTGAGCGATGGCTGAACCAGACAAAAAGCACGTCTTCGACGATCCCAGAAATGTAAAGCGCGTCATCTATGCGCTTTATGTGGTGTGCGGTCTCTCGCTGCTGCTCGATCTGGTCATCCACCGCCACGTTGATCATCCCTGGGAGGCGATGTTCGGATTCTACTGTGTCTTTGGGTTCGTTGCCTGCGTCGTGCTGGTGCTGATCGCCAAAGAGATGCGCAAGGTGATCATGCGAGGGGAGGACTACTACGGTGACTAGCCTCGCACCTTTCGTCATTTTCTTCGTCGGCGCCGCGTTGGTTGCGGTTACGCAAGGTGTGTTGCGGTCGGTCATTTTGCTGACGATCCCGATTGTCGGCGCCTGGAATCTTTATGCCATGGCGGATGGCACGACCACGGTGGTCAACCTGTTCGATTACGAACTGACAATCGTGCGCCTCGACCGGCTCAGCTTGCTGTTTGGTTACCTGTTCCATCTGGCGACGCTGATCGGTGTTATCTACGCCCTGCATGTCAAGGACCGGGTGCAACAGGTCTCCAGCATCATCTATGCCGGCAGTGCATTGGGTGCGGTCTTCGCCGGCGATCTGATCACGCTGTTCGCATTCTGGGAGCTGCTCGCGGTCTCCTCGGTATTCCTCATCCTCGCACGACGCACCGAACGCTCCATGCGTGCCGGCATGCGCTACCTGATCATACAGGTCCTGTCCGGCGTCATTCTCCTGACCGGCGCCTTGATCCATATTCATCAAACCGGGTCCATCGCTTTTGACTACATCGGACTGACCGGCCTTGCCTCATGGCTGATCTTCATTGCGTTCGGCATCAAATGTGCGTTCCCCTTCCTGCACAACTGGTTGACCGATGCTTATCCAGAGGCGACGCCAACCGGCACGGTATTCCTCAGCGCCTTCACCACAAAAGTCGCCGTCTACGCGTTAGCACGCGCATATCCCGGCACCGAACTGCTGGTTTACATCGGCGGGGCGATGGCGATGTTTCCGATCTTCTTTGCCGTCATCGAGAACGATCTGCGCCGTGTTCTGGCCTACAGCCTGATCAACCAGGTCGGCTTCATGGTCTGCGGCATCGGCATCGGGACCGCACTTGCCATCAACGGCGCCGTCTCGCACGCCTTCAACGACGTGGTCTTCAAGGGTCTGTTGTTCATGACCATGGGTGCGGTGCTGCATCGCACCGGCAAGATGAACGGTTCGGAACTGGGCGGACTTTATCGCTCCATGCCGTGGACCACCGGGTTCTGCATCGTCGGGGCCGCATCGATTTCGGCGTTTCCGCTGTTTTCAGGTTTTGTGTCCAAATCCATGGTCATGGTTGCCGCCCTGGAAGAGGGACATCCGATCATCTGGCTGGCGCTCCTGTTCGCATCCGCTGGCGTCTTCCATCATGCCGGCATCAAGATACCGTTCTTTGCATTCTTTGCCCATGACAGCGGTATCAGATGCAAGGAGGCACCGAGAAATATGCTGCTTGCGATGGCGCTGGCGGCGGTCATCTGTATCTTCAATGGCTCATATCCCTGGGTTCTTTACAGCATGCTGCCCATGCCGGTGGAATATGCGCCCTACACCATCAGCCATGTGCTGACGCAGTCCCAGCTCCTGTTCTTTTCGGCACTCGCATTTTGCTGGTTGAAGCTTGCCGGCATTTATCCACCGGAACTCCCGGGGGTGAACATAGATGTGGAATGGAGCTACCGAAAACTGGTGTCTTCGATCTTCGCCCGGCTGGCCCCATTGGGCATTGCAGCGCACCGAAGCGTGTTCGACCGTTGGCGGCGCTGGCTCGATCAGTTTTTTACGCAAATCTACCGGCACCACGGACCCTATGGAATTCTTGCCCGTACCTGGCGCACCGGTAGCATGGCGATGTGGACAGCGATTCTGCTGGCCACCTACCTGTTGGTCTACTACCTCTCCCATTGATCCATATGGATTTAAAACGCATTGCACGCTACCAAGTCTTTGGCTGTGCATTCGCTTCGAGGATATTTGCAACGAGCAATGTGATTTCCGTGACAGGGCTACAGTTCCTAGTGTCGGCTTTGGTCATACCTGACCTGAATTTGAATTGTCATTCCTCCAGAAAAGTGTTTTCACCAACAATACACTCTGAATTTTACCAGACTGCTGCGCACGGTTTTATCCACGAAGACTGACATGCAGGCACTATTTTGCATGAATAACTACCGGTGTTGCAAAAACCCGTTCGGATTTGATGACCGAGAACCGCCAATTCACAGGCAGACTCCCCAATATTTGCATTAGATTTGCAAAACCACGGGAAATTACTTGAATACTGGCCAAGATTGCGCCACATAGAAGGTCTTGAGTTCTGGCACTTCAATTACACCGGTTTTGCCTTCGAAACGGGTGTAATTCGTCCGGAATTGATGGGGGTGACGTTCAACGAGCGTCGTGGAGCCCGCAGCGCAATCAGATTGTTTGGTGAATTCGAAGAAATTCGTGCCTGGGGCAGCGCCGGCAAGCGCAGCGTAATTTTACTATGGAGCGAGTGGAAAATACAGATATGGAAAACAAGGCTGAACTGGTTGAATTGACGTCGGAGATCGTTGCTGCCTATGTGAGCAACAACCCGGTTTCCACCACCGATCTGCCCAGTGTGATCAACGAAGTGCACCGGGCACTGTCATCCGCTGTCCTGGATGCAGAGAAACCCGAAAAACCCGAATTGAAACCCGCCGTTTCGGTGCGCCGTTCGGTGACGCCGGACTACATCATCTGCCTCGAAGACGGCAAGAAGTTCAAGTCGTTGAAGCGTCATTTGAGAACGCACTACAACTTGAGCCCGGATGAGTATCGCGATAAGTGGAGCTTGCCGCGTGACTATCCGATGGTCGCGCCGAACTACGCCGAGGCGCGTTCACAATTGGCGAAGAAAATGGGACTGGGTCAGAAAGGCCGCAAGAGCGCAGCCTGACCCTGCCGCCTGTTGCTGGTAGACGACTGTTTGAGGAGCCCGCCGTTTGGCGGGCTCTTCTTTTGTCCTGATACCCTGCGCAGTTGGGTCGGAACGGAGCCGAACCATACCTGCACAACACTATCTTCTTGCGCCGATTCAGCATTCGATTCATATTCGCCCGAGACAATACGCTGACTGATTCGAAGGGGAGTCCAGTGACAATTTCGGCATCATCGGAACTCGTATTTCGAGCCCAGTTGGTGGTCCCCGAACAACAGCAGTTGTACGACTACTGGACGGCTCGCGCCGCCGGCCGGTCAATGCCGGCGCGCAGCGACATAGGCCCCGCGGACTTCCCGCAATTGTTACCTCTCATCAGCCTGATCGACGTTGAACCAGAGCCGCAGAAGTTTCGCATCCGTCTGGCCGGTACACGGCTCAGGGAAGTCTTCGACCGCGAGATCACCGGTGAGTATCTTGATGATCTCGATTGGGGCGACATGACCGAGTACTGGCTTTCCGCATACAGACGGGTGGTCCAGGCAGGAAAGCCGGCGCAAGGCATGGTGCGTGGACCGCGGAAAGCCAAAGAGCATCTGGTGCAGTTCTGGTTGCGGCTGCCATTGTCGAATGACGGCTCAAACGTGACCATGATCCTGTGCTACGATGCCTTCGTACCGTCGGCCGAGGCAGGCGAGATCACCATGGACCGGCACAGCATTTTTGCGTCGGCCGGAGATGCCGTGAATTTCTAGATCGCTTCACGACCCCGGCGCACCCCTAAATTCCCCTGACAAGTTTGATGATTTTCCCCAACCGGTGACCTCGGTGGCCATCCGCCACCAAGCGGGCGCCGCCGACTGATACCAAAGGAACTGACTATTGACCCATTTCACCGGGATTATTTTGCCCTGCGGCAAGGCGCGTGCTGCGCCACGGTACCGGTACCGCAAGCAGTGCGCAACGCTGCCGAAGGGCAAAAGAACCCGGCCTTCGGTGGGCCATTCCGGCCCGTCGCCTGCGTTGTGGGCCTTGTCCGATGCCCCGCATCGCACCGCGTCCCGCGCCTTGGCGAGCGGGCCGGACTGGACCATGAAATGGGCCAATAGTCAGTTCCTTTGGTATTATCCCCGCATGTCAAATCTCATGTAGGTCTTGTCGCTAGGATTAATATCCTATATACTAGGTAATTAATCAGATGGCCAATTTTATGGGGATCCTCAGATGACGACATTACAGACAGCGTGCCTGCCGCGAACAACCCG
>JAJFHM010000219.1 GCA_021775625.1 Hyphomicrobiales bacterium | reverse complement strand
GATCCGCCAGGCCACCGGATCGGCGTCGGCGAAATAGCCGCGTGAGGCGGCATAGGCGCAGTGACCGCCATATTGCGGGGCATAGGCGTCCGGATCGGCCTCGAACAGGTCGCGGTTTTCAGCCGAGACGAAGCGCCAGGTGGCGCCCTTGTAGCGGGCGGTGAAGTCCTTTGAGCCTGGCACCGGTTTGCCCTGCTTGAAATAGGCCACCGGGTCATGCCCGTGGATGGCGCTCTTCGAGGCTTTGGAGACGTTGATTTCCGGCTGGGCGGCCTCCGCCTGCTGGCCCGGCAGCCATATGGCCGACATCGTCACCAAAAACATGACGATCAATGACAGGAATGCTTTCATGGCAAACCGCTCCCTCGATACCTCACCAACGTAATAGATGGGGTAGACGCGCCGGACTTCAACCGCTCAATCGTCGAGCCCGCGTTGCACGCTCAGGGCTGTGATGGCGCGGTTGATCTCGCCGCCGAGGATCATCACGGCGGCGGAGAGATAGATGAAGAACAAGGCCGCGATCAGCCCGCCGAGACCGGCATAAGTGCTGGCAAAACTGGCAAAGCGGGAAAGATAGATTGAATAACACGCGGCCAGAACAATCCACACCAGCACCGTAAACAACACGCCCGGCCACAGCCGCCTGAGCGGCAGCCATCTGGCCGGCAGGATATAATGTGCTGACAGAACGCCCAAGGCGAGAACCAGGATGGCAACCGGATAGCGCAACTGGTCATAGGCGGCCGTAATGTCGCTCAGCGCCGGCAGATACTGGTCCAGCAGCCTGATGATCACCGGCGCCAGCACGATCAAAAGCGCCAGCACGATCAGGATGATGGCGCCGGCAACCACGAAAAGGGCGTTCTGTGCCAAAAGTACATACCAGGAACGGTGTTCACGCAGATCATAGGCCCGGTTGAGCCCAACCCGCACGCTGTCGACACCGCCCGAAGCGGTCCAGATGGTGAGCAGCACGCCGAGGCTCAAGAGATCGCTGCGCGGCTGGCTCAGGATATATTCGATCTCCGGCACCAGCGGTTCGATGATCTCCGAGGGGCCGGAGTCCAACAGGTAGGTCACCACCTGGCGCGCCAGTTCCGCATTGCCGAGGAAGCCTGCAAGTGCTGTCAGGAAGATCAGGAACGGAAACACCGACAGAATGGTCCGGAACGCAATGTTGCCGGCCAGCGGCAGGCCGTCGTCGGCGACGAAACGCGCATAGACGTCCTTGATGGCGTGCCAGGTTGTTGTCTCATCGGACATGACTGCCTGATAGCACTCATGTTCCGGATAGGAAATAGCGCTGGCAATTGCCGTTAGCGGCGGGCAAACATGCGGTGTTCGCATGGGGGCATGGGTCAGGAGCCATTGCTGTGCAGGTCAAACTGGAGGGGAGGGTCTTTCGGGCGATGCAGCACCCCCAAGTGTCATCCCCGACTGGATCGGGTATCCAGTAACCTCATGAATTCACTTGGAACTACAGCGGTGATCCAAATGGCGCCCGCGGTGGTTACTGGATCGCCCGGTCGAGCCGGGCGAAGACAAGTCAGATTGCATTAGGGCCCGACGAGGAACAGATAGCGCTTGCCATCCGGTGTCTTGCACGGGGCTCAAAATAACAAACTGGAATAGTTGGTCAGGATCCAGGCATGGCGCAGCACTCTTTCTGGCTCAGGGCCAGCCCGGCACTCTTCGTCTTCCTGTGGTCGACCGGGTTCATCGCCACCATCTACGGCCTGAAAGACGCCGAGCCCCTGACCATGCTGAGCTACCGCTTCGCCATCGTGGTGGTGTTGCTGGCGGTCATTGCTTTTGCCACCAAAGCGCCGTGGCCGACCTCGCCCAAAGTCTGTGCGCAGAACGCGCTTGTGGGGATCCTGATCCACGGGTTCTACCTCGGCGGCGTGTTCCTGGCGCTCAGCCGCGGCATGCCGGCGGGCGTCTCGGCCCTGATCATCGGTCTGCAGCCGGCCCTCACCGCCATGGTCGCCCAGCCGTTGTTGGGAGAGCGGGTCAACCGCATCCAGTGGTTTGGCATCGGGCTCGGGTTCTGCGGCCTGGTGCTGGTGGTTGCAAACAAGGCGTCTGCCGCAGGCGCCACCGGCTGGGCGCCCGATACATGGGCTCTGATCTTCATGTTCGGCTCGCTGTTCGGAATTACGGCAGCGAGCATTTATCAAAAGGCGCATCTGCCCGATCAGGACATCCGTACCGGCACCACCTGGCAATATATCGGCGCCTTCATTTTTGTGGCGATCCTGACGGTGCTGTTCGAAGACGGGCGGATTGCGTGGACCGGCGAGTTCATCGCCGCCATGACCTGGCTGGTCATCGTGCTATCGGTTGGCGCCGTATGGTTGTTTATGCTGATCATCCGCCACGGCGACGTCTCCAAAGTGGCAAGCCTGCTCTATCTGGTGCCCGCCGTCACGGCGGTGCTCGCTTATTTCCTGCTCGGCGAGCAGTTGAATCTGATCCAGATCGCCGGTATTGCAGTGGCGGCGGTCGGCGTGGCGCTGGTCAACCGCAGTTGAAGTGCTCGACTGTTTCAGAATCTTAAGCACACCCTCGTGTCCCGCACTTGATGCGGGACCCAGGGCGATGCGGCAGGAAGTTACGACAACACAATGCTTGTCTCTGATTCCGCACCGGCGCGAGGTAAGTATTGTGTTGTCGTAACTTCCTGTAACTTCCGTAATTGCTTTAGTTTTAAGGTGTACGTGTCTGGGTTGTGACTTTTCGGATTGTCCGCCATAAACTGTACCAATGCGAACACCGTCCCGAAGAATGAACGACGCCGAACCGGCTGTCCCTGAAAGGCTGGGACTCGCGGGAGGGTTGCAACTGGCTTTCGCGTTTACTCTGGCCCTGGCACTCCTGGCATTGCCCGGCCTTGCGTGGTGGCCTCTCGCGTTTGTGTTTCCTACTCTAATCGGGGTTGGAATGTTGTATTCCCGATACCGAGATAGGCAGATTGCCGATGCTCGAAGCGGCGAAGGCATCTGCGAGTTTGCTCGCTCGTTCGATCGAAACGAAGTCGACACGTGGATCATTCGGGCGGCTTATCAAGAACTTTCAACAACCTTCCCTGTAAGAGCAACCGACAACTTGTACGATCACTTCGGCGCATGTGATGAGGATGTTGACGACATTGTCACGAGAATTGCGGAACGTGCCGGTCGGAGCATGGACGGATGGGAGGAAAACCCGGTACGCGAAGTTCAGACGGTACTTGACGTTGTCACGTTTCTGCAAAATCAGCCACTCGTGTCACCACCTGATAGGGGCCCATAACGCGCGCTAAACTATCCACCGACAGACATCACCAGTAAATTACCGGGGCACGAAATTACGGCCATGTCCCCGGAATAGTTGTGTCCCCGCAATAGATGGAGATCGCGCCATTGCGGATTGTGTTGCGCACGCATCGCACTCTTGCATAAAGTTTTACGCTGCACCGCAACATGCTATAGCAACGCCAACACCTGAAACTGACAGCGGAGTGAGCGGGATGAGCCTCGCGCAAGTGGAAGACGCTGGAACGATCGACAGCGCCGAACTGATCGCCCTGACCGGCGAGGCGGCCGGTACGGCTGCCGCCCTTTACCTCAAGGCGCGCGCGCGGGTGGCGGAGAGCGTCACTGAAGACGGCCGTCTTTCGTCCAGCGCCATCGAGCGCGAACAACACGCAGCCCATGGTCTCGCCTGGCTTGCAACTTATGTGGAAGCTCTGCGCCAGATGGCCGGCTACGCCGAGCGCCTGTCGGGCGAAGGCCGCCTGGGGGAACTCGAAGCGCTTCTGGTGCAGGCAGGTTTCGGGGAGTATCTCAACCAGATCCTCGGTGGCATTCCCATGAGCCAGAGCGAATTTGTGCGGCCGGGCGATATTGGCCTCAGCCCCAAAGACATCTCAGCTGCTGCAGGCACGCCCGCGGTTGCAACCCTTACCGCCACCGGCAATACGGCTGCCGTCCGCAAGCGCATCATGGAATTGATGCTCGAACAGGCGGGTGCCGCCACCATGGGCGATACCGGGCTTGATGAGACGCTGGATCAGATGCGCACGGAAATGCGCCGCTTTGCCGATGAAAAGGTCGTGCCGCACGCGCAGACCTGGCACCTGCAGAACGATTATGTGCCGCTGGAACTGCTCACCGAAATGGCGGAACTGGGT
>JAJFHM010000218.1 GCA_021775625.1 Hyphomicrobiales bacterium | reverse complement strand
GACGTTAGAGATCGTCAATACGGCGAAGCGCACGGGCGCGCAGGTGCGCGGCCCAATTCCGCTGCCGACGCGGATTGAGAAGTTCACTGTAAACCGCTCTCCGCATATCGATAAGAAGAGCCGCGAGCAGTTCGAGATCCGTACACACAAGCGGTTGCTCGATATCGTGGATCCGACACCACAGACGGTTGATGCTTTGATGAAGCTCGATCTGGCTGCCGGTGTAGATGTTGAGATTAAGCTCTAGGGAGCAAGGGACAAATGCGGGCAGGTATCATAGCTCAGAAGTTGGGAATGACCCGGGTTTACACCGATGACGGGCAGCATGTGCCGGTTACGGTGCTGAAGCTCGAGCAATGCCAGGTCGTGGCCCACAAGACGCAGGAAAAGCACGGTTATACCGCGCTGCAACTGGGCGCGGGCAAGGCCAAGGTCAAACGCGCGACCAAGGCCGATCGTGGACATTTCGCCGTGGCTCATGTCGAGCCCAAGCGCAAGATGGTCGAGTTCCGCGTCAGTGCGGACAACATGATCGATGTGGGTGCGGAAATTACAGCCGACCACTTTATCGAAGGCCAGTTCGTGGATGCGTCGGGTACCAGTAAGGGTAAGGGTTTTGCCGGCGCCATGAAGCGGCACAACTTCTCCGGCCTGAGGGCCTCGCACGGTGTGTCGGTTTCGCACCGTTCGCACGGTTCAACCGGCCAGTGCCAGGATCCCGGCAAGGTGTTCAAGGGCAAGAAGATGGCCGGGCACATGGGGGCGGAAAAAGTCACAGCGCAAAATCTCCGGGTGGTGCGCACCGATCCCGAACGTGGCCTGATCCTGATCAGGGGTGCGGTGCCGGGTTCGAAAGGTGGCTGGGTGCTTCTTCGCGATGCCGTGAAAAGGTCCCTGCCGGAAGGTGTGCCGATGCCTGGTGCATTCCGTATCGCGGGTGCGGGGACTGATGCGCCGGCGGCATCGGAAGAAGAGCCGGCTGAGACGCCTGAAGTAGAAGCAGAGGCTGCGGACGCGCCTGTAGAGACGCCCGCGGCTGAAGCCAAAGTGACTGAGCCGGAGGCCCCAGCAGAAGCCTCTGACGACAGCAAGGATGATGCGTGATGCAAGCCGACGTTAAAACTCTGGAGGCCAAGAGCGCCGGCAAGGTTGACTTGTCCGACGCGATATTCGGCCTCGAGCCGCGGCGCGATCTTCTTCACCGTATGGTGTTGTACCAACTGGCAAAGCGTCAGGCGGGAACGCAAAAGGTCCAGAACCGCAATGAAGTCAGCGGCACAACCGCCAAGATGTTCCGGCAAAAAGGCACCGGCCGCGCACGTGCAGGCAACGGCAAGGCGCCGCAGTTCCGTGGTGGCGGCAAGGCTTTTGGCCCGAGGCCGCGCAGCCATGCGTTCGCTTTGCCCAAGAAGGTTCGTGCTCTGGCGCTGCGCCATGCCTTGTCCGCGAAGGTCAAATCGGAAGAGTTGATCATTCTCGACAGTGCCGCGGTCACGCAGGGCAGGACCAAGGATCTGCAGGCGTCCCTGGAGAAGCTTGGATTGAACAATGCGCTGATCATTGACGGCAAGGAAGTCGATAAGAATTTTGCCATGGCGTCACGCAATATCATCGGCATTGATGTGCTGCCGGTTCAGGGCATCAACGTTTACGACATCCTGCGCCGGCATCAACTGGTCTTGACCAAGGCCGCGTTGGAAGAGCTGGAGGCTCGGTTCGCATGAAGACAGAAAGCCTTTATGACGTGATTGTCAGCCCTGTGATCACCGAAAAGTCGACGCTTGCGTCGGAACATAATCAGGTGGTGTTCCGGGTGGCCCGCAAGGCCAATAAGACGGAAATCAAGGAAGCAGTCGAAAAGCTCTTCGACGTAAAGGTCAAAGCGGTCAACACGCTGGTGCGCAAGGGTAAGATCAAAGGTTTTCGCGGCAAGATGGGCCGGCAAAGTGATGTGAAGCGCGCGATTGTGACCTTGGAAGAAGGTCATTCAGTCGACGTGACAACGGGATTGTAAGCGGCGTTAGCCGATTGAGGATTTGAGACTATGGCTCTCAAGAAATATAAACCGATGACGCCTGGCCAAAGGGGCCTGGTGCTGGTGGATCGCTCCCATCTTTGGAAGGGCAAGCCGGTTAAGGCGCTGACCGAAGGCCTGTCCGGCAGTGGTGGACGCAACAATCATGGCCGCGTAACCGCACGGCGCCGTGGCGGCGGACACAAGCGGTCTTACCGGCTGGTGGATTTCAAGCGGCGGAAGTTCGATGTGCCTGCGGTCATCGAGCGGCTCGAGTATGACCCCAACCGGACGGCATTCATCGCCCTGATCAAGTACGAAGATGGCGAACAGTCCTATATTCTGGCGCCGCAGCGTGTTGGGCCCGGCGATCAGGTGATTTCGGGAGAGCTCGTTGACGTGAAGCCCGGCAATGCGATGCCGCTGGCGTCGATGCCGATAGGGACGATCGTTCACAATGTCGAATTGAAGGCCGGAAAAGGCGGACAGATTGCACGCGCGGCAGGCAGCTATGTTCAGCTTGTGGGCCGCGATCAGGGATATGCCCTGCTGCGCCTCAAATCCGGTGAACAGCGTATGGTGCGTGCAGAGTGCATGGCAACGGTTGGAGCTGTGTCCAACCCTGACCACGGCAATATCAAGCTTGGCAAGGCCGGCAGAAACCGTTGGCTCGGACGGCGTCCGTCAGTCCGCGGCGTGGCGATGAACCCGGTCGATCACCCGCATGGCGGTGGTGAAGGCCGGACATCGGGTGGCCGGCATCCGGTGACCCCGTGGGGCAAGCCGACCAAAGGTAAGCGGACGCGTTCTAACAAGGCGACCAACAAATTTATTCTGCGCAGCAGACATCTGCGCAAGAAGCGACGGTAAGGGGTAGAAACCTGTGACACGTTCAGTTTGGAAAGGCCCGTTTGTCGACGGCTATCTTCTGAAGAAGGTCGAAACGGCGCAATCGTCGGGACGCAAATCCGCGATCACGACCTGGAGCCGGCGTTCGACCATCATACCGCAGTTCGTTGGTGTGACTTTCGGGGTGCATAACGGCCGCAAGCATATACCGGTTATGGTGACCGAAGACATGGTGGGCCACAAGCTTGGCGAGTTTGCGCCAAGCCGGACCTACTACGGGCACACGGCCGACAAAAAAGCGAAGAGGAAATAATCCATGGGTAAGCGTTCACGCGAACGTACGCTCGACGAAACCGAGGCTCGGGCGGTCACACGTCTGCTGCGGATCAGCCCGCAGAAGCTCAATCTCGTCGCCAGCGGTATTCGTGGCAAAAAAGTCGATACCGCTTTGGCGGATCTGACGTTTTCTCGCAAGCGCATCGCTCGTGAAGTGAAGAAGACACTCGAATCGGCCATCGCCAATGCTGAAAACAATCACGATCTCGATGTGGATGATCTGGTGGTTGCCGAGGCGTTTGTCGGTAAAGGCCTGGTTATGAAGCGCTGGCGCGCCCGGGCACGGGGTCGTGTCGGGCGTATTGTGAAGCCATTCAGCCGTTTGACCATTGTGGTGCGGCAAGTTGAGGAGGCCGCATAATGGGCCAGAAAGTCAATCCAGTCGGATTTCGACTTGGCATCAACCGCACCTGGGATTCGCGGTGGTATGCGGAAGGCCACGAATATGCGCGCCTGCTGCATGAAGATGTTGCCATCCGGAAGTATTTGCATGCCGGACTGAAGCAGGCCGGTGTTTCCAAGATCGTGATCGAGCGTCCACACAAGAAGTGCCGGGTGACCATTCATACGGCGCGTCCGGGTGTGGTGATCGGCAAGAAGGGCGCTGACATCGAGAAGTTGCGCAAGCAGATTTCGGATATGACCGCTTCCGAAGTGCACCTCAACATTGTGGAAGTGCGCAAGCCCGAGATCGATGCAAAGCTGGTGGCGGAGGGTGTCGCGCAGCAGTTGGAACGCCGGGTGGCCTTTCGCCGGGCCATGAAGCGTTCGGTTCAATCTGCCATGCGGCTTGGCGCTGAAGGCATCAGGATCAACTGTGGTGGACGTCTTGGGGGTGCTGAAATCGCCCGCAGCGAGTGGTACCGCGAGGGCCGGGTGCCTTTGCATACGCTGCGTGCTGACGTCGATTACGGCACTGCGGAGGCAAAAACCGCATACGGAATTATCGGGATCAAGGTCTGGGTCTTCAAAGGCGAGATCCTGGAACATGATCCCATGGCGCAGGAGCGCCGTGCAACAGAAGCCCAGGATGCGGGTCGTGGCGGAACGCGCCGCGATGCCAAAGCTGGCTGAACGAGACACGGTCCAGAAGGCCTTAGGAGAAAGACAGTTTCATGCTGCAACCGAAACGTACAAAATTCCGCAAGCAGCACAAAGGGCGGATCAAGGGCGTCGCCAAGGGCGGCACCGAGCTCACCTTTGGCGCCTATGGCCTGAAAGCTCAGGAGCCGGATCGGATTACCGCACGTCAGATCGAGGCGGCGCGCCGTGCCATTACCCGGCACATGAAGCGTCAGGGGCGTGTGTGGATCCGCATCTTCCCGGATGTGCCGGTTTCGAAAAAGCCGACCGAAGTCCGCATGGGCAAGGGCAAGGGCACGCCGGAGTTCTGGGCAGCCAAGGTGAAGCCCGGGCGGATCATCTTCGAGATCGATGGTGTGACACGCCCGGTCGCCGAAGAGGCGCTTCGCCTCGGGGCTGCAAAACTGCCGATCAAGACCCGCACGGTAGCGCGTCTTGGAGATGAAGGCGCGTAAGACGCGCTGGCTTAAACAAATTGAAGGATGTGGGCCATGAAGGCCAGTGAAGTTAGAGATTTGACGCCGGACCAGCTCGACGATGAGTTGATCAAGCTGAAAAAAGAGCAATTCAACCTGCGCTTCCAGAAGGCAACGGGCCAGCTCGAAAACACGGCACGGTTTCGCCAGATTAAGCGCGATATCGCGCGTATCAAGACGGTGCAGGGCTCTTTGAAGCCCGCTGACGCCGCAGCACAGGATTGATCAGATGCCGAAACGAATTCTCCGAGGCTTGGTCGTCAGCGACACCAACGACAA
>JAJFHM010000217.1 GCA_021775625.1 Hyphomicrobiales bacterium | reverse complement strand
GGTCGATCCAAACCACGTCGAGGCCGATCTCATTGGCCGGGGCCACATCGTGAAACCGGCTCTGGGCCACATGCAGGATGTGCTCTGACGAAGTACCCTGCCGGTTCAGCGCTGACAGCAGGGTTTCGAACATGCGCATATCGGGCTTGTATGCACCGGCCATTTCAGCGGTCACGACAGTGTCGATCTGGCTCTCCAGCCGCAGGTGTGTCTGTTCGAAAGAGGCGGTGTCCACGTTGGACAAGACGGCCAAGTGACAACCACAGGCCTTGAGGCCTCGCAGGCTTTCCACAGTATCGTTGAATGCAGGCCATGTGCCGACGGATGCGGCAAAGGCGTCGAGGTCGGCCTTGTCGGCGGGAATTTCGAGCTCGGCGGCCATATCGGCGAAGGCATCCGCCAGAACCTGGCGATATCCCTTGAACGGCCGGGATTGCTGATGACGGTACTGCGCCCGGGCAAACACCGACACGACCGTGTTGCGGTCGAACGGCACATTTCGCGATGCCGACCAGTCGTGGAAGAACGCGCCCGCCCCTGCGTCCCAATCGATCAGCGTACCGTAACAGTCGAAAGATACGGCGCCGTAGCGTTTGCCCAAGAACACGTTGGTCACGGCGATGGCTCCTTGCCGGCGCGACAACGTGCGAACCGTTGCCCGCGCCTGCGGGTCTATGCGAGCAGCGCGCTGAATGCTTCGGCACCGCGCTTCGAGAATGTCACCACACGCGTGCCGTCTTCGCGCCGGGCCCATTTCAGCTCATAGAACCGGTGCAGAAAGGCCGCGCCGAGAGCACCTGCAAGGTGCATGCGCCGTTCGCTCCAGTCAAGACAGAGCCGGCACAGGGGGCGTCGCGCGCTCTCAAGTGGTGCGAGGTTGACGCCGAAATCCGTAACGAACGTCTTGCCGTGGCTGGTAAGCGTAGCGGTTTCGCTCCGAACCGAGAGCAACTTGTTTGACAACAGGGCCTCATAAAGCCGGACGCCCTGATCGCCCGCCAGGTGGTCATAGCAGACCCGGGCGTTCCGCAGGGCCGGTTCCCTGGGGCCCGGGCGGGCGCGCAAATGCCCGGCGCGTGCGGCCAGACCCATGAGCCCTTCGAGCACTTGAGCGACGTCGTTGTCGGCGAGTGAGAAGTAACGATGACGGCCCTGGCGGCGCAGTGTGAGGAGGCCGCCGTCATGCAGCTTCGCCAGATGCGAGCTGGCGGTTTGCAGTGTGATACCGGCCTCATGCGCCAGTTCAGTGGCGGTGAGCGCATGGCCTGTCATCAAAGCGGTCAGCATGTTGGCGCGTGCCGGGTCGCCGACCAGGGCGGCGATCGCCGCGATGTTGGGTCCTGCCTTCATACTTCGATCCTAATCGAAGCATTTGTGCCGCTCAATGACCTAGTTTGGCTCAGCGACAAAACACGAGGAAACCGCAATGAGCATTCTGTGCCACATCAAATACACCATTGATCCGTTCAAGCGCGACGCGTTCGAACGCTATGCTGAAAACTGGGCGACGGTGATCCCGCAGTGCGGTGGTGAAACCCTTGGCTACTACATGCCCTATGAGGGCACCAACAATATCGCAATCGGTCTTAACAGATTTGCCGATCTTGCTGCTTATGAAACCTACCGGCACCGGCTCGAACGGGACGAGCGGGGTGCGGCGAACTACCGTTTCGCCCAAGATGAACGTATCATACTGGCGGAGGACAGAATGTTCCTGCGGCCTGCAAATGGCCACCAATGACACAAAGACAAGGCGAAGCGCATGCACGCGGTGATATTTGAAGTATGGCCCAGGCAGGAATGCCGGGAAGAGTATCTTGGTATTGCAGCAGACCTGAAACAGGTGCTGGAAACGGTGGACGGGTTTATTTCAGTCGAACGTTTCGAGAGCCTGTCCGAGCCTGGAAAGGTCCTGTCACTGTCGTTTTGGCGCGACGAAGACGCGATAGCCCGATGGCGGCATCTCACGGTTCATCGCAGCGCCCAGTCAAAGGGCCGCAACGACCTGTTCGAAAACTATCGCCTGCGCGTCGTCTCCGTGGTTCGCGATTATGGCATGACGGACCGGGACGAGGCGCCGCCGGACAGTTTGAGCGTTCATGACGGCAAAAAGGGGCCGGCATGAGCCGGCCCCGGTTGGTGCGTTGCGATGTGGGGTCAGCGGATGCTGTCGAGCACATCAAAGGTTGAATAGCCTTTGGCGAAACCGGTATTGCGGGTGCGGTGAAACCGCTGCGCGTCGACATCGCGCCGCTCAGTGGTGTGCGGCTGCGCCGAACGTTTGGCGCCGTTGAACTGGAGGATCCGTTCGGTCGTCGTGGTCAGCCCGTTGGGGACATCGTTGCGGGGTTCAAATCCGCTTTCCGCGGTGGCTGCGGTCATGCCCGCAAGAACAAAACCGGCAGCAAGCAACATCTTATTGATCTGCATCATCTCACTCCATTGTTAGGTATCGATAGTGCCATCGCCTGGGATTGGGTCCGCGATGTCAGGAGAACCCTATGTGGGGCTGAATGCTGCAATGCAAAATCACAAGTTCGCAGATGCGAAAGATTGTATTATCTTCAGTATTTCAACGCCTTAGGAGCCCCGGGAGGCAGGTTTGTTCACTCTGGGTAGTATCTTCGTGAGGGCCGCTTGACGAAGAAGGCCAAATCTTAATGCGTTGACGGTTAAAGTTCGTAGCGATGTAGAGAGGGGCCGGGTATGGACATCATCATCAGCAAGTCCGTCTGGGCCATGGACCGCTTGCGGGCCCGCTACAGCGCCAGCGTCTGATCGAATAGTGACGTCGTAAGCGTCACCACCATCTGGCCGATCAGGCGAATTGCTGGTATCTTGGGTGAACGGGACAATCTGTGGGGATTTGCAAGGATGATCTTTGAAAGCCTCAAACTGTTTTTCGCTGTTGCGGTTGCCGCGGTGCTGGCGGGCGTGCCGTTGTTGGATGCCAGAGCGGAAAAACGGGTTGCGCTGGTGATCGGCAATTCGTCCTATGAGAATATCTCCTCGCTGGCGAACCCCAGGAACGACGCATTGTTGATGACGAAGACCTTGCAGGGCCTTGGCTTTGAGGTGGTGTCCGCGGTTGATGCGAACCGGAGGGAAATGGGGCGTGCGATCCGCAAGTTCGGCAAGGCACTGCGCGGCGCCGGCCGCGATGCGGTGGGTCTGTTTTATTATGCCGGCCATGGGGTGCAGTCCGACGGCGGCAACTATCTGATCCCCATCGGCGCCTCGATTGAAGACGATGCGGATCTAGAAATTGAGGCGTTGAGCACCTCCTACATCCTCAAGCAGCTGGAGAGAGCCGGCAACCGGCTCAATCTTATGGTGCTGGACGCCTGCAGAAACAATCCGTTCAAGGGCCGGTTTCGCAGTTCGCAGCGCGGACTTACCCGCATTGAATCCGCGAGCGGGATCATGGTTGCGTTTTCCGCCGGTCCGGGACAGGCGGCACTGGACGGGCGGGGCAAGAACTCCCCTTACACCAGCGCGCTGGTCGATGTGATGAAAAAGCCGGGCCTGAAAGTCGAGGAAGTCTTCAAGCGTGTCCGCATCAAGGTTGAAAAGGAGACCGATGGATCCCAGACCCCATGGGAGGAATCGTCCCTGCGCGGTGAATTCTACTTCTCACCGGCAACGCGCCCGGAGACCGTGGCGGTTACACCCACCGCAACACCGGTGCCGACAGTGCCCAACACAGTGACCGCGGAACCGGAAGGCCGCAACACCTGGACTGCCATTCAAGGCACCAAGAGCAAGGCGATACTGCGGACATTCATCGCAGAGTATCCGGCATCGGTATATGCCAAATTCGCCCGCGCGCGCCTGGCGGAACTGGAACAGGCCGATGCGAAGAAAGCTCCACCGCCCGCGGTGGTAGTTGCGGAGCCGGAGGTTACACCGCCGAAAGTGGTGACACGTACCGAAACGCAGAACGATGATCAGCGTACAAATCAATCCGATGACGACATCCTGCTTGCGCTGGCCGATCCTGAGGCATCGGTTCAAACCGATGTCGATCCCAAGCTGGCCCGCAAAATACAGCGCGCGCTCAAGCAGGCCGGATGCGATCCCGGCACCGTGGACGGGGTTTGGGGCAACCGCAGTGCTGCCGCACTCGAGATGTTCGCGAGAGATGCGGATTTGCACTTGCCTGCGCAACAGGTCAGCCGCGACACGTTGATGCTGCTGCTCAAAAGCCAGGGCAAAGTCTGTTTGGATGGCACTGTCGAGACGGTTGTGAATACGACCCCGGGCACGCAGAAGCAGGATGCTACGGGAACCCAGGATTACTATGGCGCAATTGCCTATTCCCAGGACACCGATGCGCACGGCTGGGCGAAGGATTACTCTACCCAGTCCGAAGCCGAACGCCGTGCGCTTGAAGAATGCCAGAAGCACGGCGGCGGCTGTCAGGTGGTAAGCTGGGTGCGCAACGCGTGTTCCGTGCTGGCCGTTGGCAAGGGCTACGGGTATGGCGCCGATTGGGGTGGCTCGCGCGAAGAGGCCGAGGGTAAAGCGCTCAAGCTGTGCAATTCCAATACATCAAACTGTTCAGTGCGGCGCTGGATCTGCACCACGCAGTAGGCCGGGTCGCTCCAGACTATGGTCCATGAGGGCAACTTCTGTTAGTCTTCGGCGGTGGAGGAGTTGAAAAGGGATTGTGCAAATGATCTCTGCGGGGCTTAAAAATCTTTGTGTGATTATGTGCACCGTCTGGCTGATGCTTGCATCGGGCGCTGCCGTGCACGCGGAAAAACGGGTTGCACTGGTCATAGGCAATTCCACCTATAAAGAGATATCCGCGCTTCCTAATCCGGTAAATGACGCCAAACTCATGACCCGGACCCTGAAGGAATTGGGGTTCGAGGTGGTGATGGTGCTCGACGCGAACCGGGTTGAAATGGGGCGGGCCATTCGAAAATTTGGCAAGTCTTTGAGGGCAGCAGGCCGCGATGCGGTCGGTCTGTTCTATTATGCCGGCCATGGTGTGCAGGCGCATGGTGGAAATTATCTGATCCCGGTCGCCGCCTCCATCCAAGACGATGCGGATCTGGAAATCGAAGGTCTGAGTTCGTCATACATCATGCGCCGGCTGGAGAACGCGGGCAACCGGCTCAACCTCATCGTGCTCGATGCCTGCAGGAACAATCCGTTCAAGGGCCGCTTCCGCAGCAGCCAGCGAGGCCTTTCCCGCATCGAAGCAGCGAGCGGCAAATTGATCGCCTTTTCGGCCGGTCCCGGTCAGGCGGCGCTTGACGGTTCCGGCAAAAACTCGCCTTACACCAGCGCGCTCGTCAAGGTGATGAAACAGCCGGGGCTGAAGGTTGAGGAAGTGTTCAAGCGGGTGCGTATTCGTGTCGAGGAGGAAACCGGCGGCGCACAGACCCCATGGGAGGAATCATCGTTGCGGGGCGAATTCTATTTTTCGCCCAAGGCGCAGCCGGAAATTGCGAAGGTTACGCCACAACCGGCTAAGCAGCCAACCCATACGCGCCCACTGTTGCCTGCGGGCCGTGACACCTGGTCAGCGATACAGAACACGCGCTCCAAGGCAATCCTGCAGATATTTATCAAAGAGTATCCCGACAGCGTCTATGCCAAGTTCGCCCGGGCCCGTCTGAAGGAATTGAAGAGTGAGGAAGACACCAAACGGAGTATCGAAGCAGCAGCCCGGGAGAAGGTAGAACGCGAACGCGCAGCCCGGGAAAAGGCTGAAAAGCGTGAAACCGCCCGGCGCGAACGGACCGCGAGAGAGGAAGCCAGCAAGCGCCGGGAGAAGGCCAAGGCGCTGCGTGAAAAACGCGAGGAAGAGGAGCGCGAGAGACTGCGCGTGGCAGCGCTGGACCGCGAGGCGGAACTATCGCGCAAGCCTGATCCCGATCTGCCGCGCAAGATACAGCGCGCGTTGCGGCAGTCCGGATGCAATCCGGGGTCGGTTGATGGTGTCTGGGGGCGTAAATCCACGGCAGCTCTGAAACGGTTCGCTCGCTGGGGCGGCCTCCGCTTGCCGAGTGAGCATTTGAGCCGGGAAACTCTCAAACTGATTCTCAAGCAGGGCAACCAGGTTTGCAAAGACATCAACAAGGACACCGGCCTTGTGTTGGATCCGACCCGAATTGACGGCCGTAATTACGGTGCGATCTCCTACTCGCAGCAAACCGATTCACATGGCTGGGCTTACGATTACAAGAGCCAGGATCAGGCCGAATCCAGAGCTGTCGAAGAATGCGCAAAACACGGCGACGGCTGCATGCTTTCGGTCTGGTTCGCGAATGCCTGTGGCGCATTGGCGGTTGGAAAAGGCAATGGCTGGGGCGCCAATTGGGGCCGGACCCGCGAAGAGGCGGAGAAAAATGCGCTGAACAGCTGCAACTCGAATACCAGCGATTGTGAAGTCCGGCGCTGGGTTTGCACGAAGCGCTAACGCATAATCTCTTCAAACGGTTCCATGTGAACGTGAAGCGATCTAGGCTGAGGGGTGCTCCTCGATCAGCACGAGGTCTGGGACAAAGGCCACATGGTCCTTGAGTTGTGATGCTTCTGCGACCGTGTCTTCGTAACTCCAGGCGATCTCTGCAACGTCAGTGCGGCCATCATCCATCAACAAGTCGAAATACGACGCATGGCCCTTGATCGGACAAAACGTCTTGTTCTTTTCAGCGCTGGCGAGTTCGGCGCAAACATCCTCGCGCGGGACATAAATCACCGGGTCATAGATGTCCCGGCCGGCTTCCAGGACCCTGAGCGCGTTGGCTGAATCGGCCAGCACCCCGTCACCGCGCAACACCCGCACCCGTCTTGCCATGGGCTTGATACGCATAAAGTGGCGTGGTTCCTGAGGGTTATGGATTGTGTCCTGTGACATCGTGATGTCTTCTCTGGAACGCATAATGCTCATCTTCGCTCGGTAACGATCTAGGAGCGCATATTCTTCAGTCGTGCGGCCAACGAGTCAATCGATGATACGCCGACCTGGGGGGTGTGTTGCACGCCTTGCGCTGTGTCCGCGACATCCGGCAGGGGGTTCTGGGCAGCGACGGGCTGCGACGGCTGTTGCTCAGCGTTGACGCTTGCCTGGGCTGCACTCGACACAATCACTCCGGTTGAGTCTTCGCCGGAGTGGGCTGATTCTCGCCACCGTTCAACGATCTGTTCGACGAATGTTTCATTTGATGTTTCGGCTGCCCATGACTCGCCGAAGCCGGTAGACCGGCCTCTGGGAAGGGCACTCGACGGTAGCGTCGACAGCACGACACGCGATGGCAGATTGACACCTTCTCCGAAAACAATGGCTTCACCATCGCCCAACGTCGGAAGGAAATCCAGAAGACTTTCAGCTGCATCGGAGAGGGCGGAGTGCATGATCTTCTGGTCTCGGGCACTGGTCAGGCGCATAGCAAACAAGGTTGAGCATTGGGAAAGAATGGTTGGGTCGACATCACCGGGGCGTTGGCTGATTATCCCCAGCGATACACCATATTTGCGCCCTTCCTTGGCAATTCTGGAGATCGCGCGTCTCGTCGGCTCAAAACCCTCCGCGTCATTGTTGGGCACATAGCGGTGGGCTTCTTCGCAAACAATCGTGATCGGTACCTTTCCCTCGCACCAGACGGCGAGGTCAAAGGCAAGTCGCGCAAGAACCGAAACCACGACGTTCACGACTTCCGTCGGCAATCCCGCCATTTGCATAACCGTGATGGGCTTGCCGTCTACAGGCATGCGGTAGATCCGCCGAAGCTCGGTGGCCAGATTGTCCTCTCCGTTCAGCCTGCCGAACATGAACAAATAGCGGGGATCGCGGCTGACGGATTCGATCCTCGCTTTCAACCGCCTGTAGGCGCGAAGCTCGTTCTTCATCTCCAGCTTGCCCATCTGCTCGTCAATCAGGCTCAATATATCGGAGATGCGGTAGGGCACAGGAATGTCGACAGAATACCGGCTGCCCCGTGCACTCGCCGTTGAGCGGACATTAACTTTCGAAATGCGGTTGTTTGATGCAAACTGTCTTTTAGCAGCAGGTATCAGATCGCGAAGGATTTCAATTTCGTCGCTGGAGCTCGACGTGTCTGCGATCAGAATTTCAACGGTCTCCTCGAAATTCAGGAACCAGAATGGCAGGTTCAGATTACCGAGGTGGATCAGTTCCACCGCATCGCCGAAACACGCGCCGTACTCGTTGTGCGGATCCAGCAACACAATATGTGCCATAGGATGTTTGCTGATGATCTGTCTCAACAGCAAGGCGGTTGTACACGACTTCCCGGTACCAGTTGATCCAACAATCGCGAAGTGTTTAGAGAGCATGTGCTCAAGACGTACAACGGCGGGAATCGTTTGATCCTGATGGATGTGACCGAATTCGACCGCATTGGAATCGCCGAAATAATACGCCCACTTGAGTGTGTCGTGGCCGGCGGGCAGAACAGGGTCCCCAAGCCTGGGGTAGACAGAGACACCTCTGCGCAGCCGGCTGTATGTTCCGGATTGATCTCGCGCGAGTTCGCCGATGAGTTCGACCTCAACGAGCCGGCACGTTGTATTCTCTTCGCCGACAGTGACATGCGATGATTTCATCGCAGATATCAGGCACAGAACCACCGCCGCTTTTGTTTCGACGATGAGAAGCGTGCCGATCTGGCCGCAAACGTGTGCGTAGGCAACGTCCAGCAAAACGCTCGCCTTGGAACCTGAGATTTCCGAAATCTCGCCAACGATAATTCTGTCACTGTAACCGTTGGGTGATGACAAACTGGACTGTTGCACCAGTTCTTCCGCCAATTGGACCTGCCTCGATAGATGTGATTGTGCGGTAAACTGGCTAAATTTGCGTTAATTCCGATCTCGGAACACGGCTCGAATATTGGCACGAATCCGCGAATTGAACGCGGCAGTCAAGATGCGGCCGGCCGCCGAGCGGAATACAAGCCAGGATGATCCTGCTGGGCCGGCCTTCATCGAAGCCGGTTTGCCGCGGCCAGCCATCCGGCGACGGCTTCAACCTGTGGGTCCACTGCGGGTTCGGAAGGAAAAGTGACGAAATATCCACGCGAGGACGTGGCGGACAATTCCGACAGCCTGACGAGCGCGCCCGATGCGAGGAAAGGATCGAGCAGGCCCGACCAGCACAGGCAGATGCCCTGTCCGGCCAGTGCCGCGCTGACCAGCAGCACATAGCTGTCAAATGCCAGGGTTTGCAGTTTTCCCGTCACCGGGGTGCCGACCACATCGAACCAGGTCTCCCAGTCGTACCAGGTGTGGCGGTTGTTCTGCATGTCGAGGAGCCTGGTTTGCATCATGTCTTGCTGTGAAAGCGGCATCGGCCGGCCTTCGAGGAACAGCGGGCTCGCCACCGGAAAAACTTCCTCGCCGAGGATCTGCGTGGCGGTGACGGCAGGCCAGTTGCCATCGCCGAAGCGGATCTGGAGGTCTCCCGCCAGGGTATCTTCGGAGTGGGACTGGCTGGTGATGCGGATCGAGATCCGGGGAAAGGCCGCCTGCATCGCGGGCAGGCGCGGGATCAGCCAGTAAGCTGCGAGGCCGGATGCTGCACTTATGGTGAGGCTGTCGCCGTCGGGTTCGTTGCGGATGCGGTCGACCACCACTTCCAGGCGGCTCAGTCCGGACCGCAGAACATCGAACAGCTTCTCGCCGTTGGCGGTGAGCGCAAGCGGCTTTACCGCCCGGTCAAAAAGTGGCGCGCCGAGATCGGCCTCGAGCAAGGCGATGCGCCGGCTGACCGCTGGTTGCGACACGTTAAGTTCGGCAGCGGCGCTGGTCAGGGTTCCGTGACGTGCGACCGCATCGAACGCGATGAGATTTGAAAACCCAGGAAGTCGAAACATATTATAACCTCAGCGTATAATATGATGACCTTTTAGAGCGTTGCATTTCACCTGGAAAGGGGCAAATTACGGGTGTTGTTCACACGCTTTGAGAGAGTGATGCCGATGGATTTCGATTTTGAGTTTGAGACCACTGAGGAGCTTGCCCCGTTGTTTCCAGCGAGCGCGGATGAGCGGTCGATCATAGTGAATCCGATGGCGATGCCCGAGACGGCGGGGTTTGCCGCCGACCTGGAACATCAGCCGTATGAAGGCGGTACAGATCCCCAGATTGGATGCGTGTCGTGGCGCACGCTGATCTCCAGCGACCGCACACCCTCCAGAGATCTGGTTCTGGGCGTCGCCGAATTTGATGCTTTCGGCACCCTCAACCTGCACCGGCATAAGCCGGCCGAATTCTACTTCGGCCTTTCCGGCGAGGGCGTGGTCGAAATTGACGGCGTCGGGCACCGGATCGCGCCGGGCATTGCGGTTTTCATTCCCGGCAATGCCGAGCACGGGGTTGTTGCGGGCGCGAACGGCTTGTCGTTCGTCTACGGCTTTCCCGAAAATGCATTCGAGGATGTCAACTACACATTCTCTAACCCGATTGCCTGAGACGTCCGCTTACTCGGCCGCGTTGCGCTGCAGGCCGGTGGGGATCACCTCATAGCCGGGTTCTTCCGGCTCATCGTCAATCATGTCGTCGGGGAAGCCCGGAGCGCGAATGTCGAGGCCGGTCTGCTCCTCAAGCCGCTTTATGATGTTCGGCGACAACTCCCGCTCGCCATATCTCTCAATGCCGTTCTTGAAGATTTCAATCAGCAGCGGTGAGATTTCCAGTGAAACATTTGCCCGTTCGGCGATCGCCTGGAAGAGCGATATGTCCTTGAGCACAAGATCCATGGTGAAGTTGATGTCGCGGGACCCGTTGAGAATGACCTGGCTCTCGGTCTCGTGCACGAATGACGTGCCGGACGAAATGCGGATCGCCTCGAAGGTGGTGTTGAGGTCCATACCGGCGGCCTTCGATGTGACCAGCGCTTCGCACAGGGTGACGAGATTGGCGGTGGCCAGATAGTTGGTCATCACTTTCAGCATCGAGGCCGAGCCGATCTCGCCGGTGTGCAGGATGCGCCGGCCAAGGGACTTGAGCACCGGCAGGGCGCGTTCGAAGGTTTCGCGGGAACAGCCAGCGAAGATCGAGATGTTGCCGGTCGCGGCCCGGTGGCAGCCACCGGAGACCGGGCACTCCAGCGGTTCGGCGCCCCTGGCGCGCACCAGTTCGGCGATGCGTCTGACTTCCGCCTCGTCGGTGGTCGACATCTCCGCCCAGATCTTGCCCTCAGACAGGCCCGACAGAATGCCGTCGTCG
>JAJFHM010000216.1 GCA_021775625.1 Hyphomicrobiales bacterium | reverse complement strand
CCGTGATAGCAACACCGGATGCCGCGGTCTTCGCAGCGGCCATATTCCAGAGAGGCCCTGCGGTGGGGGCAGAACTTGTGGACCAGCCCGATCTTGTCACCGCCGCCATAGCGGAAGACGACGAGCTCTTCTCCCAGGATCTTGAGCGCCTTAGGCAACTCATCCAGTTCGCTGGCGATGTAGACCGGGTGCCAGAAGCATCTGAGAAATTCGCCGCACGGCGTGCCCGGTCCGACCCGGGCGATTTCGTCATCGATTTCCGCCGGATGGGCCTGGTGATAGCCGCGGAAATTCTCAATCGGGATGGACGGCGTGATGGCGTTAGCGGTTTCAGCCATGAGCTCTCTCCTCATTAGGGCTGGATGTGTTCACGGAATATTGCGTAATTAGTATTTTATGGAGTTTCCAACTATCAAATTCGTATGTCAATTCTGAATATCTACGAATTCATTATTATAGGTCTTGATATGTGAGCATTTCGAATATAGCTTCCGCATTGAAGGAGAGTGCGATGGCGCGTGGTGCGAAGATCGAGGACGGTGTCATTGATATCGATGAGCGGAAGCTGGTCCAGCGCGTGGTGCGCCAGCCCGACAAGTCGTCGCCGGAAGACGCTCTCAACCGGTCGATCATCGCCATGCTGCAGGAAGACGGCCGTACTGCTTATTCTGAAATTGCCCAGGAGCTGGGGGTCTCGGAAGGCACCATCCGCAACCGTGTCGGAAGCATGAAGCATGCGGGCATGCTGCGCATCGTGGCCATCGCCGACCCGGTGGTGGCGGAGTACCGGACCGATGCCATGCTTGGCCTGAAGATCTCCCCCGGCCATACCCCGCATGAAGTTGCCGAACGGCTCGCGGCTTTATCCGATGTCGTCTACATCCTCTGGGTGAGCGGGCGCTTTGAATTGCTGGTGGAAGCGGTTTGCGACGACCATGAAGAGTTTCTCGAGTTTCTTGACCGGGAAATCCACGGACAACCGGACATAGCCTCGGTCGAAACAATGACCGGGCTGAAAAACTTCAAAAACCAATTCCTGCTGAAGAGCGCCTGGGGAGGGCGCTAGGAAACCCACCCATTTGTATTGTGACGACTATTGAAAATCGCGCCGGTTGGGCGCGATCAGGGAGATGAAAATGACCGGTTATGTAGAAAATTTTGCTGACGCCCTGCCGAGCAAAAAACGGATTGCTGAAGTCCGCAAGGAGCTTGAGGATGCAGGGGTCAAATATGTGATGTCCAGCTGGATCGACCTGCACGGCATCCCCAAGACCAAACCGGTGCCGATGAGCGATTTTGACGAGTTGTGCATGGGCAAGGGCCCGCAATTTGCCGTGCATTCTGTTTCGTTTGTTCCGGAACTGACGCCGGCGGATCCTGATCAGGTGATGGTGCCCGATCTTGACGCGGTCTACATCTGCCCCTGGGACACCTCCATAGCGATCATCTTTGCGGATCTGTTCTGGGAAGATAAACCCTACAATGTCTGCCCGCGCCAGGCGCTGAAGCGTGCCGTCCACAAAGCCGAACAAGCCGGTTACGTGGGCTATGCCGGTATTGAGCCTGAGTTCATCGCCATGCGGTTTGACGAGGACGGACAACCGGTCAAGGCCATCGACGACGATCCGGAAAACGGCGCACGCCCGCGCCGCCAGGCGTTCGGTTACGACGTTGAATATTCCCTCGACTCGATGCCGTTCCTCAAAGACATGATCGATATCCTGGAGGGGCTCGGCTGGAACCTGCATGACGTGGTGGCCGAAGGGGCTTACTCCCAGTTCGAACTTGATTTCCACTACACCGATCTTCTGGAAATGGCCGATCGGTTTGTGTTCCTGCGCATTCTGCTGAAGGAAGTGGCCAAGGAACATGGCATGTTCATAACCTTCATGCCGAAGCCGACGACCGGAGACTGGCGTTCCGGCGCCCACATCAACTTTTCCCTGCAGTCGATCGACAAGCCGGGCGAAAACCTGTTCGGCTCGAAGAGCGACGGCTGGAGCGGCGACGCGATACATGCGGTTGGCGGATTGATGAAACATGCCGATGCATTGACCGCCATCACCTGTCCGACGGTGAATTCCTATAACGGCCTGGTGCCTCGGGTCGGCGGGTTCGAGGGTGGCACCGTCACCTGGGCGCCGACCAACATCACCTATGGCCACAACAACCGTTCAGCGCAATTCCGCCTGCCGCAAAGCCGCTATTGCATTGAGAACAGGGCAGCGGACATGTGCATGAATGTCTATCTGGCGCTGGCCATGACGCTGACCGCCGGGATCGACGGCATCGCCAACAAGACCGATCCGGGTGAGCCGACCGATCGTGACCTTTATGCGATGAGCGATGAGGAGTTCAAGGAACTCGGGATCCGCCGCCTGCCGCGCAACCTGATGATGGCAACCGACGCCCTTGCCAAGGACGAGCTTGCCGGCGAGGTCATGGGCACGGTCATGCGGAACTCCTACATCACGTATAAAACGGACGAGTGGGAGCGCTATCACCAGGCGGTAACGGACTGGGAAGTGGAGGAATACCTGCGTTTGTACTGAGGGTTTTTATCGCCGATAGATGAGTTTTCCACTCCGGCGGCAAGCAGACCGAAAAGATCGCCGAGATCCGCATCGCTCGGAAGCAATCTCAGGGCCTGTTCCAACTGATCCGCTCTGCCGGGTCCGATGACCGGTTCGGTCAGGTCATGGAACTTCGACCAGATCACCGCGTCGCTGACCTTGTCTTCCGGATCGCCCTTTGCTTCGGTTGCCTCCGATTGCAGGATACGGCCGTCTTTCAGGTACAGCCGCGCGCTGGCGATGCGGTGCGCCGGGAACGCTGCGTTGAATTCCTCCGTCTCGGTGATTTCAACGCGCTCCGCCATGCGCCGGATTTCCGGATCGGCGAGACCGCTTTCGGTAACCTCGCCCACACCCAGGGTGCCACGCACCACGACTGCGGCCACCGGGAAGGGCAGGGAATACTGCGCCTGTTCGGTGGTCTCGGGGATCGTGGTCAGGCGGCTGGCTTCGTGGAAGGTGGCGATTTCGATGCGATCGATCTGATCGGCCTCAACCGTGTGCTGAGAGATCAGTCTCAGAACGGCCTCGACCGCCGGCTGGGCCCACCGGCAGACCGGGTAGAGTTTGATATATTGCTGCGCGACGCGCCAGGTCCGGCCGAGGTCATCCCAGTATCCGGCGAGTTCGGAATCTTCCATCGTGATGGCGGGAGCGCCGGTGAAACCGTCCCGGGCGAGATAGGCTGCGGAAATGCCGGCCATGGCGCCCCAGCCGGATCCGTCCTTCACCATTGTCGGGGCATCGATGCAGCGCATCATCTGGCTGCGCGGCCCGTGATATTCGGCGATTCCCAGGGCCTCACGGGTTTGGGCCCGGTTCAGACCAAGTTGCCGTGCTCCGAGCGCTGCTGTTGCCAATGCGATCCATGCACCGGATGTGTGATAATCGCTGACGCTGGCATGCAGCGAGATACCGGCGCGGGTGCCGATCTCATAACCGATCACGACGCTGGTCAACAGCTCCCGGGCATCCGTTCGCCCCTCGGCTTCCATCATGGCGATCTGGCCGGGGATTACGCCGCAGCCCACATGACCCTTGGTCAGCTTGTGACCGTCATGGGCGTCAAGCGCATCAATGGTCATCGCGTTGGCGAGTGCGGCGCCCGCCGGACTGGCCGTGCGGCCGTCCCACCAGATGTGTGCGCTGCTTCCGCCGAACTGACGTACGGCGTGGCTGCGGATAATGCCCGACAGTTGCGTCTGCGATCCGCCAGCGGCGACACCTATGGTGTCGGCGATGCAGCGTACCGCTTCGTGCACGATTTCTTGCGGCAGATCCTCAAAGCGGGTGTCGTGGATGAAATCGAGGGCCTGGGTCATCGCGCGGCGCTCCGGATCACTGGTTTTGGTAATAGGAACTGAACGCCGAGACGGCACGGTCGAGCGCTGTGTCGTCCACGTCGCGGTGCAGCACCATGCGGATTGCAGGCGACTGGCCGCCGATGAGCACGCCTGCCTCAGCCATATGTGAGCGCAAAGCGGCGTGATGCTCAGGGGCTGGTGAGAAGAACACCATGTTTGTACCCGTCTCGACGTCGCCCGCGTCCAGGTCCTGCAATGTGCTCGCCAAATGTGCGGCGCGAGCGTGGTCCTCCGCCAGGCCGGCAATGTTGTGTTCGAGTGCATGCAGGCCGGCTGCTGCCAGCACACCGACCTGGCGCATGCCGCCGCCCAGTATCTTGCGGTGGCGGCGCGCCTTGGCAATGGTGGCGGCGTCGCCCACCAGAACGGATCCGATTGGGGTTCCAAGTCCTTTCGACAGGCACACCGAAACCGTATCGAAAACCCGGGCCAGGTCTTTCGCATCGCATCCCAAAGCCGTGACCGCATTGAAAAATCGTGCACCGTCGAGATGTACGGACAGCCCGTGTTCCCTGGCCACCTGGGCTGCGGCCTGCATCTTTTCGATGGGTACGGCCTTGCCGTCTGTCGTGTTTTCGAGGCAGAGCAGGCGGCTGCGCGCGTAATGTGGATCGTCATCCTTGATTGCGCCGGCTACGGTTTCTGGACTGATCCCGCCGTCGGCCCCGGTTGCAACCGGGCAGGGGGAGATGCCGGCCAACACCGCCGGGCCGCCCGCCTCGTCGCAATAGATGTGGTAGCCGTTGCCGACGATGATCTCGTCGCCGCGCCCGCAATGGGCCATCATCGCCACCAGATTGCTCTGTGTTCCCGATGAGACAAAGATGCCGGCCTCTTTGCCCAACCTTGATGCCATCTCGGCTTCAAGGCGGTTCACGGTCGGATCTTCACCATAGACATCATCGCCGACCTCGGCTGCAGCCATAGCGGCGCGCATGCCCTCATCGGGAGCCGTGAGTGTGTCGCTGCGCAGGTCGCAGACGAGGTTTGCTTTCCCGCTGGTTCGGGTCATTCCGGCATAGTGGTTCATTCGGTGATCTGCCTGTAGGCCAGGGCTGCAACGATGTGCACCCGGTGGGTTTCTCCGCCGTTCAAAGCGGTGTGATAGCCGCGCGTATCGGTGAAATAGACCGATCCGTCCGCCGGCAGATGCGTTACGTGGTGATTGACGATGAACAACGATCCGGGATTTGAAATCACCGGAATATGCAGGCGCGGCTCCGG
>JAJFHM010000215.1 GCA_021775625.1 Hyphomicrobiales bacterium | reverse complement strand
AGCAATGAAGTCACTTCGAAGCTCGTGGAAATTTGCGTCTGTATCCGCAGTATTTTCGCGCTCACCTCAAAATCGTCGCTGCCTTCTTTCCGCTGCAGAAGGTCAAGCGAAGTCTGCTGTGCTGCGTTGTGACGCTGCTGTGTCTCGTCGAGAGCACGCTGTTTGAACCCGAGTTCGACGATCAGATCATCAAGCGACGGTACATTTTCGAAGTTCAGATCTGTTGCCACCCGTTGGGTCAGCGCAGTGTAGCGGGCCTCGTCGGAAACAACCGTGGCATCGAATGATTCCACTGCAAGCGCAGCCAGCCTGCTGACCACAGTGGCCAGCGGAGTTTCATTCGCCCGAGTGCCATATGAGATGTCGAAATTGTCATCAATATGGGCGATCGCAGCTGCGCGCGCGGATCCCGGCTCACTGTCCCCTTTGTACCAGAACACCGTATCCGCAGTGGTGCCGTCCCGCAGCGCCGTCGCTGTGTCAAACGGCGGGCCATCCACCCGTTGCGGCGGATTGGCCGAGTCATAAAAGAAGAAATCGTTCGCCGCAGCCGACGTTGATGCCGATGCGACTACGGTTGATACGAAAGTTTGCAGTTCAGTGTTGAGGGCGGCTTCAAAATTGCTCGCCGTATCGGTCTCGTCGATCCCAATCAAAAACTCGCCAGGCCCGGTTGGCGTGGTCACCGTGGCCGTCAACTCGAATATCTCCTGGCTGCCGTCAGGCAGAGTAAAGTTGGCTCGGATGCTTTGCCCGGGCTGCGGCAACGTGGCGGAAAAGGTAACATCAATTGCTGGCGGTGCTCCTGCAGGACCTGCAACGGTTGTGCCTGTCAGCGTGCTTGACACACCGGCGAGTTTTAATCCGAACGGATGCCCTGCCGCGTCTTCGGACAGAGAGACGGTGGGTGACGTGTTGGTAATCGCCAACCGGCCCAGGCCATCCGCACCTGCATCAGCCTGCTTGCGCTCGCTCACCACTTGCCCGAACCCGGCGCCGATGCCATCGCCGTTCTGCAGGATGTCGGCGGAGACCGCGGGCTCGGTATCAGTCGAGCGTCCGCTGAACAGGTGCCGGCCGCCAATGTCAGTGTTAAGGAGAGCCAGAACTTCGTTCAGATGCACGCCCGCCGACACCTGCGTTGCGGTCTGATTGTTGTTCAGCGACGTATAGTCCGGAAGGAACGTATCGGTTCGGGTCTCGGCCGCAATCGTGCGCATCCGCTCCAGATGCAGCTGCACAGTTTCCAACCTGATCTGAACGTGGTCTATCGTCTTGGTAAACGATTCGACGGTCGTCACCCGTTCCCGCAATGACAGAACCAACAGCCGGTCAGTGCCCAGTCCGCCGTAGGTCTCCGATTTCTTGCCGCTGGCAAGTTGCCGCTGCAGGGACGCCAAGTCATTCTGCAACTCTGACACATCCCGGTGCAGTCCGCCGATGCCGGAATTTATTGAGCTCAACGCTGATACCATGACACCAAAGCTCCTAAATCCTGATCAGGATATCCATGAGTTCCTGCACCACGGTCATGACCCGTGCATTCGCAGCATAGATGTTCTGCAACTGTGTCAGCTGCGCCAGTTCATCATCCACATTGACCGCCACATCTGATTGAAACCGGTCATAAAGCGCGCTGACCACGATGCCCTGGGCATCTTGACTAGCCGTTGCCAACTGTGCCTGCTGACCCTGAAAATTGACAATCCTCTGACCGAATTCACGAATATTCGTCGATACCGGCGAGTTGGCGCTGCCGATGCCTGTCCCTGGAGAAAACGTGAAGGACGTACTGCTGAACCGCGCCAGCAAGTCAAGCGGCCGAGCGGGGTCACCGCTGCCGGTGGGCGGGGACGTCGAATATGACACCAGAAGCGTACTGTCCGCCAAAACCGCAGGGTTCAGGGCTATCCGGGCCGCAAAGCCGGTTTTTTGTCCACCAAAATCAAAACTGCCGCTGTAGACTTTCCCGCCCGCACCGTCGCTGAAGAGGGCGAGTTGCAAACCGCCATCCTGTGTTGCCGCCGGAGTGACAACCGCATTAACGGCATCGACCGTGACGGTGCCGCCGGCATCGTTCAGTATTTGAAGCGTCGTTCCGCCCGGCGTGGACACGGCGACATCGACTCCGAGCGCTGCATCCAGTGCCGCGTCTATAGCGGACGCCGCCGATGCCAGCCCGCCACTGAAGTCAATTCCGATCACCGTGTCGTTCGGGTCCGCAGTTGCGTCGCCGCTCAGCGGCAGAGCCGCAGCATCATCCACGCGCACCAATGTAAACGTCTGTGGGGTTCCGCCCTGGGTGATGGTAACCGTAATCGAGTTGCCCGCGATCAGGTCGGCAACATCAATGTCGAAACCGGTTTGCAGGCCCACCGTTGCAGCTGTGCCTGCTACCTGTGCGCTGGACATTGACAAAGCCAGACCGTGGGCCAGCTCATCAAGTTGCGCCTGTGCCTGAACCAGAGTTTCGTCGCGCAACTCTCTTAGCGCTTCGATACGGCCGGAACGAAACTCGCCCTCGCGGAAAAGATCCAGATCCGTGCCCCCAAACGAGGTCAGTTTGACGGTGCCGACGCCACGTTCGGATTCGATATCGCTGTACAGCGCGGATGCATCGATGCCCGCACGCTCATCAAAGGTCAGACTGACAGCTTCATTGTCCACCAGCAGATTTCCGCCGGCAGAAAAGACCCGCACGGCTCCCCTGTCAGCCTCGATCACCCTGATGTCCATCAGTTGCGAAAGCTGGTCGATGAACCCGTCCCGCCGGTCCTGCAAATCCGCGACCCCTTGTGGTGTATCGAATTGCCCCTTAATTTCCGCATTGAGCTGCGCAATTTGAGAAAGCGCGATGTTCGCCTCGTCCACCGCATTTGCAATGCCGACTTCCGCTTCCCGGCGCATGTCCTGGATGTCGTTGGAAAGCCTGTTGAGCTGATTGGCCAGTGTCGACGCCTGATTGACTACGGCACCCCGAACACCAAAGTCTTCCGGCGCTGCGGCCAGCGATTGAAATGCCGCGTCCATTCCATTCAGTACGGAATCCAGCGCATTTGGCTCCCCAGGGCGTCCGAACAGCTGATCAAGGCGTGACAGAAAGTCGGACCGCACATCGACCTGCGCTCCAAGTGCCACCTCGGTGCGCAGTTGTTGCTGCAGGAAGCTATTTACGTCGCGCTGAATTTCACCGGGCGATACACCAGTGACAACACCACCCGAAAGCGTCTGAACATTGTGCTGAACCTTACTGGTGTAGCCCGGCGTGTGGGCATTGGCGATGTTGCGCGCAGCCAAGTCGATGCTCGTGTTGGCAACACGAAGACCGGACAGCGCAATACTAAGGGCACTTTGGAGTGACATCGCCTCAACTCTCTTGTCGGCGGGTATCCGGCAGAAGCCTGCCGGATACCCGCCTTATGACCTATCGAACCATGTTCACGGCTTCTTGCAGCATCTCATCACCGGTGGTGACGATCCGCGTGGCCGCCGTGTAGGCCTGTTGTGTGATGATCAGTTTTGAAAACTCGTCGGCGATGTCGGCGTTTGAACCTTCGAGAGACTGCGCCACCAGCCGGCCCTGCAGGCCCAATAACGCTGCACCCGATTCCTGCGTCGCTTCAAAAGCGCCGCCGTCGAGTTTTCTCAGGAAATCATCAGCGTTAAAGGTCACGATGGCGATCTCCCCCACATCCAACGCTTCGCCGTTGGTGTAAACGCCGACAATACGGCCCGCGTCGTTTATGGAAACACCGGTCAGTTCACCGGAAGAAAAGCCGTCCTGGTCAATATCCGTAACCTGAACCACACCGGTGGCATCGGCAAACTGGGTCAGTCCGGTCGATCCATGATCCAGCATCACATTGGTGAGCGCGACCCCGTCTACCATCAAGGAGGGAATGGTTACGACGCCCGGTGCCGCCGGGTTCACCAGCGTTCCGTTTGCGGCAAACTGATAGTCGGTACCAACATTACGCCACGCCACATCCGTTCCTGATGCAAGACTGTTCTCGAGATAAAACAGGTTCCAGACATCATTTCCTTCATTGATCGTGCTGTCGACCTTGCCCCAGCGGAACTGCACGTTGACTGGCGCACCGGCCTGGTCGAAGGCCGTGATCGCGCCACCAGCCACCGTGCTGTCGAGGAAACCCGACACTTCCGAACCGATCACCGTTCCGGTCACCGTACCGGTCGACAGTCCGAGGTCGTTGGATGGCGTGCCGGTTACGTCTGCAACTTGCAACGCCGAAGAGTTGGCCGAAACGAGCTTCAGGAAGCCGGCGCTGGTCACCGAGGCCACAACTTCACCACCGGGAAATGCCGTATTGATTTCACCCGCAATGGCGGCAGGGGTATCGCCCGTATTAATGGTGATCGTCTGCGGGCCGGCAGCGCCCGCGGTGATCGAGAACTGATCGAGGTCGGCGATACCAACCAGAGCTGTCAGATCGGTGACGGCGGAAAGATCAACGAACCCGGTCTGGATCAACCCGGTCGTTGGGATATTTGTAAAGCTTCCCGCACCCAGCAACTCACTGTTGGGCGTTACCACGCTGAAATTTGCCGTTTCAGGCACTTCCGCCAGATTGGCGCGATAGTCGATCGCCGTCGTGGCCTGCGCGGGCAAGAAGTCCCGGGTGATCTGGATGGTCTGCGGCAGAGTTCCGGACACATTCCCAGTGGTCGGGTCGACCGGCAGAGCCTTCAGGTAATATCCCGCACCGTTCACCAGAAACCCATCGGCATTGATCGAAAAATCACCGCGGCGGGAATATTGATCGACACCCTGGAAGATCGGGTTGCCGTCATTCACCCCGGTCGGCTTCTCAACCACGAAATATCCATCTCCATTGATCGCAACGTGCGTGGCCAGATCGGACGCGATGATGTCGCCCTGAACCGTATTGGTGGCGCGCGAATTCGCAATCACCACACCGCCTTCATGCCGTGTCGGTTCGGACTGGCCGCTGACCAGATCGATGAAACTTGTCTCGGTCCGCTTGAAACCGATCGTCTGATTGTTGGCGATGTTGTCTGAAATATGCTGCAGCGCAAGTGATTGC
>JAJFHM010000214.1 GCA_021775625.1 Hyphomicrobiales bacterium | reverse complement strand
CTATACTAGTTGCGATGTGCGATAATGCCAAACATATCAACAGCACCAATCACTTGAACAACAAGAAATGCGCTGTGTCATCAGGCAGAATGCCCGAAGTACATCCGATGACAGCCACTATTGGTGGGCACTGAGAATGGGAATTATACCAAAGGAACTGACTATTGGCCCATTTCATGGTCCAGTCCGGCCTGCTCGCCAAGGCGCGGGACGCGGTGCGATGCGGGGTATCGGACAAGGCCCGCAACGCAAGGCGACGGGCCGGACTGGACCATGAAATGAGTCAATAGTCAGTTCCTTTGGTATTAGCCCGCCTGTTGGCCATCCGCCGTGAGGGGATCTCAGCCTCAATAGCAATGATTTCCGGCCGGTGGCGCGGGAACGTCTGGCCTCTTAGATATCTACTGTTCTGAAATGAACGGACAAGTGATTGAGCCTAGGGTCAGGACTCACGTCTTGCCTGGCGTCAGGTCCCGCCTCATGGCGGAAACAGTTCGCGCAGGTGCTGCTATCCGTGGGGGGCCCCTGCAGCCACTCCGCTGGGCTTTGCGCGTACAGGTGATCTCGTCGATGCGTGCCGGAGGCTCCGTAATTCATCGCAACCTCTGAACCGTGGGCAGATCCTTAAAAGTCCGTAGGCGCAAGGCAATGGATATAGTCACCTCTGCGCCCGCGGCCATAGACCTTGCCAGCCACTTCATGGATGCGTGCCCGCGCAGTGTCGAACACATTCAGAACGCGTGCTTCGATATCGGTCGTTTCCGGGTTCATCCGGCCCAGTTTCTGGAGCGCATCTGCACCGACAAAAAACGAAACCTCGATCGCGCCGTCATAGCCCCAGAATTGAACGCGGTTTCTCTTGCTGTCAAAATTGCGGCTCACGTTTGGAAAGTCCAAGGTCATGTCTTTGATCGGTGCCTTAAGTTTCAACTTACGAATCAATGTTTATCCTGGATGAACCAGCATACTCTCGTTTTCGCCCCGTTCGATGACGTGACGGCCAGCTACTTCGCAACGGTACGAATTGAATGTGTCAGCGTCTCTTGATGGGCATCCGGGCCAACCGGCGCTACTGAGCGCATCCGGTCGTGCTTTATTGCTGCATCGAGTTCGGTCGGGTTGATTGTAATCACCCTGTCAAGAACGCGGCTGCCGGGTGTTCCACCCAGGTGAAGTCGGGTCGATATCCGCCGGTAAGCGAGGAACGAGATGCCTTCCAGAGGCTCTTCATCGGTTTCCACGATATAAGCGCCGGCTGGCAGTATCTCATCGACACCGCTTAAGGCAAAGGGCCCATTGAATGTTACGGTCTTCTTGCTCGTGCGTATCGTCATCGAACACCTCCTGGTTGGCGGCATCGCCGCTCGATTGAGGGTCGAAGGAGGAGGCCGAACGCCTCCACCGATCCGATTGCTATGTCTTGTTCGCCGGCCCGATTTTGTCCGACTTCGGGTCAGGCCCCGTAGATGGTTGAACAGTGGCAGGAGCGACTTTGGCCTTGTCGTGAGGCTTGCCCTTGCCTGGATCCGTCTTTATCGGGGAATATTTTATGGCACACATAATGGTGTGCCTTTCATCTTCGCGGTAAACATTTTCCATTGCATAAATATAGTGTAATCCAAATAATTATCAATGTATATTTATATTTTTTCTTAGTAATATTATGATTACGCAAAAATAAAATAGCTTTTTACATGTTCAGTATATTTTATAATTTGAACGCCGGATATTTTTATTTTAAGTATGGTGTAAGAGTTTGTGAGGGTCTGTACTCTGATGTAAGGCGCCCGAACGTGGTTGGAACCATTTCGATGCAGGCTAGAATGCCCGGAGAACGGATACAATCTTGGTGCGGGTTGACGATGCTGTGAGTGCACCGGCTATTTTTGCGAGTCCAACGGAGACCTGCTTCCCCAATGGGTCAGGGATGCTCTTTTCCGAACTGTCAAATCAACGGTGAAGGCGAAAAGGCACCCGAAAGCAGGTGGTTCGGCCTCAACGGTCCGGAACAGCCCCGACAGATGCCGCCATTTGCTTTTGCCGCGCACGGTGATTTGGTGCACTGAAGATACATCAGAAGACCAGAATTCCAGTCAATAGCGAAGTTCGGCCAGCACCGCGTGGTGATCGCTGGGCCAGACGCCATTTATCGGTTTGTGGCCGGTAACCTGGCAATCGACGACTTGGCCGGCGCCACGGGCCTTAGGCAAACCCACCAGGATGTAGTCAATCCGCCGGTCAGGCTCGAACGTTGCACTTACATAAGGATTGGTGGTGTCCCAGGTCATGCCGGGCCGGCCATCGCCGGCAACCCGCCACGCATCATGGAACACCAGATCCTCGACGGGACAGGTGGTCTTCCCCGTCAACATTCTCATCTCTTCTGCTTCCGGTTCGGCGTTGAAATCGCCGCACAAAACCGGTGGGAATGTCCACGGGCGCATACGATTGACAAAGCGGGCGAGATCGGCCACTTGCAGCTGTCGAACGTGGCTGTGTTCAAACCGCCAGTTCAGATGGGTGTTGAAGACCGGAAGCGGTCCGCGCGGACCGCTGACATTGGCATACAGCGCCATCCGCCCTTCACCGGTCTCCTTTTCGCCATACAGCGATGCCGTCTCCCAGCCCTCAATCGGCCATCGCGACAACACGGCGTTGCCAAAGCCCAGCCCCTTCATCTCCATGGCGGGTGCGAATGCATGGTGGTAACCGAGTTCCGCTGCAAGCTCGGCGGCAAGATTGCTGGTTTCGTCGCTCCAGACTTCCTGCAGCGCGATAATATCGGCATCAATGGTTTTCAGTGTGGCCGCAATCGCCGGTTGACGGAGCTGCCATGGCCCGAAGCGCCACCAGATGTTCCAGGTCAAGACCCGCACCCGGGTTTCTATCGTTCCGCTTTGTGTATGTTGCTCGGTCATCCGGGCAGCGTTGCATTTCCTGATAACCGAAACCAGACCCTTTCATCTTCACCCTTGACCGGAGGTCAGCAGGGCGATAGGCAGCGGGCAATGAGCCGCGTCTCCACACTTCTGGTTCCGTCAAACGTGCTCACCCCGGCCAGTGAACTGGCGGAGCATTACGACGGCTGGCTCTGCGATGTCTGGGGTGTGGTCCACAATGGCGTTGCCGCGTTTGAAGACGCGGTTGAAGCGCTGTGCCGCTACCGGGCAGGTGGCGGGCATGTTGTCCTGATCACCAATGCACCGCGCCCCAGCCGGGCGGTTTACCCTCAATTGGAGCGGCTGGGCGTGCCGCGTGAAGCATTCGACAGCATTGTTACCTCCGGGGACGTCACCCAGGCGCTGGTCAGGAAACGGCCCACCGTGCCGCTTTTCCATCTCGGCCCGCCGCGCGATCATATGATGCTGGAAGGTCTGCCGAATCCGATTGTCGACTGGTCGGAGGCGGAACTCTGCCTGCTCACCGGGCCGATGAACGATGTTACCGAAACCGTGGAAGATTATGACAGCCGTCTCGCGGCGATGCTGGACCAGGGCGTCGAGATGTTATGCGCCAATCCTGATCTGGTGGTGCGCAGTGGCGACCGCCTGGTGATGTGTGCCGGGTCAATTGCCCGGCGTTACGCGGATATGGGTGGGAGAGTGACCATCGCCGGCAAACCGCAGGCGCCAATTTACGATGCCGCAATGACCAAGGTGTCGGAGCTGGCCGGCCGCAACATCGTGAAGAACTGTCTACTCGCGATTGGCGATGGGCTGCCCACCGACATCAAGGGGGCGGCCCTCAACGGCTTTGACGTCTATTTCATTACCGGAGGTATCCATGCCGCCGAGCTTGGCGATCTGGGCAGCCCTGACAGCGTCGCCAGAGTGACCGCCAAGGTGGAGAACCTGTACTCGGGGATCAGGCTTGTGGGCATATGCGACCGGCTCCGCTGGACATAGAGCGGTTCACGTTCATATGGCTGTCATGAATTGCCTTGCCAGAGTCTGGTGTTGCCTCTACCATCGCAGCATTGGAAATTGTTCGAAAATTCGTTTGAACCTCACGTTTCCCAATCCGGCATGATCAAAACATGCGGGCATTCTTGATGATTGGTTCTTGAGCGCTGCACCGAGTGGATGCAGCGCTGACCGATTGATCACCGTTGAATGGCTCATCGACCGACTCAGGCTCAGGGCGCAGAGACAGCTTTTGATCTCTACCCGGTCCTTGGTATTGCTTAAGAAGATAAAATCCAGATTGCGGCATATCTCATGCTGCTTACTGATTGTCGTCTCCGCACCGGGTGTTGGCGCCTCAGGCCGTTGGCCAATTCATGGGTCTGCGAACACTGCCGGGTTCGGCTGAATACTCACTCCATCCGAGGTCACATCTGACCACGGGGCCTACTTTTGTACCACGAAGCAATTTTTGAACAGCTGCGCAACACAGGGCGGTTTCCAATTAAGGAGTCCAGGCTCTGGATGACCTTCCAGCCTCTCAGTTCGGCGGTGGAGCGCTTCTGACAATAGGTTTCATGACTCGCATTTCAGGCCCCAGTCGCGATGCCCATTTTGAAAGAAATTAGAAAATATGAATCAGTTCCTGCTTTTCACGCCGGGCCCGGTCAATGTGGCCGCAAACGTTCGCCTGGCCATTGCGAAAAACGATATTTGTCACCGTGAAACCGAATTTGATGACCTATTGGCAAGCATCGAACACAAACTTCTGGAGATGTTCGAGGTCAAGAACAAGGCGCGCTACAGTGCGGTTGTGATCACCGGCTCCGGGACTGCCGCCAACGAGGCAATTCTTTCGTCTGTGGTCGGGAATAAGAAAGTCCTGATTCTCTCCAATGGGGAGTTCGGCGAGCGGCTTCACAAGATTTCCCGCATCCACAATGCGAACACCTTTCTGCTCGAGTTCCCTTGGGGGCAAAGCATCGATGTGGACGTTGTAGAAACATTTCTGAAGGCGCACCGCATCGACGTGGTTGTGATGGTTCATCACGAGACGTGCACCGGCATGTTGAACCCGCTTGCAGCCATCGGCGCGCTGTCCAAAGCCCACCGTGCGCTTTTTGTTGTTGATTGTGTCAGCAGCGCCGGCGCCGAGACCATCGACATGGAATCCTGCAACATAGCGTTCTGTTCCAGTTCAAGTTCAAAGGCGATCGGCTCATACGCCGGGTTGTCCTTTGTGGTCGGCGAAACGGCGGAATTCGAGAAGCTGAAACACAATCCGGTCAAGACAACCTATCTGAACCTCGCTACGTTTTATGCCTTCATGACGGCGCGTTCCCAGACTCCGAACACACCGGGTGTTCCGCTGTTTTACGGGCTCGATCAGGCCCTCTCCAACATCCTGCTGGAGGGCGTATCCAATCGCTATGCCAAGATCAGGAGGCGCGCCCATCTGCTGCGCCGCGGCATGGTGAAACTGGGCCTTAAGTTTCTAATCGATCAGAAGGACATGTGCTCTGTTCTGACCACCGTCGTTGTGCCGCCTAATGTCGATGTTGGCCTGCTGCGGCGGAAACTTCGCGAATGCTCCATCATCATTTATGAAGGCAAGGGCTGCTTCAAGAACAAGGTATTTCAAGTCGGAAACATTGGTGAGTTGTCGAACAAGGATATCAGGTTCTTCCTCGCCACACTTGATGAAGTCCTGCAGGGATTTATGCCCGTTGTCCAAGAAAAGATCGTCGCTGTCCGCAAAGCGCCAGCCAGTGGGGCGCATGACAACAGCGGCGTTTACGCACCTGCAATCGCCGGCACATGAACTCAAAACTTGCCCGTTTGTGGGCCACCAAGAACAGCAATGACGAGTGGTGGTCCTCGTTTGTCACCGCTCCGCTGGCCATCTGTGCCAACTATTTTGCAGTGGACGTTAAATGGCTGACGCCGGACCGGATCACCCTGCTGTCTTTCATCGTCGCAATTGTTTCCACGGTCTTTGTTGTTCAGGGGGGGGCGGTAAATTTCCTCATCGCGGCCATTCTCATTCATGCAAGTCACGTGCTCGACTGCATGGACGGTCAGATGGCGCGCTACCGGCAAACCCCGTCTGCCTTGGGTAGTTACATTGACAGGTTAACCGATCAGATTCAGGTGACCCTCTGGTTCGGGGCGGTGGGATATGCTGCCTACCTGCAGTCTGACGATATCACACCGTTGATTTTGGCTTTCGTCGGTGTCTCTTTCTATTCCCTTCGAGGCTATGCGAAATATGTCGCAATCCACACCGAGATGTCGCGCGACAACACCTATCTGGCGAAAGTCGCAACGGCCAAAATGGTGGCACCCAACGACGCCGGGCCGGGCTTTGGTTTTGCCGCAAACCTCCGCTGGTTTGTGACCGAGCAGAAGAAGATTCTGGCGTTCGATGAGGGCGTTTTCATCTTCATGCTATCGCTCGCACTGGTGCTCGATTTCCTCACCCCGATGCTCTGGGTGTTCGCGGCAAGTCAGCTTTATTACGGTCTTTATCGGGCCTGGCAACATGGCCGCGAGATCGGCAACGACCAGAAATCCTCGGTTCAAAAATAGATCCGCCCGGTTTGCCTGCGAGCCCGATAATCTGCCTTAAAACGGAACCTGTTAAATGAACGCAACCAATCAATCACCGGCTCTCAAGGCCGTCATTCTGGCGGCAGGCGTAGGATCGCGGATCAGACCCTTGACGGACAGCTGTCCCAAAAGTCTTTTGCTGGTTGCGGGCAAGCCTATCCTTGAGAGAATGATCGGCCACATTCAAGCCTGCGGCATCACCGAAATAATTTTCGTGCTGGGGTACATAAACGCCCGGATCGAGGAATTCGTAAGAGCGAAATTTCCAGATCTGGACGCGCATTTCATCCTCAACGACAGGTTTGAAGAAACCAACACCGGCTATTCCCTCATGCTGGCGAAAACGGCGATAGGTGACGCGAGATTTGTCAAATTCGACGCGGATGTTGTCTTTGACATCGAAATCCTGCGCACGCTGATTGCCAGTCCATTTGATAACTGCCTTTGCGTTGATCGCGACATCCAACTGGACGCGGAAGAGATCAAGGTGATGCTGGGCGACAACAATCGCGTTCTGCAGGCGAGCAAAACAGTGGACCCGGCCAAAGCTGTCGGTGAATCGATCGGAATCGAGAAAATCAGCTCAGACACGGCGAGACAACTGTTTGAAGAACTTGATCTGATGATGGGAGAACCAGCCAACCACCAGGCCTATTATGAAGCAGCATATGAACGGCTTATCGGCAGCGATGTACCATTTCACAGCGTTGACATCACCGGGCTCGACTGGACCGAGATCGATACGCACGAAGACTTTCATGCAGCCAATCGGATGTTCGCCTGCCAACAGCCCTGACATTGTGACGTAGGGAAAAACCAACACCATCATGGATCTTAAAGGATCTTCCCGACTGGAACAAAACAGTCAGGGAGTTTTTGGAAGAACGACCCATATTCAAGGCGGACGTTGCAACATCTGACGTTTGATCTTGAGACCACTAGAGCGGGATGTTTTCATGTTGATCCATTTGATGGCGCCAAATCGGTTCGCCCGGCAAGGCGCGGTGCGCAGCGCGATGCGGTGCATCGGGCAAGCGCTGCAACGTGGCCGGTGGACCGATTTGGCCCACCGGAAGGCCGGGTTTTCGCGCCTTCTGGACTGCGTTACAGCCCCCTTGTGGACGGCAGGTCCACGGCGAGAACTGTGCCTTGCCAGCAGACGCGAAAACCCGGTCAAATCGGTTCAACATGAAA
>JAJFHM010000213.1 GCA_021775625.1 Hyphomicrobiales bacterium | reverse complement strand
CAAGCTCAGCCTCGATGGCGATCTGAGCCTTCACTGTTACATCTACCCGACGCTGCCGAAGAGGGGCATGCGCCAGTGCATTATGGGCCGGTACGATGTGAAGACGAACGAGGGCTACTGCATCGGCATCAACGGAAATGGCTACCTGGAGTTCTGGGTCGGCGACGGCAAGGAGATTGACTATGTGGTCACCGAATTGCCGCTGGTGAAGAATGTCTGGTATTTCATCGCCGCGAGTTTCGACCGCACGACCGGCAAGGCAACGATCTATCAGGAGGGTGTGAGCAACCGGTACAACTCGCTGATCGGCAAGGTCGTGCCCTACACCTACAGCTCGCACGTCCAGAACAAGTTCCGTTTCGCGCAGAAAAACCGTGCCGACGTTCCGTTCATGATGGCCGGCGGCCTCGACAATCACGTGCAACGCGGAAACTTCGTGGCCGACACTTATTACGGCAAGATCGACCGTCCTGGCGTTTGTGACAGGGTCTTGTCGCGCGAGGAACTCGATGCGATCTGTGCGGGCGGTGTAGCGCCTGAAGGCTCGGTTGCGGCCTATTGGGACACGACCGCGGGATATTCCGAACACGGCATCTCCAGCACGGTCATTGACGTCGGCCCCCACGGCCTCAATGCCCGCGGCGTCAACCATCCGATACGGGCGATGACCGGGTGGAACTGGTCGGGCAAGAACGACTGCTTCCGTCTCGCGCCGCACGAATTTGGCGGCATCGAATTCCACCCCGAATCCGTGACCGACAGCAAGTGGGACCTCACCAACTCCATGGAGATCCCCAAAACGCTGAAGAGCGGCGTCTACGCGGTGAGGCTTCGGGTCGGCAATGGCAAGGGGCTTGGCGAGGAATACGTGGTCTTCTTCGTGCGACCCGCAAAGCCGTCCGCCAAACTCTGCTTCCTCGTGCCCACGGCGAGTTATCTTGCCTATGCCAACGAGAGCCTCTCATTCGACGCCCAGATCATTCAACCGATGACAGGCCAGCCGCCGGTCATCTCCGACATCGATATCGAGACCTACGAGGACCGCGACTTCGGCCTCTCCACCTATGACAGTTACGAGGACGGCGCCGGTGTCTGCTTCTCCTCCTACCGGCGCCCGATCATGAACATGCGGCCCAAATACCGCATCTCCAGCATGAACGTCCCGTGGCAGTTTCCCGCCGACCTGTCGATCGTCGCGTGGCTGGATCACATGAACTACGACTGCGATTTCATCACCGACGAAGACCTGCACAAGGAGGGGCTGGACGCCATCAAGCCCTACAACTGCATTATCACCGGGACCCATCCGGAATATGTGTCGGAGCGGATGCTTGATGCCCAGGAAGACTATGTCGCCGAAGGCGGCCGGCTGATCTATATGGGCGGCAACGGCTATTACTGGGTCATCGGCTTCGACGACGAAGACACCTCATGCATGGAGGTGCGCAAGCTCGATTCAGGCATGCGCGCCTGGGCGGCGCGGCCCGGTGAGCACTATCTTCAGACGACCGGCGAGAAGAGCGGCCTGTGGCGCAACAGGGGACGGGCGCCGCAGAAGCTCCTGGGCGTCGGGTTCATCGCAGAAGGCTTTGAGACAGCCGCGCCGTTCCGAAAAATGCCGGACGCTTACCACAGAACGGTGTCGTGGATTACCGAGGGCATTGAGGGTGAAATCATCGGCGATCATGGCCTGGCATACGGCGGTGCGGCCGGTATCGAGCTGGATCGCTACGACCTTTCTCTCGGCACCCCGCCGCATACCAAAATCATTGCCTCATCAGGTGGCCACAGTGACAACTATGTGCTTGTCACGGAAGAACTGCTTTATGCCTACGCCGGGCTGGTCGGTTCGCTCGATTATAGAATTCGGGGCGACATTACCTATTTCACCGCACCCAACGATGGCGCCGTCTTGAGTACCGGATCAATCGCCTTCGGCCAGGCGTTGCCCGCCAACAACTTCGACAACACCACCTCCGCCTTGCTCAAGAACGTCGTCGACAATTTCATCAAGGACGGAGAGCTCCCCGGTGGATCGTGGACCCTGGAAGAGAAACAGTGGCGGTGATTGTTTCACCTGCGTGAAGCGTTCTAAGCGTCGAGCATCAAAGCATGGGCCTTATCGAAGTTCCGACGCGCTGCTGCTTTTCCCAGTCTGGGGCAACATATGCCTCGGCATTGGATGCGGGGAGCGGCGGAATGCCTTTGATGATGTCGGCGGCTTTTTCGCCAACCATGATCGTCGGGGCATTCAAGTTACCATTGGTGATGGTTGGGAAAATCGAGGAATCCACGACGCGCAGGCGCTCCAGTCCCCGCACATTACAGTGCGAATCAAGCACCGCCCTCGCATCTCCATCGGCGCCCATCTTGCACGAACATGACGGATGATAAGCCGTTTCGACCGTTTCGCGGACCCAGGCATCTATCTCTTCGTCGCTCTGCACATTTTCGCCTGGATCCAGTTCCTGCTTCCGAAACGCATCAAAGGCAGGCTGCAATCCAATTTCACGGGTAAGCTTGAATGCTGTGCGATACTCGTCGATATCCCGCTGATCCTCGAAATGGTTGAAAACGATGCTCGGTTTTTCGAATGGATCGGCCGACTTTGCCCGCACCCAACCGCGTGCCCGCAATTTGTTGATGCCAAAATGGATCTGGTAGCCTTCCGGTCCCGCACCGCCTTTACCGTCGTACCTAACTATGGCCGGTAAAAAGTGAAACTGGATGTTCGGCCATTTCAGCCCGGCATGGGTTCGAATGAAACCGGTAGACTCGAAATGGTTTGTTGCGCCCAAACCTTTCTTGCTCAGGACCCAGCGGGCTCCGATCAAGAATTTTCCGAAAAGCCCCATATGCCGGTTTAGCGACACCGGCAGCTTGGTCTCGTACTGGAGCACGGATTCGAGGTGATCCTGAAGGTTTTCTCCAACGCCTGGCAGTTCGTGCAGAACCTCGATACCTGCATCCTTAAGGACCTGTACCGGTCCGATGCCAGACATTTGCAGGATATGCGGGGATCCAATCGCACCCGCAGACAAAATCACATCTCGGCCGGCGCGAGCAGATTGTGTCTTTCCGTTGCGAACATATTCCACGCCGACAGCACGCTTACCTTCAAGCAGTACACGCTTGATCATGGCATGCTTGATCAGGGTCAGGTTCTTCCTGCCAAGAGCGGGTTCCAGATAGGCTTTTGCAGTGCTCCACCGGACGCCGCGCTTTACGGTCATATCCATCTTGGACATGCCCTCCTGGCGGTAGCCGTTATAGTCCTCCGTCAGGCCATACCCTGCTTCCGCACCGGCACGGATGAAGGCTTGATAAAGCGGATTCATCATGCCGTTGCCGTTACAGGTGTGCAGCGGCCCATCGCCGCCGCGATAGTTGTCGGTACCGTAGGCGCAGGTTTCCGCTTTCTTGAAATATGGCAGGCAGTTCTTGTACGCCCAGCCTTCGGCGCCATGCTCCTCCCATTCGTCAAAATCACACGCGTTGCCCCGGACATAAATCATCCCGTTGATAGAGGAGGATCCACCGAGGCCCTTGCCGCGCGAGACGTCGATCCGGCGGTTGTTCAGGTTGGGTTCCGGTTCGGACCAAAAGCCCCAGTTGAACCGCTTTGTGTTCATCGGGATCTGCAATGCCGTCGGCATTTGCACAAAAATGTTTTTGTCTGAACCGCCATACTCAAGCAGCAGCACGGATACCTTTGGATCCTCCGTCAGGCGGTTTGCAAGTGTGCAGCCGGCCGAACCTGCGCCGGCGATCACATAATCGAAAGAGTTGTTATCCATGTCCCATACCTGTTTTTACCGTTCGCTTTGCGGCATCGAGGCGTCAGCCCAACAAACCCTTCATCAGGCTGGTCGTCGCCTCGACGTGTTCTTTCATGGCTTTGCGGGCAACGTCAGGTTTGTCCTTGGCGATGGCCGCAGCGATATGCTGGTGTTGTTCGGATGAGTGTCTGCAGGCCTCGACGCTGTGCGGTATGAGCGCCATCAAGTCGGACAGTTCTGCATGAATATCTCCAAGGATCGCAGACAGGCGTTCCACTCCGGTTGCCTTGGCGAGCAGAAAATGAAACTGGGTATCGAGCGCGCGGTAGCTGCGAAAGTCGTCTTCCGCCTCGCTGCCCTGCAGCGCCAATTCGGAAATCCGCTGCCGCATCTGTTCAGTAGCACGCTCCGCGGCGAGTTCCGCAATGCCCGGTTCGACTATCAAGCGGTGATCAAGGACTTCGAGCAGGGCAGTTCCCCTGGCCTGTACGTGCGCATGCTGTTCCTTGGCACTTGGCGCTTTGAAATTGGCCGATACAAAGGTCCCGCCAGTACGTCCCCGCCTAACCTCCAGTTTGCCCTGAACAGTGAGCACCCGAATGGCTTCGCGGATTGTGGTTCGGCTCACATTCATGATGTCTGACAGTTGGCGCTCGGCCGGAAGCTGTTCGCCCGGGGCAAAAAACCCCATCTTGATCGACGACCCCAATCGCTCAACGGCGACCTCGAAGGCGTTTGCACTGGAACGGGGATTGCGCAGCAGCGCGACGGCCGATTCCCGTTTTCTCAGTTCTTCGTTCATGCGGGCTTCCATATGGCGCAACATGCTCGCCAACGCAATTTAGCTGTTGCGGACAACCCTAAAAGGTCTAACATTAGACCATAAAATGTATCAGGGAAATGTCCATGACACTTTCGCTCGGTGAGTTGGCGAAACTGGCAGAAACCGGGGACGTCGACACGGTTGTCGTCGCTGACACGGACATGCAGGGCCGCCTGTACGGCAAACGACTGAGCGCAGCGCACTTTCTCAAGTCCGGCAAAGACGGTGTCCCCACCTGTTCGGTTGTGCTCGGCTGGGGGCAGGACCATTCGCTGGATCCCGGTTATGGCTTTACCGGCTGGGACAGCGGGTATCCTGATTTCATTTCCGTACCCGAAATGGACACGCTGCGTCTGTGTGACTGGCAACCGCGGACGGCCATCGTGCTGGCGGATGCCCGCTCTCCCGATGCGGACGCAGTCGAGGTTTCGCCACGCGCCATCCTCAAGCGACAGCTTGAGAAATGTTCAGCGATGGACCTTGAGCCCTTCAGTGTGTCTGAGCTTGAATTTTTTCTCCTGAGGGAAACGCCGGACAGTCTGCACGACAAGGGCTTCACCAACATTCTCCCCCGCCATCACACAATGCATCCTGAAACCGTCATCCGAACCTCCGAAGACGAGGACTACACGCAGCGCCTGCGCAATGCGCTGGAGAAATCCGGCGTTGGCGTTGAGATGGTCAAGGCCGAGTATTCTCCCGGCCAGGTCGAAATAAATCTGGCTTACGGCCGCTGTATCGAGGCTGCGGATGCGCATGTTCTGGTGAAGACGGCGGCCAAGGAAATTGCCCTGCAGACCGAGTTGGTGGCCAGCTTCATGGCCAAGATCGATCACGCTCTTGGCGGCAGCAGTTGTCACATCCACATGTCGATGCGCAACGCTTCCGGTGCCAGTGCGTTCGATGACGGTAAAGGCGGCATGAGCAAGACCATGCGGTCTTTCCTGGCAGGCATCGTGCTGCACGCCCGTGACTTTTTCCTCCTGTTCGCGCCGACAACAAATTCCTACAAGCGCATGATCCCGAACACATTTGCGCCGGCACGGATTGGCTGGGGTCTGGACAACCGCACAGTTGCATTCCGTGTTGTCGGCCGCGGTCTGGGCAAACGGATCGAGAATCGCCTCCCTGGTGCTGACGTCAATCCCTACCTGGCCTATGCGGCAATGCTCGCAGCCGGCCTGTCCGGCGTCGAGGCTGAGCTGGAACTGGACGGGGCACCGCAGGACGGAAATGCCTACCTGACCGATGATGGTGCGGCAATTCCCGGCAGTCTCGATGAGGCAACAGAGATTTTCGCGACCTCCGAAATCGTTGCCGAAACCTTAGGGCCGATGGTTCAGTCGCACTACTCGAATTTCGGCCGCAACACGTCCGCGGCGCTGCAAAATCTGGTCACAGACGCAGAGAGAAGAGTTCTTTTGATGGACATCTAGATCATGGTCTGGAGGCTGTGAATAGCTGCAAGAGGAAATGACGCAAAATGGGAAATACCGAGAATTCCGGTAAGTTGGAAGTGGATCCCGTCGCCTTCGTCAGGGAAGTGGAAAAGGTTTGGCAGGCGCGTGACGGCCAGGCTGCGGCGGCGGGCTACACAGACGATGCCGTGGTCCATTACGGACATGGCCAGATCCATAGTGGCGAGCAACTGCGGGAGTGGCCAGGCCGCTGGTTTGCCTACGCCAAGGATCTCCAGATCAACAAGACCTATCGCGGCCACTGCGACAACTGCATCTCCGGCACCTGGGAGAGCCGCTACACCAACCCGGACACGGGAAAGGTCATGAAAGAGCGCGGGGCGGAATTGTTCTATTTGCGGGGCGACAAAGTCTATGAGCACCACATGTGGCAACACTCATGGGTCGAAGGCGAGGCATTGGAGGATAGCGGGTTTTCGACCGCGTAGGCACCGCGCGGGGTGCATGCAGACCGCGGTCAAATTGCCGAAATCGGATAGTCGCGGCGATGTGAAAGTTTTAGCCTGAAAGGAGCAACCGACAATTTGATGCCGGATTTGGCGGGGTTTGTTGAGGCAACCCGAACGTACAGAACCTGAGGGCAAACTGTAGTCAATCAAAAAACCAACCATAGGGAGGAATAACTATGTTGGAGTTGGAAAGACTTACGAAACTGTTTGAAGAGGGCAAAATTACGCGCCGCACGTTCTTGTCCACAGCATCGGCACTGGGGTTAACTGCCGCAATATCGCCTGCGCTTTTGAGTAAACCGGCGCATGCGGAGGGCAAGGTCATCAAGATCGGTGGCGCTGTTCCTCTAACCGGTCCGGTTGCCTATTGGGGCATTTCGACCATGCAGGGCTGGGTCGACGGAGCCGCTGTCATCAATGAAAAAGGTGGCATCGATATCGGCGGCGAGAAACACATGCTCGAAATCATCACCTACGACACCAAGGGCACTGTGGCTGATGCCAGAGCTGCCACCACCCGTCTGGTGGAACAGGACCAGGTAAAATATGTATTCAGTCAGGCAGCCGCCAGCACCATCGGCATGCTGCAGATCACCGAGCCCGCCAAAGTCATTTCCGTTGTCGCGTGCTGGGGATATCTCAAGATATACGGCAAGGACTACCCGTATCACTTCAGAGCCGAGATGTCTGATTACGAGCAGGGATATGCCTACATTCCCTTCATGCAGGAACATTACGGCAAAGATAAACTGAAGTCCGCCGCATTCATCGGTCCGGATGATCAGGATGGCATCGACTGCAACTACTCCTACAAACGGTTGATGGAATATTACGGCATCAAGGACCTGGGCGTGGAGTACTTCAACTGGGAAGACACCGACTTTTATCCCATCGTGACGAAAACCCTGAAATCGAACCCGGATTTCATCGTTACCAGCCCATCACCTCCTGGCATCACCGCCAGCATCGTCAAGGCGGCAAGAGAGATGGGTTACAAGGGTCCGATTTCGTCGCCGGCAGCGTCCGAGACCAAGACGATCCTGGAAGTCGCGGGAGAATATGCCCATGACGTCGTGCTTCCGGTGACCTGCGTTGAACCGGTCACGGACTCGCAAAAAGCAATCAAGGCCCGGTTCATAAAGCGGTTTGGCGACTTCAATGCTCTGGCCGGAAACTATTCGTGGTGGATCTACGGATTGGTGGCAGCAATTGAAAAGGCCGGCACCTTTGAAGACACCAAGGCAGTGGCGGATGCCATGGCCACAGTGGTGCTTGAAGACACCTATGTCGGAAAGGTCACCTGGGAAGGTCAGAACTCTTTCGGCATCAGGCGCCAGGGGGTCTACGATTGCTACACGACCCTTATCGAGAACGGCAAAGCCAGGCTGGCCGACGTAAGATATCCGGAACTGCCGGACACGTATTGAGCCCTCAACATGGGAGCACGCCGCCATTTCAATGGCGGCGTGCTTCGTTCTGGCGAGATGGGGAAGGCTCGCTTTGCGCAAATTTGAGATGTTTCATTGAGGTCGATTGGATCTGATCGCTCGTGTAGGCTGTTGTCATGTACACACCAGCGCGGCATCGAACTTTGATGCGCAAATGCGAGCATGATCACACCCGTATGGCGTAAAATTTTGATGCAAACCGAAAAATGCACATAGGCTGAGAATGGCTCTGGATGAACTCACCCAAATGACGCTGACCGGGATAAATCTCGGTCTTATGTATGCGTTGATTGCCATTGGCCTGACCCTGATTTTCGGGATCATGCGCATCATTCAGTATGCCCACGGTGAGTTCTACATGCTCGGGGCCTATGTTTTGTATTACTGGGCCGCGGTGTTGAAGTTGCCTTACTGGGTCGGCATCATCGTCAGCGCGGCGGTCATCTTTGTGGTTGGGGCGGCGCTGCAGCTGTTGTTGTTCAGGCCGCTGCACGGGAAGAACATTCTGTATTCCCTGGCAGTTTCCATGGGCTTGATATTCATAATTTCCAGCGGCGGCCTCTTGACGTTCGGTACGATCGTCAAAGGTATTCCAAGCGTCGTAACCGGCGGTGTCATGGTATTTGGCGCCTTTTACACCTATGAGCGCATGGTCATTTCAATCGTTTCGGCGGGCCTGATTTTGGGGCTGTGGTACTTCCTGCAAAGAACCACCACCGGAATGGCAATGCGGGCGGTTTCCCAGGATCCCGAGGTCAGTTCCCTGCAGGGAATCAACACGAGACGCATTCACTGGATCGCCTTCGGGATGGGCAGCGCGATGGCGGCGGTGGCGGGATGTCTGATGGGCACTTTGCTGTCAATCGTCCCCACCATGGGGTTCATTGCCACCGTAAAAGCTTTCATGATCGTCATCTTGGGCGGGCTTGGAAGTGTGCCCGGTGCGCTGATTGGCGGGCTCATTATCGGCTTTATCGACAGCTTCGTGACAACCCTCGTCAGTGCTGACGTGGCTTACATTATTGGATTTGCGACGATCTTCGTCATTCTTGCCTTCAAGCCGACCGGGCTGTTCGGCCAGGATTGGGACTAGAGCGTGTCTTTGGTTGCAAAGGAAAGCACGCATGACTGAGAACACGAAAGTGGCAGCAGGTGTCTGGCTGATCGCAATCGCGTTCGCTTTTTTGCTGCCCGTCATATGCAGCTATGACAAGTACATCCTGCACGTCGGCATCACCATTGCGTTCAACATCGCCTTGGCCACCAGCATGTGGCTGATCTGGACGCTCGGTTTCATCTCATTTGCACATGCCGGTTTCATGGGGATCGGCGCCTACACTTCAGCTTTGCTGTTCACCGGATTGGGGTGGTCGCTGTGGGTCAACATGTGGCTTGCGGCGGCGGTGGCAGGACTAATGGCGTTTGTGATCAGCATTCCGCTGATGCGAACCAGAGCGGTCTACTTTTTTATGGCCAGCTGGGCGGTCGGCGAGGTTATCAAACGGGTCTTTGCCTATTACCGCGGCATCTTTGGAGGCTGGGACGGGATTTTCAACATCCAGCCGCCTAAACTGGTACTGCCCGGCCTGAACATCGATTTTTCATCGCGGGTGGCATATTACTATCTTGCCCTGGTGTGCTGTGGGCTGATCGTCTACGTGATCCACAGAATTGTCCGCTCACGCACCGGCATGATTTACTGGAGCATCCACGAGAGCGAGATCCTGGCCCAGCATGTCGGCATCAATGTGCTGAAGCACAAAGTGATTGCATTCTCCACCGCATGTGCGCTTGCCGGGGTGACCGGTGCGCTTTACGCACATTACCACACCTACATAAACCCCAAGACGTTTGACATCTGGCAATCGGAGTTTTCGCTGGTTCACATCATCGTAGGCGGGCTCAATACGCTCAACGGGCCTGTACTCGGCGCCACGCTGTTGACAGTTGTCGATGAACTGCTGCGTCCCACCGGTTGGTATCGCGTCATATTCTTCGGTGTTGTCGTGATTTTGACCGTTCTGTTTTTGCCCGGCGGGCTTGAAACCGTCCCGGCCAGGCTTCGCGCCCTGGTTGGCAAATGGCGCAAGCGATCAGACTGAGATTTTGCAATGCAACTGCTCTCGATCAATTCCTTGAATATGCAGTTTGGCGGACTGAAAGCCATCAATGATCTCGGTTTTTCCGTCGACCAGGGAGAAATTCGTGGCCTGATCGGCCCCAATGGCGCAGGAAAAACCACACTTTTTAACGTGATTAGCGGCGTCTACAAGCCAAGCAAGGGCAGCATCACTTTCAAGGGCCAGGAGATCGGCACCTTAAAGCCGCACCGAACCACACGATTGGGGATCGTGCGAACGTTCCAGTCCATCACGCTGTTCAAGAACTTTACCGTACTCAAGAACATGATGGTCGGGTGTCATTTGCACTCGAATTACAGTTACTGGGGAGCGCTGCTGAACACGGCCAAAACCAGGAACAGCGAGAAGGACAATGAACGCAAGGCGAGGGAGATCCTCGAGTTCATGGGGCTGACGGGATATGCCGATGACCTTGCAGCCAATCTGCCGCACGGCCACCAAAGGGCATTGGGCGTCGCTATTGCCATGGCGGCCGAGCCGGAACTTCTTTTGCTGGACGAACCGTGCACGGGTATGAACACCGACGAAACTGAGGAAATGGTCGGTCTGATCAACAAGATCCGCGACAGAGGCGTTACGATAATGTTGATCGAACACGACATGAAAGTCGTGATGGGGATTTGCGACAAGATCACGGTGATAAATTTCGGCACCAAGATTGCCGAGGGCACGCCAGCCGAAATTCGAAAAGATGAACTGGTGCACGAGGCGTATTTGGGAAGCGATTTCGATGCTGCTTGAAGTGGAGAATCTCCGCATACACTACGACAAGGTGGAAGCCGTTAAGGGAATTTCGCTGAGCGTTGATGAGGGCAACATCAGCACCCTGATCGGTGCAAATGGTGCCGGCAAGTCATCGATACTGAAAGCCATTTCCGGTCTGATCAAGTTGTCATCGGGCGAAATTCGATTTGAGGGCAAGCGGATCAATGATGTGCCGGCGCACAAGATCGTCGGCCTGGGCATCGCGCATGTGCCTGAAGGCAGGCGCCTGTTCGGCCTCATGACGGTGCAGCACAATTTGCGGTTGGGGGCCTATCTTCAAAGGGACAAGAAGCACCTGGAAGAAAGCTTTCAGCTGGTTTACGAGCATTTCCCGATATTGAAGGAACGCCAGGGCCAACTCGCCAAGACATTGAGCGGCGGCCAACAGCAAATGGTTGCCATGGGTCGGGCGCTGATGGCCAGACCCAAGGTGATTTTGATGGATGAGCCGTCTCTCGGTCTGGCTCCGATCATGGTGGCTGAAATCGCCAAAATTATCAAAAGTTTGAAAGAGGCGGGTTTGGCAGTTGTTCTGGTCGAACAGAATGCATCCCTGGCGCTCAAACTCGCCGACAAAGGTTATGTCCTGGAAACCGGCACGGTCGCCCTGGAAGGCAAGTCGGAAGAACTCATCGGCAATGCATATGTGAAGAAGGCCTATCTCGGCGGGTAGAGCGTTTCCGTGTGAGTAGGAAGCGCTCTAGTTTTGATCTCTTAGTGGGGTGTTCATTCGGGTGAGGGTCTGCGACGGCAGTTCCCCGAACATTGTGCGATAGTCTCTGGCGAAATTGCCAAAATGCCAGAACCCCCAACGTGTTGCGGCTTCCGTCACCGAATGCGCGTTTCGCATTTCCCGGCGGGCGCCGTTAAGACGCAACGCACGGAGATAGGATGTCGGCTTGACGCCCAGCGAGCTCTGGCATGCGTATTGTACCGTCCGCCGCGAGACCCCCAACCGAAGCGCCAGCTCAACCACTGACATTGGGCAGTCGGGCGCGTCTTCGACCAGTCTGCGGGTTTGACTGGCAACTTGCCAGTTTGTGATGTTCCCTACTCTGGAACGCGGCCGAACATCACTGTGCGACAGAATTTCAAGTACCGCGCCGGCAGCGGCACGCTTGAACGCAGCGAGGCTCTTTGCATCGTTGAGTGTTTCAGAATTGGCCTTCAATCCATCGAGCATTGCACCCAGCAGCGCGCGCAGATCGTGCGCCCGGTTCGCGGGCAGGGGGATAACACGGCGTCCGTCTTGCAGCCGGCGTTGAAGCTCTCGGATCAACAGCCTTTCCTCAGGTGACGATGCGGCGCTGGGGAGCGACATCTCAAGCCCGATGAACAGGAGGTTTTCCGGCGAAAGGAATTCAAATCCGGATGGCCCGGAAAACACGTGCAACCCGTCCAGGTGGGAGCTTTCGCCGCACAGAACCGCCTGGCCGGAGAGTTTTATCGGTATCCCGAGTGCCAGTTTATCGCTGCCGACATCGCCCCGTTGAAACACCGCCCGGTTCATGCGTTCAATAAAGAGCCTGATTCCGCTGCCAAGTAACGAGCGTACTGATCCGTCGAACCGGCCGCCGGACATCTGGCAATATTCCTGGTTCCATGTGTCCAGGAGCTCAGCTTGCTCGTGGATGTCGTTACTCGAACGAACTTCGATGCAAGCGGGCTGGGATGGCGCGGACTCTGCGGTCGGCATTACGTCCCCCTATTGGGTTACCGACCCAAACTATGACACAGGCGCCTGCCATCGCCAAATCGACATCCGGTTCAACATGAATTGAAACTCAGTCCGCCGGCTGTTTCGTGCGCGATTGAATGCATGGGAGCCGTCAAGAATTGCCGCTTCAATGCCGTAAAACAGATGCCTACTTTCCAGTGAAGCGCTCTACTTCCGCGCCGAGGTCACCGGCCGCAGCCGGCATTCGGATGCGTCGAGGTGGCTGGTGATCAGTTTTGTCTGCGAGCGGTCGTTGTGACCTCTGGCTGCGGGCTCATTCGCCGGTGCAGCCGTACTCTTTGGTGCCGGGAACAGGATTTCCGTTCTCGTCTTCTTCGTAAATCACGAAGATGTCATCGTTGCCGCAGAAGGTCCCGTCGTCATCGGCTGCACTGTTTTGGCTACCGGTCAGTTCGTTGGCCCGACGACCGTGGCGTTTGGTGCCGGCCTTGCTGGGTTTAAACGTGCTGACACGATTGCGTTTGCGCTTGCCGGTGGCGGCGGCATCGATTGTCAGACCGGTTTCCATCTGCTCCGACATGGTCAGGCCGTAGGCCGTAGCCGTTGTTTCCGGGGGATTGGAAGGCGACACGCTCAAAATTGCGACGGCCAGTGCGGTTGTTGCAAAGTTCATGGTTCTCACTCCAGTTTGGCTGCAACGCTGGGTCTCCAGGTTGCTTCTAGAGTGTTAGACGCGTGGGAGGCCCAGAAGGCCCAGAAGGCCCAGAAGGCCCAGAAGGCCCAGAAGGCCCAGAAGGCCCAGAAGGCCCAGAAGGCCCAGAAGGCCCAGAAGGCCCAGAAGGTTCAATGTGAGTAAGAAATATTTTTCTTGCCGGCTCGAGCGTGCGAGTTTGCAAACGAAACAACGCCGCCGCTACGTCTTGTAGGCTGTATGATGCGGCAGAACTGCTAATGTCTGCATCTGGTTCGTCTTGGTGTTGAGAAAGCAAAGGGACGTCGCCACCCGATTCAGGACTACCTGACCGGAATTTCCACGGTAGAGAGCTCATAAAGTGCTGGCTTACCGGGAAGCCGAAAGCGCTCAGAACTGCACCGAGACCTGCGCACCGCCGGATATCTCAATATACTGTTTCCGCGTCAGCCCGCCGACGCTGCTTGAAAGCGACAGGCTCACCGTGTCGCTGAGGACAATATCAGCACCGCCCGTAACGGTGACGTCGACCTTCTTGTCATCGGAATTCGATGCCACTCCAACACCGAGCGGTGGTTTTCCGAACAGATCGAACTCATATGCTCCTTCGACGCTGATCGATGGTTCGATCGAGCGATCGTTATCAAGGGCGATGACATAGCTCAATGCGGCGCCGAAACTGAAGACGCCCGTATAGATTTCCTGTGCGGGAAAGAAAAAACCGATGTTGTCGGTGTAGGCTTCGTCGCGGCTTCGGGAGTAAGACAGCCCAACCGTCGGGGCCAGCGTAAGTGCATCGCTCAAGGGC
>JAJFHM010000212.1 GCA_021775625.1 Hyphomicrobiales bacterium | reverse complement strand
CGTCCACTCGAAAACTCTTTGATAACAAGGACTTGCTGGCGGAGAGAGTGGGATTCGAACCCACGAGACGGTTACCCGCCTACACGCTTTCCAAGCGTGCGCCTTCGACCACTCGGCCACCTCTCCTCTGCACCGCGAAGTGCGAAATGCGGGTGCACTATACTCAACAAAATTCTGCAAGCAACACTGCGGTTTGAAGCTTTGAAACTGCTAGAGCAACATTCGGGCACACTGAAGCATTTGACCGATTTTTCGCGTCTTCCGGCGAGGCGCGCTCCGCGCCGTGGCGAGTGGCTGATTTGATCCCATCAAATGTTTCAGTGTGCCCGAATGTTACTCTAGCTACGCGGCGGGCTTACCGTTACAGTCCCGACCCATTATGATATCACGTCTCATTGGTCTTGGCCTTCTCGTGCTCGCCGCGCTTTCGCTTGCCGGCGACGTCTGGAAAATGCAGCAAACCGGCGAATTCGTACCCCGCGCGCTTGGCGCGCGGTGGGCCGATGTCAGCCTGGAAAGCCTCGTCACGCTGCAGAATCTGATAGAGCGCTATATCTCGTCGGATCTGTGGAATCCCGGCATTGTCACTGTGCTGTCGTGGCCGGCTTGGGCCGTTCTGTGTGGCCTCGGCGTTCTGTTCCTGCTGATTTCAAGCCGGCGCCGCAAACGGGTCATATGATCGTGAAGCGGGCGCCTCTTGTAATCGCCGCGCGCGGCCCCCAAAATAGTCGCAACAGTTGACCCTGGAACGAAGGATCTCACCCCATGTTGTTTTTCTCCAGAAAGAAAGCCGAGATGCCGGCGGCAGAGGACATTCTTCCCGGCCGCGATGCACCGATCCGAACCGCCGTCTGTCACTCTGTGCTGGGAACCGACATCCAGGGGCCCTATCCCGAAGGCACCGAAAGTGCTGTGTTCGGCATGGGCTGCTTCTGGGGCGCCGAGCGCAAGTTCTGGGAAGTTCCAGGCGTGCATGTGACCGCAGCAGGGTACGCTGGCGGACAAACGCCCAATGCCACTTATGAAGAAGTGTGCTCCGGGCTGACCGGACATAATGAGGTTGTGCTGGTGGTCTATGACCCGGCCAGGGTTTCCTATGAAATGCTTCTGAAGGTTTTCTGGGAAAGCCATGACCCGACCCAGGGCATGCGCCAGGGCAACGATGTGGGGACCCAGTACCGCTCGGGCATTTATGTTATGTCCGATGCCCAGCGCGACGCGGCAGAGGCCTCGAAGGCGCAATTCGGCGCGGCACTCAAAGCCCGCGGCTTTGCGGACATCACGACCGAAATCGTCGAGGCGCCCGAGTTCTACTTCGCCGAAGACTATCACCAGCAGTATCTGGCCAAACATGTGAACGGCTATTGCGGTCTCGGCGGCACCGGCGTGGCGTGCGCAATTGGCACCGGGGTCGCGGCGGAGTAGATATTTCGCCGTCACTCTCGCAACAGGTAGTGCCTTAACAGCACGAGCCGGTCATTGCCCCAGTACATGCGGTCATCGACGAAGAATGCCGGCAGACCGAAAGCACCGCGATCATGGGCTTTCTGCGTGGTCGCGCGCAGGAGCTCCGCTGTCGCTTCATCTTCCATGGCCGCCTTGAAGCCCTGCGTTTCGCATCCGCACTGTTCAGCAAGGCCGAGCAGCACAGTGTCCCCGAACGGCGTCGGCTGCGCATTGAAGATGGCGTTGTAGAGCAGCGGCGCGTAGCGCTCCACAACGCCAAGTCTGGCCGCCGCGGTGGCGGCCAGGGCCAGCCGGCGCAACAGATCATAGTCATGGATCAGGGCATGCGGCGGCTCGCGATAGGGCACGCCGTAGTAATCTGCCCAGCACTCGGCATCATAGCGGCGATAATCCCAGTTGTACTGGCCCGATACAGGCGCCCCCTTGAACGGGTTGACCCCCGTCATGCCGACAAGATCGCCGGTGAACAGCATGCGCCACTCGAGAGCGCAGCCGGTATCGGCCTGCAGGGCTGCGAGCTGTGTTGAGGCCAGATAGGAATAGCGGCTGGCCACACCCAGATAGACATCCACCTTGCGGGTCACGGCCCTACCCCATCGATTGCGCGACCCGAATGATCGCGTCGAGCGAGCGCTCGACATCGGCATCTGTCGTCGCCCATGAACTAACCGAAATCCGCATGGCGCTGCGTCCCTGCCAGACCGTGCCGCCGCACCAGCAGGTGCCTTCATCCTGCACGGCTGCGATCACACGCCGGGTCTTATCATCATCCCGGAACGCCACCATCACCTGGTTAAGTTCAACATCATTCAGGACCTCATAGCCCGCCCCTGACAGACCTTCTGCAAAGCGCGACGCCTGGCGGCAATTGCGCTCGATCAGGTCGGCGACGCCGGTCCGGCCGAGGGATTTGAGCGCCGCCCAGATTTCGACCCCGCGGGCGCGGCGCGATGATTCCGGTGTGTAAGAAAACGGATCGCGATGTTCGCTCGGCGGCAGGTAGGCGGCAGTGGCCGCCATTGCGGCCTTCAGGGCCTCCGCATCGCGCACAAAACCGATGCCGCTGTCATAGGAAACGTTGAGCCATTTGTGGGCATCGGTTGCCCAGGAATCGCACAGCTCGTAGCCGGCCATGAGATGTGCGCGTTCAGGTGCTGCCGCCGCCCACAGACCGAACGCCCCGTCGACGTGGATCCAGGCCCCGGCCGCCCTGGCGGGGCCACAGATCTCGTCGGCCGGATCGAACGCTCCGGTGTTCACGTTTCCCGCCTGCAGGCAGAGAATCGTGGGGCCGTCAATCGCCGGCATGGCGTCGGCCCGCATGCGGCCCTGGCCGTCGACCGGTACCCGCACCACCCGGCTGCGCCCGAAGCCGATGAGCCCGAGCGCCTTGAACAACATGGTGTGGGCTTCGTCTCCAACGATGACGGTGATTTCAGGTGCACCGAACAGTCCGTCGGCTTCCACATCCCATCCGGCATCCTGCAACAGGCGGTGGCGCGCAGCGGCCAGCCCGCAGAAGTTTGCCATGGTGGCACCGGTGACGAAGGCGCCGCCGCAGTCTTGCGGCAAGCCCAGCACATCGCGCAACCAGCCAAGTGCTATTTCCTCAATCTTCGTTGCGGCGGGTGAACTCACGAAACTGAATGCGTTCTGGTCCCATGCAGCAGCCAGCCAGTTTGCAGCGGCCGCAGCAGGCAGGGTTCCACCGGTGACGAAGCCGAAATAGCGTGGCCCGGCACTTGCCGTGGTCGCAGGCGAGCCGTAGCGGTCAAGCAGCGCCAGGACGTCGTGCGGCGGCGCTGGTGCATCCGGCAAGGGGCCATCGAGAGCGGACAGCGCCGCCACCGCATCCCCGGTGGCGGCGACCGGGCGCGTGCTGAGGCCATCGAGATAATCCACGGCACGCCGCGCTGCCTCGCGCATCAGGTCGCTGCTCATAAATTCAATCCTGGCATCCGCAACAGCGTTCCATCCAAACCGCATCGCGTCCAGGGGCGGCCCGGCAGGCTTCAATGAGGTCGTTCAGGCCATCTTCACTCATCAACGCAGCGTCCCGCTCATGACCGGCTCCGCCGGATGCGTCTGACCTTGCCAAGGCGGGCAAGTGAATGCAACATCCAAACTCACGTGCCACAACAACCAAGGCCTTCCCCATGCCGGCTCAATTCGCGTCGTTTGAAAAATCCGAACATCTTGAGCGCCTGACGCGGGCCAGGGTAGCGCTCGGCGACGCCGGTCTTGTTGCTTGCGTCGCGATTGCGCCGGAGCATCTTTATTTTTTCGGCGGCTATGACAGCTGGGTTGGTGTCAACTCTCCACAGGCCATGATCTTCACTCCCGGCGGCGACGAGCCCACGTTGATCCTGCGCAATGTCGATCTTTCGCTGGCGCTGGAAACCACCTGGATGGAGGACATTCGCAC
>JAJFHM010000211.1 GCA_021775625.1 Hyphomicrobiales bacterium | reverse complement strand
TCTCGAAGAAGACGGCAAGACGGTCACCGGCCGTGGCACCGACACGGACACCATGGTCGCCTCCGCCAAAGCCTATGTGAGTGCCTTGAACAAACTCCTGGTCAAGCGCATGAAGACCAAGCCGGAAGCGCTGGCTGTTTCTTAAAGCCTGCCTTGGCAAAAAGACCCGCGCCGCTGCCTGGAAACAGGCGGCGGCATTGCTTTGCGTACTGGTCGTTACCGAAATATCCACCAAAATCGCCGGGGACTGACGGTTTGTTGTTCCGAATCCGGGAACATCGGTTATGATCTCATTTCGGAGACAGTTTGAAAGGCCGCTCTTTAATAAACAAGAAAGCAGTGGTTCTGGCGCGCGGTTTGGTTGCCGCGTGCGGAGTGTGTGTTGGGGAGTAGCGTTGATTATGTTTTCGCGCGTTCTCGGAGCGTTTTCGGCCGATATGGCCATTGATCTGGGGACGGCCAACACCCTTGTTTATGTCAAGGGCAGAGGCATCGTCCTGGACGAACCGTCCGTGGTCGCTCTGGTCGAGCACGAGGGACGCCGCGATGTTCTCGCTGTTGGCGAGGAAGCCAAGGTCATGCTTGGCCGGACCCCTGCAAACATTCAGGCCATCCGTCCCTTGCGGGAAGGCGTTATTGCCGATTTCGAAGTGGCGGAGGAAATGATCAAGCATTTCATCCGAAAAGTTCACAATCGCAGCGCGTTTGCCAGTCCGCAGATTGTCATCTGTGTGCCGTCGGGCGCCACTCCGGTCGAGCGCCGCGCCATTCAGGAAGCGGCCCATGCGGCCGGCGGGCGGCGCGTGTTCCTGATTGAGGAGCCAATGGCGGCTGCAATCGGCGCCGGATTGCCGGTGAACGAGCCTGTGGGTTCTATGGTGGTGGATATTGGCGGCGGCACGACGGAGGTCGCCGTGGTGTCTCTCGGCGGCATCGTTTATTCGCGCTCGATCCGCGTCGGTGGCGACAAGATGGACCAGTCGATCATCAACTACATCCGCCGCACCTATAACCTGCTCCTCGGGGAAGCCAGTGCGGAGCGTATCAAGAAGGAATGCGGCACCGCGGCGGTTACGGTCAACGGCAAGGAGGTCAATATCCGCATTAAGGGCCGCGATCTTGCCACCGGGGTGCCCAAGGCGATCAAGCTCGGGCAGGCGCAGATTGCCGAAGCCTTGTCGGAGCCGGTGGGCCAGATCGTCGAGGCGGTGCGCGTCGCGCTGGAAGTCACGCCGCCGGAACTGGTGGCCGATATTGTCGATACCGGGATTGTTCTGACAGGTGGCGGGGCACTTCTCACCAATCTTGATGCGGTCCTGAGCCGTGAAACCAACCTGCCGGTTACGGTGGCGGAAGATGCGCTCAGTTGCGTCGCACTGGGCACCGGACAGGCGGTCGAACACTTAAAGATAATGAAAAACGTCCTGTCTTCTGTATACTGAAGCCGGGACGCTTACACACAACGATAGAACAATAACCGGCCTGCCGCGCGGCGGGGTTGTGCGCAGGCAAGTACAAGGCATCGGGGCACGTGGCCACTACCCGAGGGAGAAAGCGTCCGGACGCGCGAGGGTTCATCACCCGTCGGCTTTCTCTGCTTGGTCTGGTTCTGAGCTGTGTCGTTCTTCTCATCATCGGCCGCAATGCCACCACCATCGTCCAGACCGTCCGGCAACATCTGACCGACCTGTCGGCCCCTGTGCTGGAGCTTGCGACAGGACCGGTCGCACAGATGCGCCAGATCGGCTCGCAGATCGGCTCTTATCAGTATCTCTCCGGCGAGGTCGGCCGCCTGCGTGAAGAAAACGAAGCCCTGCAGGGCTGGAAGGCCAAGGCGCTGGAGTTCGAAGGCCGGCTGCGGAACTACGAAGAACTGCTCAATGTACGGCGTGAGCCGGAAATGAACTTTGTCACCGCCCGCGTCATCGCCGACGCCAGAGGGCCCTTTGTGCGCACGTTAATCGTCAATGCGGGCAGCGTGCACGGAGTGCGCCGGCACCAGGCCGTCATGGATGGGCGCGGGCTTGTCGGCCGCACGCTGACCGCCGGCAAGAAGGCCTCGCGGGTGTTGTTGCTGAGCGATCTCAACAGCCGGGTGCCGGTGCGCATCGAGCCGACCGGCTATCGTGCCATCCTCACCGGGACCAACCGGGCGGAGCCACGGCTGGAGTTCCTGCCCGCCCAGGTTTCTCTGCATGAGGGCGATATCGTTTTCACATCCGGCGATGGCGGGCTGTTGCCTCCGGGACTGCCGATCGGTGTTGTGGCGGCTGACGAGGCGGGCGCCTTCAAGGTGGTGCCCTACGCCAATCCGCGCCGTCTGAATTATGTGCGCATTCTGGACTACGAGCCATCCCTGAAAATCGACACCCAGGCCGAAGCCCTGGTCGACAAGCCGGCGGCACAGGTGGTTGAAACCGCTGAAGGGGTGCCGGTGGCGGCGGACGAGGTGAGCATCGATCCCGCCGCAACGACGGGTGTGGTGGACCCTGCGGTCGCGGAGCAACAGTAACCGAGAGGAGCATTGGCAATATGATCGGGGTGGTGCGACCGGTTTCACTGGTGTCCAGCCTTTTGCCCATGGCCATTGCCCTGTTGTTCGCGTTCATTTCCTTTCTGCCGCTTGGAGCCAGCGAAAATCTGCTGACCCTGGGCCCGCAATTTATCCTCTGTATCGTCTTCTTCTGGGCGCTTCGCGCTCCGCATCTCCTGCCGCCCTGGGCGGTGTTCATGCTTGGTTTGGGGATTGATCTGTTCTCTGCCGGTCCGCTGGGATTTTGGGGCATCGTCTATCTTTCCGCCTACGCCCTCGTACTTTTGCTCCGGCGCCGTATCCTGCGCCGCGGTTTCTTCATCGGATGGGCCGCGTTTGCCGCCGTAGCGGCGTTTGCAGCGGCTCTGGCCTGGGGGCTTGCGTCCGCATATTTCGGTGCGGTTCTTCCCCATCTGCCGCTTGCCACCAGTGCCGCGGTGACGGTTTTGGCCTTTCCTGTTGTGGCGCCGCTGTTCGGTTTGCTGACCGGTGCCCGTCAGCAGAAGGGCGCATTGTGATGGCAGAGAAGGATCCCCCCAACACCAGGGCCTGTTTCACCCGCCGGGCGTTGGTGCTTGGTGGCTTACAACTCGGCGCCTTCGGTCTTTTGGGATCCAGGCTCTATCAGATGCAGATTGTGGAGGCCCACCGCTACTCCACGCTTTCTGACGAGAACCGCATCAACACCCGCCTTGTGCCGCCGCCCAGAGGTAAAATCTACGACCGCTTCGGCCTGCTGGTGGCGTCAAATCGCGACAACCTGAAGATCGTCATCGTGCCGGAGGATTCGGGCGACCTGGAGCAATTGCTCGAACGGGTTTCGCTGATTGCGCCGATCGAGGACAAGGACCGCTCGAAGGTCCTGCGCCGGGCCAAACGGCAGCGGGCGTTCGTGCCGGTGGCGGTGAAGGAAAATCTGACCTGGGCGCAGTTTGCCCGGATCAACGTGGAAGGACCGGGGCTGCAGGGTGTCAGGCCGGAAGCCGGCTATTCGCGGCAATATCACTATGGACGCGAGCTTGCCCATGTTCTGGGTTATGTCGGTCCGGTCAGCGACTGGGACCGGGCGGATGATCCGCTGCTCCTGATTCCCGGCTATGAAATCGGCAAGAGTGGAGTGGAAAAGACCAGCGACACTGCGCTACGCGGCAGGCCGGGCATCCGGCATGTGGAAGTCAACGCCGGGGGCAGGGTGATCCGCGAACTGAACCGCACCGCCAGCGTACCCGGCGACGACATGGTGCTGACTGTCGACCTGGAACTGCAGAAATTCGCGCTCGAGCGGCTTGAAGGGCAGAACGCCGCTGCTGTCGTCATGGATGTTGAGACCGGGGAAGTGCTGGCACTCGCGTCTAATCCTGCATTTGACGCCAACCAGTTTGTCGGCGGTATGTCCCGCAGTGTGTGGCGCTCGCTCATGGGCAATGCGGACAAACCGCTCATGAACCGCGCCGTTCAGGGGCAGTATCCGCCGGGATCGACGTTCAAGATGGTGGTGGCGCTGGCAGCGCTCGAAAGCGGACTGATCAAGCCCGGCGAGAGCGTTCGCTGCACCGGGCGCTATTACATGGGCAAGAGCAGTTTCGGCTGCTGGAAGCGCAGCGGGCATGGTCACATGAACATGCACAACGCCATCCGCATGTCGTGCGACTATTATTTCTACGAGATCGCCAAACGTATCGGCATTGAGCGGATCGCAGAGATGGCGCAGAAGCTCGGTCTCGGCGATGCCTATGCGGACGAGTTCATGAACGCCAAACCGGGTATCATCCCGACCCCCGGCTGGAAACAGGCGACGCTCGGCGAAGTGTGGTTTCCAGGTGAGACGGTGATTGCCGCGATCGGCCAGGGCTATGTGCTGTCGACGCCGCTGCAACTGGCGGTCTACGCCTCGCGGATCGCCAATGGCGGCCGTGCGGTCACACCGCATCTGGTGCGCGCGGTGGGCGGTAAATCAGCAATGCCGGAAAGCGTCGAGAAACTCGATATTTCCGATGTGTCACTGGCGTTTGTCCGCAATGCCATGGACGCTGTGGTCAATGGCGGCGGCACCGCGGCACGGTCCCGGCTGGAACTCGAAGATGTCCGCATGGCAGGTAAGACCGGGACCAGCCAGGTGCACGGAATGACGGCCGCTCTGCGGGCGAAGACTGCCGCCAATGGCGGTGTGATACCGCGCAAATTTGTGGATCATGCGTTGTTTGTGGCTTTTGCTCCGGTCGAGGCGCCGCGATACGCCATTGCCGTGGTCGTCGAGCATGGCGGCGGCGGATCGCGGGCGGCAGCACCCGTGGCCAAGGACATCATGACCAGGGTGCTGGAGCTGGACATTGCGGGCCGGGCGCCGTTTGAGCTGGAGACACCGCCTGGCCGGACCGCGGATGACGATGCGGCAGACGAAGGGCTGTTGGATGGCTGACGTTTTTGGCAAGCCTGACCGGTTGACCCTGCAGGCCAAGCTTTCGCGGGTGAACTGGATCCTCGCCTTGTTGACCACAGCGATCGCCGCCATCGGAGCAGTGATGCTCTATTCCGTGGCTGGAGGCGACGCCCAACCGTGGGCGGCAGCGCATGTCTGGCGCTTTGGTTTCGGCTTCTGCATGTTGATGTTGATCGCGCTGATCGACATCCGGTTCTGGCTGAAGCTGGCGCTTCCGCTTTATGGTACCGTTCTGGTGCTTCTGGTCCTGGTGCCGCTGGTCGGCGTCAAGGCCATGGGTGCGCAGCGCTGGCTGGAGCTTGGCGGCTACCAGGCGCAGCCCTCCGAATTCATGAAGCTGGCTTTGGTGCTGGCGCTCGCAGCGCTCTACCAGTGGATGGATCCGGCGAAAGTCTCAAAGCCGCTCTATCTGTTCGCGCCACTGGTTATGGTGCTAGCGCCGGCCGCACTGGTCGCTGGACAACCCGACCTTGGCACTGCCGGCCTGATCGCGATGGGCGGCCTTGCGGTGATCTTTCTCGCCGGGGTTCACTGGCTCTATTTCGGGCTGGGCATTATCGGGACCGTCAGTGCGGTGCCGTTTTTGTGGCAGCATTTGAGGGATTATCAAAAACAACGGGTGCTGACGTTCCTTGAACCGGAACGCGATCCGCTGGGGGCAGGTTATCACATCATCCAGTCGAAGATTGCAGTCGGCTCCGGCGGCCTTTCAGGCAAGGGATTGATGCTGGGCACCCAGAGCCA
>JAJFHM010000022.1 GCA_021775625.1 Hyphomicrobiales bacterium | reverse complement strand
GCGCCGCGCCATGGCCACCTTCCGGCGCATGGGCACCATCAACTCGTTCCATGAGAAATTCGTGCAGGGCATGATCTCGCGCAACTATGACCCGGACTTCGCCGAACGCTGTTTCCGCCAGATCGAAGGCTTCGGCGATTACGGCTTCCCGGAAAGCCACGCAGCCTCTTTCGCCCTCCTGGTCTACGCCTCTTCCTGGATGAAGTGCCACCGTCCCGATGTCTTTGCCTGCGCATTGCTGAACTCGCAGCCCATGGGCTTTTATGCCCCGGCCCAGATCGTCCGCGATGCCCGCGAGCACGATGTCGAGGTGCGTGGCCCCGACGTCAATCATTCGCACTGGGATTACACGCTGGAGCCCGCTATCGGCCAGGATCACTATGCGCTCAGGATCGGCCTGCGCCAGATCAAGGGCTTTGCCCGCGAAGATGCCGACTGGCTGGTGGCCGCCCGCGCCAATGGCTATGGCGACCTCCACAGCCTGTGGACCCGCGCCGGGATCTCAAGCTCCGTGCTCGAAAAACTTGCCAATGCGGATGCTTATCGCTCGCTTGACATGTCGCGCCGCGAAATCCTGTGGGACATCAAGGCGCTGGGCGCCAACCCGCTGCCCCTGTTCGCCGCCGCCAGCGAGCGGGACTATGGCGAAGAGCCAGCCGTCACCCTGCCGCGCATGACTTTGGGCGAAGAGGTCATTGAGGATTATTCAGCACTGCGGCTCTCCCTCAAGGCGCACCCCATGAAACTGCTGCGCCCCGCCATGCCGGCGATCATTCTCAATACCGACCTCAAAACCATCGCGCCTGAAACCCGCGCCACGGTTTGCGGCCTGGTCATCGCCCGCCAGCGCCCCGGCACCGCCAAAGGGGTTATTTTCGCCACCCTGGAAGATGAAACCGGGGTCGCCAATATCATCATCTGGGCCAAGACCTATGAGCGCTACCGCCGCGTGGTGCTGACGTCGCGGCTGTTGCTGGTGCGCGGCCGCATCCAGCGCGAAGGTCTGGTGATCCACCTCCTCGCCGATCATCTGGAAGACAAGTCAGCGTTTCTCGAAGCTCTTGGCGATAAGCACTTCGAGCCCGCCCTTGCCCGTGCCGACGAGGTCAGCCGAGCGGTCTACATCGACAACCGGTTGCAGCCAAAACGCCCCATCCCCCGGCCCCGCCACCCGCGCGAGCAGGCAAAGGTGCTGTTTCCGTCGAGAGATTTTCACTGAAAACTGTGGGTGTTGTTCACACAAATACAACCAATGGTGCATGCAACCCTTGATTTGCAGTCTCGCAATGCTACAATCAATACCGCAAACAGGTCCACAAGCGAGCGCCGCCCGCCCCCAAGATGATTGCGTCCACCAAAATCAGCCGCCCGGCCTCAGCCGCCGTAACCGATCTGCACGACCTTCTCGACCATGCCCGGACAATCGTCCAGGAAAGGGTTGCGAGTGGTGAAACCGGGCCATTCGCGATCACCATGTTGCCCTGCAACGCAACCGCGCTCGTCGCCACTCCAAAGACCAACTCAACCGTCGCCTGTATCGAAAGATTGAAAAGCCATCTCAAGGCGTGCGTCCGCGACAATGCGTACAAGGCAACGGCTATTGCCTATAATGTCAGCGTGCAGGATCGCGAAACCGGACACATGAAAGACGCCGTCGCCATCAATCTCGACCACCGCCAGGACATTTCCATCGTTGTCTATTTCCCCTATGAAATGGTGCAAGGATCCCTCACATGGGGCAGCATTTTTCAACAGGCCGGGCGCAGCGACATTTTCCAATAACACCGAACATTGCTATCAAGAGTCTACGACCTCGAAACGTATCGAGAGATAGGTCTTGTGACAGCACAAACGAACCATAGCATTCCGAAGCTCGACCTCGGCGCCGCCTATGATGGCTCGCCGCAGGCTGTCGATGCGCTCGCCGGCAGGCTGCGGACAATTCTTGAAGACATCGGCTTTGCCTACATTTCCGGTCATCCGGTAGCGCCCGGTCTGATCGACGGATTGCGCCGCGAGGCCACGGCGTTTTTCGCCAGCCCGACGGACGACAAGCAGTCGATTGCCATCAACGCCGCCCACCGCGGCTACATGGCCCCCAACAGCTCCCTCATCGTAACCTCGTCCGTGGCCACGGTTTCCAAACCCAACCAGAGCGAATCCCTGCTCATCATGCATGAACTGCCCGACGACGATCCCGAAGTCCTGGCCGGCAAACCGCTGCAGGGCCCCAATCAATGGCCCGAGTTTCAATCCACACTTCGTACCGTGGTGCTGGAGTACATGGCTTCTCTGGAAGACCTTGCCAGACGGATCGTCCATCTGATCGCCCGCGGCCTGGGATTGCCGGAGACATATTTCGATCCCCACTTCGAACGTCCAACCGTTTTCCTCCGCCTGCTGCACTACCCACCGCAACCGGACGAAGAGGGTCTGTTCGGCTCCGCCCCGCATACCGATTATGGCTTCATCACCTTGCTGGCGCAGGACCAGCGCGGCGGTCTGGAAGTCCGCGCCCAGGACGGCAACTGGATACCCGCCCCGCCAATCGACGGCACTTTTGTGCTCAACGTCGGAGATATCCTGTCGCGCTGGACCAACGGCCGTTTTGCCTCCACACCGCACCGGGTGATCAATCGCTCAGGCAAGGACCGGTATTCGCAACCGTTCTTTTTCGACCCGTCGATGGACTGCGTGGTGGCGCCGCTGGCGCAAACCACCGACACAGGCACGTCCCCAGCCTTTGCACCGGTGCGCTACGGCGATTATCTGATGGAACGCATCGATAAAAACTACGATTACAGAACCCAATCCGGCAGCAACGCAGACACTGCGATTTAGGAGACGAACATGATCGTGAGAGCGCTCGAAGACATTCTGGATACCGAACGCGATGTGCGCGGGCCCGTGTGGGCGAGCCGCCGATTTCTGCTTGCCGATGATGGCTGCGGCTTCAGCATGACCGAGACAACAACGCAAGCCGGCAGCGATCAGATCCTGTGGTACAAAAACCATATCGAGGCCAACTACGTGATTGAAGGCGTCGGCGAGGTGGAAAACATGGCCACCGGCGAAAAATACAAGCTGCGCCCCGGCACCATGTACACCCTGGACGGTCATGAGCAGCACCGCTTGCGCGCCTTCACCAAGATGCGCTTCGTCTGTGTCTTCACTCCGGCTCTGAGCGGCCAGGAGACCCATGACGAGGACGGTTCCTACAATGCGCCGGGATCATAACCCCGACACGGTTTTGTAAACCAATTTCTGCTATCCCGGCGCAGCGCACAACAACCTGTCAGGCAGCCATGGCACACTCGCAATTCAGACTTCTGGGCGTTCGCCGGTTCCTGCCGATCTTCGTCACTCAGGCGCTTGGCGCCTTCAATGACAATGTTTTCAAGAATGCGCTGTTCATTCTGGTCACCTACCGGCTCGCCGACCAGACCGGTCTTGACCCGAAACTCTTCGTCGCCATTGCCTCCGGCCTTTTCATTCTCCCGTTCTTCCTGTTTTCGGCAACCGCGGGCAAGCTGGCCGACAGCGTGGAGAAATCCAAACTCGTGCGCTGGATCAAGGGCGCGGAAATTCTGCTGATGGGCCTTGCGACCGTGGGTTTCCTGCTCGAGAGCGTCTCGATGATGCTCTTTGTTCTGTTCTTGATGGCAACCCAGTCGACCTTCTTCGGGCCGATCAAATATTCGATCCTGCCGCAGCATTTGGCAGAGGACGAACTGGTCGGCGGCAACGCGTTGATCGAAGGCACAACCTTTCTTGCCATCCTGCTCGGCACCTTGTTCGGCGGTCTGCTGATCCTGACCGACAGCGGCACTCTGCTCGTATGTACGTCCCTGATCGCAATCTCAGTTTTGGGGTTTGCATCGAGCTGGTTCATTCCCGCGGCCGAACCGCAGGCGGAAAAGCTGAAACTGCGGGCCAACATATTTGCCGAAACGATGGAAGTCATGCGCTTCGCCACGGCCCGGCGCGATGTGTTTCTGGCGATCCTCGGGGTCTCGTGGTTCTGGTTCGTGGGTCTGGTGTTTCTGACCCAGTTTCCCACCTTTGCCAAGGAAACCCTGAACGGCTCCGAACAGGTCGCCAATCTGTTCCTGGCGGCATTCAGCGTCGGCATCGCACTTGGTTCACTGCTGTGCAACCGGCTCCTCAAGGGTGCGATATCCGCCACCTATGTGCCGCTGGCATCGATCCTGATCTCTTTGTTCAGCATCGACCTGGTGTTCGCCAGCGCCAACGCTGTCAGCACTCCGGGCGAGCTTGCAGGAATTGAGGTTTTCCTGTCGCACCCGGCCAACTGGCGCTTGATGTTCGATCTGGTGATGATCGCCGTGTGCGGCGGCCTTTACGCCGTTCCCCTGGTTTCCATCATCCAGAACCGAACCGGCACGGCAACCCGCTCGCGCACCATTGCCAGCACCAACATCATCAACGCCATGTTCATGGTGGCCGCATCCCTCGCCATGATCGCCATGATCGCTGCGTCCTTCACCATCCCGCAAATGTTCCTGGCGGTGGCCATCGCCAATATCGGCGTCTCGAGCTACATCTGCAAATTGCTCCCGCAGGACCTCGTCAAGCTCATCGGCCGGGCAATCTTCCGGCTTATCCACCGTGTCGAGATCAAGGGCTGGGAGAACTATGAAAAGGCCGGCGAGCGGGTGGTGATCGTTGCCAATCACACGTCGTTCCTGGATGCGCCCATTCTGGGATCGTTTCTCCCCGACACTCCGGTCTTCGGCATCAACACCCACATCGCGGAACAATGGTGGGTCAAACCCGCATTCCTGATGTTCGACCTCCTGCCGCTCGACCCGACAAGCCCGCTGGCGGTGCGCAAACTGGTGCACAAGGTGCGCGAAGGGCGCAAATGCGTGATCTTTCCCGAAGGCCGCATCACCATGACCGGCGGCCTCATGAAGGTCTATGAGGGGCCTGGTTCCATCGCCAACATGGCCGGTGCCACCATCCTTCCGATCCGCATCGACGGTGCCCAGCACAGCCATTTTTCGCGGCTCGGAAACATCTTCCGCAAACGCCTGTTTCCGAAAATCACACTCACCATTCTCGACCCGCAAACCATGCAAGTGCCGGACGACATAAAGGGCCGCAAACGCCGCCAGATGATCGGGGAAACGCTCTATGATGTCATGTGCGCCATGGTGTTCGAAACCAGCCCGAGAAATGTAACCCTGTTCGAAAGCCTGCTCTCGGCGCGCAAGCTTCATGGTGCGAACAGTGTGGCTCTGGAAGACATCCAGCGCGCGCCCATGACGCTTGGCAAGTTGGTGGTGTCGAGCTTCGTTCTTGGTTCAAAGCTTGCGCAACGGTCTCAGCCCGGCGAGCATGTCGCCCTCATGCTGCCCAACTCTGTCGGTGCCGTGGCCGCGTTTTTTGCGCTGCAGGCCTATGGGCGCGTTCCCGCCATGCTCAACTTTTCGACCGGGCATGCCAATATGGTGTCCGCCAGCACAACCGCCGGCGTGAAAACCGTTGTGACTTCAAGCAAGTTCATCGAGCTGGGCCGCCTTGAGGAGGCCATCGCAGCGCTCGCCGAAGTCGCGGACATCGTTTATCTCGAAGACCTGCGCACAGAAATGGGGACCGGCGACAAAATCGCCGGTTTCCTGCGCAGCCGGTTTGCGCAGATGTCCTACAAATCCACGTCCAGCGGCGCTAACGCGGACGATGCCGCCGTCATCATGTTCACATCCGGGTCCGAAGGCACCCCCAAGGGTGTCGTGCTCAGCCATATAAACATTCAGGCCAACCGCTATCAGCTCTCCGCCCGTGTCGACTTCAATCCGTCCGATTACGTGTTCAATGCCCTGCCGATCTTCCATTCCTTCGGACTGACCGCCGGGCTCATCCTGCCACTTCTGTCGGGTATCAAGTGTTTCCTCTATCCCTCGCCCCTGCATTACCGGATTGTGCCCGAGCTGGTTTACAGCACCAACGCGACCATTATGTTCGGCACCGACACATTTCTCTCGGGCTATGCGCGGTCTTCCCACCCTTATGACTTCTACAGCATACGCTACGTGTTCGCCGGAGCGGAGAAGGTGAAGCCCGAAACACGGGACACCTGGATCGACAAGTTCGGCCTGCGTATCTTCGAAGGCTATGGCGCCACAGAAACCGCGCCGGCGCTCTCAACCAACACGCCGATGCAATACCGCGCCGGCACGGTTGGACGGTTCTTGCCAGGCATCGTCCATCGCCTCGATCCGGTGCCGGGCATCGAGGATGGCGGCCGCCTCAGTGTCACCGGCCCCAACGTGATGAAAGGCTACCTGCTGGCCGACCGTCCGGGCGAACTCGTTCCACCACCCGATGGCTGGTACGATACCGGAGACATCGTCGAGCTTGATGCTGATGGATACATCTCGATCAAGGGCCGCGCCAAACGCTTCGCCAAGATCGCCGGCGAAATGGTCTCCCTGAGCGCGGTTGAAGCCCACACCTGCGAAGTGTGGCCCGGCCACGGGCACGCCGTGGTGAGCCTGCCGGACAAACGCAAGGGCGAACAGCTCGTGCTCCTCACCGAGAATGGCGAGGCCGACCGCAAGGCGCTGCTTGAGCACGGCCGCGAGAGCGGTATCTCCGAGATCATGATCCCGCGCACCATATTGAGCGTCGACAAACTCCCCGTTCTCGGCACCGGAAAAGTCGACTATGTCTCGGCCCAGGCGATTGCCGCCGAGCGCGCTGGATAAGGAGGGTTGAACAAGCCATGAAAATCACCGATCTCAAGACATTCGTGGTCGGCAATCCGCCACCGCATCACGGCGGCCGCTATTTCATCTTCCTCAAACTCACCACCGACAATGGCATTGAAGGTTTCGGCGAGGTCTACACCGCCACCTTCGGACCCCACGTCGTCGCCTCGATGATTGAGGACGTTTGCGCCCGGCATGTCATCGGCGCCGATCCGTTCAAGATCGAAACCATGTGGCGCAATGTCTATGGCCGCGGTTACTCGCTGCGACCCGATCTTTCCCTGGTCAGCGTCCTGAGCGGCATTGAAACCGCATGCTGGGACATTGTCGGCAAGGCGCTCGGCAAACCGGTCTATGAATTGCTGGGCGGACGTGTGCATGAACGCTTGCGCTCCTACACCTATCTCTACCCCAAGGACGGACAGGGCCTGGTTGACGGCGAGCCTGCGGTTTACCGCGACCCGGACGCAGCGGCCGAACGGGCGGCCGAGTGCGCTGCCATGGGATTTACCGGCGTCAAGTTCGACCCTTCTGGCCCCTACACCAGTTTCGACCCGCGCCAGCCAAGCCTTGAACGCCTCGAGCTTTCCGCCGAATTCTGCAAAAAGATCCGTGAAGCGGTCGGCACCAGAGCCGATCTCCTGTTCGGCACCCATGGGCAATTCACCACATCCGGCGCCATCAGGCTCGCCAAGCGGATTGAGCCCTACGATCCGCTCTGGTTCGAGGAACCGACCCCGCCCGAAGTGCCGGAAGAAATGGCCCGGGTGGCACGGCAGACCTCAATCCCCATCGCCACCGGTGAACGGCTCACCACGAAGTACGAATTCTCACGCGTGCTCGCACTCCAGGCAGCATCGATCCTGCAGATGGCGCTGGGCCGGGTCGGCGGCATTCTGGAAGCCAAGAAGATTGCCGGCATCGCCGAGGCGCATTATGCGCAGATCGCACCGCACCTTTACTGCGGCCCAATCGAGGGCGCTGCCAATGTCCAGTTGTCGGCCTGCATCCCGAATTTTCTGATCCTCGAGAGCATCGGGACATGGGGAGGTTTTCACGCAGAAATCCTCAAGAAACCCATGCAATGGGAAGACGGCTATGTCATTCCCCCGACCGAACCGGGCATCGGCGTTGAACTCGACGAAGAGGTCGCTGCCCGGCATCCCTACACCGGCGACGAGTTGCATCTGGAGATGGTGCAGCATCCACTGTGACGTTGCTTGACTGCCATTAACGATGGCTAGCGTGACAAACAGTTTGCCGTCACCGCACTGTTGACCTGTCCTACCCCCGCATGCATAGTTCGGCATCGGCAGCGCATGTGGACACTATGCATACAAAAAGATTTGCATGGGGTCCGCTGTCGTTGGGAGGAAACAGAGAACTGCAGCGTGGCGACGCATCTGCGTTTCAAGACCCGCGCCAGGTTCACAGGAACGGAGCAACTCAATGAAGTTGAAGAATTTCCTTAAAGGTACTGTGGTCGCGGTGGCGCTTACCGCCATAGCAACAGCGCTTCCACAGGCACAAGCAGAAACCAAGGGTCCGGTCACCGACGAACTCGGTGTCGTGATGATCCCCAAGGGCGCACCGATCCAGATCGGCGGCTATTGGACCATTTCCGGCCCGGACACGGCACTTGGTCTCGACCAGCAGCGCGGCGCGGAACTCGCGTTGGATGACTGGGACAACAAGGTCGCCGGCCATCGGGTGAAAATGTTTGTTGAAGACAGCCAGTGCAATGCTGAAGGCGGACAGACCGCCGCCACCAAGCTGGCCTCCAACCAGAACCTCATCGTGGTTGTCGGCCCTGACTGCTCGAGCGCCGGCACACCGGGCGGCCCGATCTTGTGGAAAGCCGGCATCCCGAGTGTTGCCACATCGACCACGGCTCCCTCACTGACCGCCCCGGATCGTCCCGCCGGTCTGCATGGCTACCTGCGCACGATCTATAACGATCTCTCCGCCGGTGCCGCGGATGCGGAGTATTTCCACGGCCAGATGAAGTGCACCACCATGGCGACGGTCCATGATGGCAGCCCGTATGCCGAACAGTTGGTCCGTGTCGCCGAGAACCGGTTCAAGGAACTGGGTGGCAAGGTTGTGGCAGCTGAAGCCGTGACCCCGACGGATGTTGACATGCGTCCGCTGCTCACCGGCATCGCGACCGCCAAGCCCTGTGTCCTGTACTTCCCGATCTTCGTGGCCGCAGCCGCACAGATCGTTCGCCAGGCCGCAGAAATCAAGGGAATGGAAGGCACCACCATCATCGGCGGTTCTGCTCTGATGGCACCTGGCTTCCTCGAAGCCGTTGGCGATTCTGCCAAGGGTTTCCGTTTCACCAACCCGGACGCCTCTGACGATGCATTCGGCGAACGCTATCCCGAACTGGTGAAGAAATACGAAGCCAAATATGGTGAGAAGCCGATTCAGGCTTTCCACGCCAACGCCTATGACGGCATGGCCGTTGCTTTGATGGGGATCGAAAAAGTCGCGGTCACCGACGATCAGGGCAACACCTATATCGGCCGCAAAGCCCTGCGCGACGCACTGTTCGCCACCAAGGGTTATGATGGTATCGGCGGTGAAATCACCTGCAACGAGCATGGTGACTGCGCCGGCTTCAAGTTCGCCGTATACGAATTCACCAATGGCGATCCTGAAACCTTCGAAATCGGCACCAACCCGAAGAAGATTTATCCGTGATTTGAAGGGGAGCTCCGGCTCCGCTAAATCCTGACCAACCGGGACCGGCTTGAGAGAAACAAAGCTGGTCCCGGAACTTATTCTCAGGGGCGAGGGGAACGTATCGATGACGGCGTCTGCGACCAGCGAGAAGCCAAAGGGGCTCGTTGACCGGCTGCAGGATCTCAAGCGGATTTCCTTTGTCGACATTATTCTTTGGGGCCTGCGGATCACAGTAACGGTCGTTGTCGTCTTCGGCACGATCGGCACCCTTATCAAAGACAAATATTCCGCCGAACAGTGGTTTGATTTCTTCATGTTCGGCGTCACCATCGGCAGCATCTATGCGCTGATCGCGCTCGGTTACACGATGGTCTATGGCATTTTGCGCCTGATCAACTTCGCCCATGGCGACATAACGATGACC
>JAJFHM010000210.1 GCA_021775625.1 Hyphomicrobiales bacterium | reverse complement strand
CGTGAACACCACGGAGCGTATGCTCTATCTGGTGCTGGAAGGCGGCAAGGCCATGCGCTACGGGGTCGGTATCGGCCGCCAGGGCTTTTCCTGGTCCGGCAGCGCCAACATTGCGCATAAGGCGAAATGGCCTGCCTGGCGGCCGCCTGCGGCGATGCGCAAACGCCAGCCCGAGTTGCCGACCTATATGGAAGGCGGGCCCAACAATCCGCTGGGCGCGCGGGCGCTTTATCTTTTCGAAGGCGGCAGAGACACCCTCTATCGCATCCACGGCACATCGCAGCCGCACACCATCGGCCTCGCCGTATCGAGTGGTTGCATCCGGATGCTCAACGAAGAGGTCATCGATCTGTATGAGCGGGTCCGTGTCGGCGCCCGTGTCGTGGTGATTTGATGCCGCTGCGTCCGGGCTTCGGCGGGGGCGTTTCTGTCCCCGCCGAAGCGGCCGTTCTTCACAAGGATTAAGAATTATGGATGCACTGGAATATGACTTTGATGCCGGCGCGGCGCGGTGCAATGCATCGCCGCAACGGCACAACGCCCGCGCACTCGACATGGTCGTCCGCAAGGGAGAAACCCTGTATCGGGCCGGTGACGCGTGCCGCCGGTTGTTCTTGCTGCGTGAAGGCGTTGTCCGCGTCCAGGCGGTCTCTCGCACTGGCCGCGAAATCGTGCTCTACCGGGTTCACCCCGGCGAAATCTGCATGATGACGGCAGCCAGCCTGATGAGCGGCATGGCCTATCGCGCCGATGCGATTGTCGAAACAGATGCCCGCATGCACGTGTTGAGCGCCACCGAGTTCGAGGAGCGGCTTGGCGACGATCCCAACTTTCGAAAGTTTGTTCTCGGCTCGCTTGCGCGCCGGATGCACGGCGTCGTCCACTTGCTGCAGGACATCGCGTTTGAAGGTGTAGGCGGGCGGTTGGCGGCTCTGCTTGTCGCGCGCCTTGATGGCGACAGCAAAGTGCATGAAACCCATGAGGCGCTGGCGCTGGAACTCGGCTCCGCCCGCGAGGTGATATCCCGGCGCCTGAAGGACTTCGAACAGAAAGGCTGGGTCGAACTGGGGCGCGGGTGCCTGCGGGTGACAGACGCCGCATCCCTTGAACGACTATGTGATTAGATCGTGAAACGATCTAGGCGCAGATCACCGGCTTGCTGATGCTGAGAAGCTCGGCGAGACAATCCCTGATTGAGCGCCCGGAAGTCTCCAGCGTGTCGTCGGCGCGGCGATAGGCGGGTTCGCGTTCACGCAGGATAGCCACCAGATCATCCATGGCTGCGCTGCGTCCGGTCATCGGCCGCAGATCTTTCTGGTCGATCACCCTTTGCATATGTTCATCGGGGTCAGCGCGCAGCCAGATGGTATGAAAGTTGTCGACCAGCAGATTGTAACTGGCCTCGCCACCAACGATACCGCCGCTGGTCTCCAGAATGATCTTGCCCGGTTCGGCGATCAGATCGGTCAGCGCTTCAAACTCAAACCGCCGGAACGCAGTTGGCCCCCAGAGTTCCATGATTTCCGATGCTTCAAGTCCGGCGCGTTCCACCACCACCTGGCTGAGGCGAATGAACGGCACATCGGTCATCTCGGCCAGTTGCTCGCCCAAAGTTGTCTTGCCGGCGCCGCGCATCCCGATCATCGCGATGCCCTTGCGGTCCACATGATCGTCGCGGAACCGGGTCCGCAGCAGTTGAAACGCCGCCTCCTGTTCGGGCGCGCTCAGGTTGGACAGCAGGTCCGCCAAAGGCTGGTGGGACAGGGGTGCTGCGCCGTTCGAGGGGATCAGCGCGCTGACGGTCTCGTCAAAGCGTGTGGCGATCTTGTGCAGGATATTTATCGACGCGTTGGCCTGCCCGTTTTCAAGCTGGCCCAGATAGCGCTCGGAGATTGCGGTGGTTTCGGCAAGCTCGCGGCGCGTCAGGCTGTGTTCCCGCCTCAGCCCGCGCACCCGTTGACCGATCTCGAACGACAGCAGCCGTGTCGATGGCCTGTGCTCACTGTTGATTTGATCATCTGACATAAATTTACACTTTCGGCCGGATGAGGAAATTTTATGCCTGACAAGGACACCTATAATGCCCTCTCTCGCCAAAATGCACGCAGTATATTGCACGCATTGAGTTGAATGTCCAGACGGTTGCAATATAGTTCTTGGGCCGTGGCAATATCGACTGGGGCGTGATTTATTGCCCGCAATTCGACCACGGCTCAGAAGAAATCCATGCGCATCGACTTCCAGACCCATCCCGACCAGTACCGCCACTGGAACATAGTAATCGCCGGCGATGTCGCGACCCTGATCATGGACGTCGATGAAAACGGCGGTCTCTTCGAGGGCTATGAGCTGAAGCTCAATTCCTATGATCTGGGTGTGGACATCGAGCTCAACGATGCTATCCAGCGGCTGCGGTTTGAACACCCTGAAGTCAAGGTGGTGGTCATGCGCTCCGGCAAGGACCGTACGTTCTGTGCCGGCGCCAACATCCGGATGCTGGCCGGCGCGACCCATGCTCATAAGGTCAACTTCTGCAAATTCACCAACGAGACCCGCAACTCCATTGAAGACGCCAGTGCTCATTCGGGGCAGAAATACATCTGCGTGATCAAAGGCACCGCAGCCGGTGGCGGCTATGAGCTTGCGCTTGCCACCGACCACATCATTTTGAGCGATGACGGCTCCTCCACTGTTTCGCTTCCCGAACTGCCGCTGCTTGCGGTTCTGCCCGGGACCGGCGGGCTCACCCGGGTGACCGACAAGCGCAAGGTGCGGCGCGACCGGGCGGACGTATTCTGCACCACCGAGGAGGGCGTCCGCGGCAAGCGTGCGGTTGACTGGCGCCTGGTCGATGAAACCGTACCCAATTCAAAACTCGAGGACCTCGTCGCGGAGCGGGCGCGCGCGTTTGCTGACGCTTCGCCGCGCGCCGGCGGCGGCAAGGGTGTGGAGCTGACACCCCTGCAGCGTGAATTCGGCGACGGCTACGTCAAATATTCCACTGTCACGCTGGAACTGAACAGAGAGGCAAGGGTTGCGTCCGTGACCATCACCGGACCGCAGGACCAGCCACCGCAAACGCTGGACGACATGGTCGATCAGGGTGCCGCCTTCTGGCCGCTGCGGGCGGCGCGCGAACTGGACGATGCGATCCTCCACTTGCGTGCGAACGAGCCCGAAATCGCGGTCCTCGAACTTAAGACCCAGGGCGCTCCGGACGCGGTTCTGGCCTATGACGCGCTCCTCGATGCCAATGCGGATCACTGGTTGGCGGGCGAGATCCTGCTCTATTGGAAACGGGTCCTCAAACGCATCGACTTGACGTCACGCACTCTGGTCGCCATCGTCGAGCCTGGAAGCTGTTTCGCCGGAACCCTCGCCGAGCTCGTCTTCGCCGCCGACCGCTCCTACATGCTCATTGGTGGTCTGCAGCAGGACAACCGTCCCGAGGCGTCGTTGCAGCTCAACGCCTTCAACTTTGGCCGCTATCCCATGAGCAACGATCTGTCGCGGCTCGAGACGCGTTTCCTCGGCGAACCGCAAAGTCTTGAAACCGTCAAAGGCCGGATAAACCAGCCGCTCAACGCCGAAGACGCCGATGACCTTGGTCTCGTCACCTTCGCCTTCGACGATATCGACTGGGAAGACGAGGTTCGTATTTTCCGCGAAGAGCGCGCCAGTTTTTCGCCCGACGGTCTGACCGGGATGGAGGCGAACCTGCGGTTTGCCGGCCCCGAGACCATGGAAACCAAAATTTTCGGACGCTTGACCGCATGGCAGAACTGGATCTTCCAGCGCCCCAATGCGGTCGGTGAAGACGGAGCGCTGCGGCGCTATGGTTCGGGCCGCAAACCCGATTTTGACCGCACACGGGTTTGAACGCCTGCACTCGACAGCAAACGGAGCACCACGATGAGCGATGCGATCCATGTCAATTACGACACGATGATCCCGAACAATGTCGG
>JAJFHM010000209.1 GCA_021775625.1 Hyphomicrobiales bacterium | reverse complement strand
ATGCCCTGCCCGGCACCGCAATAAACCTCGATGGCTTCGGTGACCACCCGGTCCACATGCAGGGGCGAGTTGGTGTTGACGTTGCCCATGATGACGCAATGCTCGTCCATGAACGCTTCCCCGTGAAGAATGCGGGCCATGTCGACACAGTCCTGGGCGCGAGACTTTTCAGTGATGGCGCCGAGCGAGGGCTTTTCCGAATAGCGCATGTGGGCATAGAGCATGTCGAGATGACGCTTGTTGACCGGCACATCGCAGGGCTCGCAGGTAACGAAGCCCGAATGGTGCAGGCCCGGCAGCATGGCGGTGAGTTTCACCAGGTTCTCGAAATCCTCGATCGCGCCGTACCGCCTGCCCTTTTCAACGCAGCGCACGAAAGGCGCACCGTAGACCGGTGCGAAGACCACACTGTCTTCACCGATCTCAATGGAACGTTCCGGGTTGCGGGAATGCTGGGTGAATTTTCTTGGCGCCGTGGCGCACAGCTCGCGCGCCATGCCTCTGGTCAAGCGCACCCGGGTCTCTTTCACGTCCGCGCCGGCGTCCCGCCAGATTTGCAACGCCTTCGGGTCTTCCCGAAACTCGATGCCGACTTCCTGCAACAGCCAGTCCGCCTGGTCTTCAAGAGCGACCAGGCCTTCTTCGTCCATGAATGCGTAAAACGGCACCTTGCGGGTGATGTAGGCCGGTGCCGCAACCGCTGAGCGTGTCTGCCGTTCACCGCGTTTGGAACGCCTGCTCGCTGCTCGTGCCATGGGCTGTCCTTTGAGGGCGCATGTTGGAAAATTCTATGCACAACCACAAGCGTTGTAACGGTGGAAAAATGTGGAATATGACGTGATTTCAACTCATGTGAAAAACAATCGTAGACTGCCACATCACCGCTGTGCAAGCCATGCTATAGACTGGCGTCCACCTGATCGGGAGGTTATCAGTGACTTCAGAACACCCTCGTCTGGACCGCAAAATCAATTATATCGAGTTCAAAGTTGCCGATATGGCGCGGTCGAAAGACTTTTACGGCACGGCCTTCGGCTGGACGTTCACCGACTTTGGCCCGGATTACTGCGAGTTTTCCGATGGCCATATGACCGGAGGTTTCGATGCGACCGGCCCGGTGACGCCGGGCGGGCCGCTGGTGGTGCTCTACGGCACCGACCTCGCCGAATTGCAGGCGAGCATCGAGGCTGCAGGCGGCGTGATCGTCAAGCCGGTCTTCGAGTTTCCGGGCGGACACCGGTTCCAGTTCACCGATCCGGACGGCTACGAACTTGCCGTGTGGTGCGAGACCTGAAGACCTTTAGAATTTGGTGAAGTCCGGCTTGCGCTTCTCGAGGAAGGCCTGCAACCCTTCGGCAGCTTCCGGATGGGAGCGGGCCTCGGAAATGAGGCGCGCTTCCATATCCAGCTGGGCTTCGAAATCGTTGCGGCGTGATGCGTCGATCAATTGTTTGGCGCGCGCAAGGGCGGCCCTTGGGCCCGACGCCAGCCGGCCTGCCAGTTCACGGGCAGCTGCAAGTGCTTCGCCGGGTTCGACAACACGGTTGACCACACCCAGAGTGTGCAGGCGTTCAGCGCTGACGGGATCGCCCAGAAAACACAGCTCGGAGGCCACTTGCGGCGGCAGACCGCGGTTGAGAAACGCCGTCGAGCCGCCATCCGGATTGAGGCCGATCTTCACATAGGCGACGACGAAACGGGCATCACTTGCGGCGACAATCAGGTCGCAGGCCATCACGAGAGAGAAACCGGCACCTGCGGCCGCTCCCTCGACCGCGGCGATGACCGGCTTGGAGCAGCGCCTGATCGCCTTGATCCAGCCGTGCATGTCGCTCACCGAGGCCATGCGCTCGTTCATTCCAGCCGCGATCGAAGACTGCAGGCGGGTGATGTTGCCACCGGAGCAGAAATTGCCATCCGCACCACGCAGAACCACGACGCGTACGCCGTCGTCGTAGCTTGCATCGGTGAGCACTTCCGCACCGACCTGTGACATCTCGCGGCTCAGCGAGTTGCGCGTTTTCGGGTCGTTCAGGGTGAGTGTCAGGACGGGTCCGTCGCGCTCGATCAGCAGGTCGTCGGTGGTTTCTGTCATTGATGGTTTCCTTCGACCCTAATATTGGCCTCGCAGCATCAGCTCTCGCCGGTCGGTTTGGTAAAGCGTCGGAAGGTGCCGGTGGCGGTGGCAATCAGGCTGCCCTCATCGTCATAGGCCCGGGCATCACAGAAAACCAGTTTGCGGCCGCCGCCGGCCTGCTGCGCCTCGACCCTGACAGTGCCTTCGGCAGCCCGGCCGATGAAGTTGGTCGTCATCGATACGGTGACCAGCCCGCGATAGCCGCGCTCTTCAAAGTCGTTGACGCAGGCATAACCCATGGCCGCATCAAACAGCGCCATTAGGGTGCCGCCATGGGCAATCCCTGAACGGTTCAAATGGCGTTCCTCCAGCTCGAGCGTCACTGTCGCCGTGCCATCGCCAAGCTCGACTTTGTAGCCCATGTTGCGCTGGAAACCGCTGTCGGCGGATATGGTTGTGACCGGTTGGTCCATGGCTCAGTTCGTTCCGTTGGCGGCAAGGTATTGACTGCGCAGCTGGTTTTTCATGATCTTGTTGGCGCCCGAAAGGGGCAGTGATTCAGATCTTACTTCCACAGAGCGCGGGCATTTGTAATGGGCAATCCGCTCGCGGCAATGGGCAATGAGCTCATCGGCGTCGAGCGATGCCCCGTCGACAGGGACAACAACCGCGTGTACCGCCTCACCCCATGCGGGGTGCGGGATGCCGATCACCGCACATTGGGCAACGCCAGCATGCTCCTGCAGCGCACTTTCCACTTCCGTCGAATAGACGTTCTCACCACCAGTGATGATCATGTCCTTGACCCGGTCGATGACGTAGAGATAGCCGTCCTCGTCCATGTAGCCGGCATCGCCCGTGTGATACCAGCCGTTTCGCAGGACGGCGGCGGTTTCATCCGGTTTGTTCCAGTAGCCCTTCATGACGTTGGGCCCGCGGGCGACAATCTCACCGGTTTCACCACGCGGCACCTCCTCACCGCCGGGCGTCAGGATGCGCACGTCGACATAGGCGAGCGGCCGGCCGACTGAGCGCATGCGGCGGCGGCCTGCATCGGTGAGCGTATGGTCTTCGGCATCGAGGATGGCGATCAACGGCGCGGCCTCGGTCATGCCGTAGCCGTGACGAAACTCCACATGCGGCCAGGCCTCGATCGCCCGCACCTGCAATTCAGGCGTGCTTGGCGCGGCCCCGTAGCCGATGCGGCGCAGGGACGAAAGGTCATAGTCCGCGCGCCGCGGATGCCGGAGCATCATGTCGATCATGGTCGGCACCAGGGCGAGGTTTTCAACGCGGTATTTCTGGATGTTGCGGAACAGTTCCTCGAGATCGAACTTCCGCATGATGACCGTGTGCGAATAGGACATGGCAGCGGTGAAAACCCGCATGGCGGTTGCCACATGGAACAAGGGTCCGGGCATCAGGGTCGGTGCGCGGACGCGAAGATTGTACGAGATCAATCCGCCCAATGAGTTCACCACATAGTTCTTGTGGGTCAGCATCACGCCCTTCGGCTTGCCGGTGGTGCCTGAGGTGTAGAAGAGATAGGCGACGTCTTCATCCGACCCGCCTTTGTCCTCGGCCCTGCCTGCGGTGCGCAGCGCCTCTTCCAGGGATATGGCACCGTTTGGCGCTGCTCCCTGATCTGCGTAGATGACCGCTTCGATGGACGAACACTGCTCTGCCAGGCGCAACGCCGCCTCCACGTTGCCCGCATCCGCCACCAAAATGCGAGGGTCACAATCATCCAGGACCGCCAACTGCTCCGCCTCGGACAAGCGCCAGTTGAGCGGCACCATGATCCCGCCGATCCACGGCGTGGCGTAGAACAGGGCATATTGATCAAGCGAGTTGAGCGAGAGGATCGCCACCCGGTCACCTGCCACAACCCCCAGCCCTTCCAGCACGCCTGCCATACGCGCGGCACGGTCTTCCACCTGGCTCCAGGAATATGTCACATCGTCAAAGGTGACAGCCGGACTTTTACCCTCCAGATGGGCTGCGCGGCTCAGAATGTCGGGAATGCGCATGCAGGTCTACGGCGCCCAGACCGCGCTGCCCATGGGCCGGGCGGCAGAAAGACGGCCAAACCGTTCGAGATGATGGTCGGCATCGCCGAACAGCATGTCGGCCACAAGCACGCGTTTTACGAAGTCGCCGAGTTGATACTCCTGGGTAACGCCGATGCCGCCATGGAGCTGAACCGCTTCCTTGGCGATGTCGCGGCCTTTGGTGCCGATGCAGGTCTTGGCGGCCGAGATTGCCTGTGCACGCTGCGGCGCATTGGTGTTATCGGCCGACATGGCGGCAACGTAGACCAGGGACTTTGCGTGTTCATACTCAAGGAAGAGATCGACCGCGCGATGCTGCAGGGCCTGGAAGCGGCCGATGGGGCGGCCGAACTGCTCACGGGTCTTGAGATATTCCAAGGTCAGGTCGTTGATCCTTTCGATGGCGCCGAGCGCCTCGGCACACAGCGCCGCAGCGCCAAGATCGGCCACGTGTTCGATGACCGGCAGCGCGCCGCCGTCCTCGCCGAGCAGTGCGTCGCTGGAAACCTCGACACCCTTCAGCTCCAGATCCGCAGCACCACGGCCATCCACCAGCTTATAGTCCCGCACGGCAAGTCCAGGCGTCGCCGCCTCGACGAGAAACAAGGAGATGCCTTTGCCGGTTTGCGCAGAGACGACGAACATGTCGGCGCAGTTGCCGCCGAGCACTACCGCCTTGTGGCCTGACAAGCGCCATCCGCCGTCTGCGGTTACGGCTTGCGTTTCCACATCGCTCAAATCGTGGCGGGCCTGGGGTTCGAGGAAAGCTGCGGCCAGTTTCTGTTCGCCGCTGATCACCTGAGGCAGGATGGCGTCGCATTGTCGGGGAGATCCCGCCAGCCGCACCCCACCGCCGCCCAGCACCGCTGAAGCGACGAAAGGCTCAACGCTGAGCGCGCGCCCGAATTCGAGACAGGCCACCATGATGTCGGATGCTGTGCCGCCGAGACCGCCGGCCGCCTCGGGAAAAGGCAGCGCCAGCACGCCCATGTCTGCAATTTGCTGCCAGACGGCGGCGGAATACCCGGTATCGCTCTCCAGTGCCGCATTGCGCTGGCTCTGCGAATATTCCGCGTCGAGCATCTTGCGCAGCGCGTCTGAGAACATTTGCTGTTCTTCGGTAAAGTTGAAATCCATGGATCAGGCGCTGCCTCAGAGGTTCAGGATGTGCTTTGCAATGATGTTCTTCTGGATCTCGTTGGAGCCGCCATAAATCGTCGTCTTGCGGCGGTCGAGAAAGCGCGATGTGGTGGCGGAGGCATATTCCGGCCCCACCGGTTTGCCGTTCCAGTCCGCATCATTGGCCTGCGGGATCCAGGGCGCTGCATAAGGTCCGACCGCCTCCATGGAAAGTTCCATGATGGTCTGCTGGAGTTCGGATCCGCGGATCTTGAGATAGGACGACAGCGCGCCCACCGAGGCCCTGTCGCTTGCGGATGTGAGCATGCGGAGGTTGGTGTACTCAAGCGCCATGAGGTCAATTTCCAGCCTCGACAGCTTGGCCTGAAACAGCGGGTCTTCGATCAGAGACTTGCCGTTCTTGCGTTCGAGGCGGGCAACTTCCTTGAGCAGTTCAAGCTCGGATTTGGACTGGCCGACGCTGGCAATTCCCATGCGCTCGTTGACCAGGAGGAATTTTGCGTAGTCCCAGCCCTTGTTTTCTTCGCCAATGAGATGTTCTGCCGGCACTTTCACATTGTCGAAGAAGAACTCGTTGACGTGGTGATCGCCGTCCATGGTGATGATCGGGCGCATTTCAACGCCGGGGGATTTTAGGTCCACCAGCAGCATGGAAATGCCCATCTGCTGCTTCGCATCGGGATCGGTGCGCACCAGCAGGAAAATCCAGTCCGCAAGCTGGCCGAGAGTAGTCCAGGTTTTCTGGCCGTTGACCAGATAATGGTCACCCTCGCGCACAGCCTTGGTTTTCAGGGACGCGAGATCGGAGCCGGAGCCCGGCTCGGAAAAGCCCTGGCACCAGAACTCCTCGCCGCTCTGCATCGGTTTGAGAAACCGTTGCTTAAGAAAGTCGGATCCGAAATTGATGATGACCGGGCCGACCAGATTGATGCCGAAGGGGATGACCCTGGGCGCGCCGGCAGCGAAACTTTCCTCATCATAGATCTGATACTGGACCGGCGTCCATCCAGTGCCGCCATGTTCCACCGGCCAGTGCGGCGATACCCAGCCCTGCTCGTACAACGCCTTTTGCCAGCGATAAAAATC
>JAJFHM010000208.1 GCA_021775625.1 Hyphomicrobiales bacterium | reverse complement strand
TGCTGTCCCATGATGACAAGCGCTTCATCATCTTTCACCATCTGTGGCGCAAACAAGACGGCGTGCTGTCTGCCACCAATGAAGTCAAAGTGCTGGCCTTCAATCTCAACGAGCGCCGCATTGAGACCTTTCTGCCCGGTGTGCAGGCGCGGCTCGCCGAGATCCATGCCGACCACCGCTCACTCGACCCGCCCGAGCAGGCCGGCCACGGCATCGCACTGAAAAGGCGTTGAGCCCTCGTTGTTTTATCCAGCAAAAGCGCTCAGAATTGTCCTCGTCCGGCTTGACCGGACGATCCAGTAGCCGCATGGCCCGGCGATGTTCGGATACAAGTCGACCCAATCCGGATTTTGTTTTTCAATCAGGTTTATCTTCCACTGCCGGTTCCACCTTTTCAGCCGCTTCTCGCGCGCATTCGCGAGCTTTATGTCACCGAATTCCTCAAAGTGGACGAGTCGGTGAACGTTGTGTTTCGATGTGAAACCTGCGATCGATTGTTCGCGATGTTCGTAGACACGACGGATGAGATCGTTGGTGACGCCAACGTAAGAGGGTGCCGCCAATCTGACTTGACAAAATGTACACCCAGTATTGTTGATCTCGGTCCATATCTCGAAGGATGGTGCCTACTGGATCCCCGATCAAGTCGGGGATGACAATCGGGGGTGTGGCAACGGTGTCGCACCGGCGGCACGACAATAAGCACCTGGTGATTGGACAGGCGCGCGGGTCTGCCGGTAGAATGCGCCTATGATATCGGCGTGCTGGAGAGTTCGATGACGGGTTCGAAATTTGGGTTTGTGATTGCGGGGCTTGTTGCAGGCTGTGTCGCGCTGACGCCGGTTGCAGCGAAAGCCCATGTCTGGTTCGACGTTTACGGACCCGATCCGCGCGGCCACAGCCATGTGCACCTGCCGCATTTCGTGAGCCCATATTTTTACTCGTCCCGGCCGCACGATCACCCGCACCACCAGGGCGCTTATCGCAAGCGCGGCGGCAGCTGTGAGGCCTGGAGCCGGCGCTGTGCCGCCAACTGGGGACACGGCAATTCCAACTATCGCGGCTGCATGGCCTATCACGGCTGCCGCTGACATCACTTTTGCGAGAGCCTTAACCCGGCCCCGGTTTTAACGCAGGTCAACGCCCTAACAGTGTCCAAGTTGCACGCTTCAATCCTCACGGCGCCGCGTTGCGTGGCGTTATGAGTGATTGGAGAAAATCATGAAGTTCCTGAGAGTTCTGACCGTGATGGCGGCTCTTGTGGTGGTGTGCGGGTCTTCAAAACCATCCCAGGCGACCGGATATTACAGCTTCGGATATTATGGCCCCGGCATCAGCATCTACACCGGCCATTATCCGCGCCATTATTATCCGCATCACTATTACCGGCATGGCTACTATTACGGACACCAGCCCTATTATTACGGACACAGGAAGCGCTACACCAAACGGCGCTATCGCCGCTCACATCGCTATCGCAAATATGCCGGACGGTGTTCACGGTGGAGTCGGCGGTGTTCGGCAAACTGGGGCTACGGCAATAGAGATTATCGCGGCTGCATGAAATACCACGGCTGCCGCTAACGATGCTCCTCCACGTGCGCGTCGACCAGTGCCTTGTTGTAGGTGTTGAGGGCAGTGATGTGTTCGGCCCAGCCCAGGACCTTTGAGGTATCGGATCCGTCGACCACGGGGATGCGGGTATAGCTTGCCATGTCGAAGGCGCGCAGGGCTGCTGCAAGGGTGTCTTCGGGCGTCAGCATCGGCATCTCGTCGTCGCGTTCGGGAGGCTCTGCCGCTTCTTCTTCGCTCAGGGGCGTGAGGATGTCGCGCACATGGATCTCGCGGACGATCTGCTGGTGGCGGCCTTCGTGCAGGAACAAGCCGCGCTGTGAGAGCTGCCAGTGAAAGAAGCTCTGGCCATGGAAAGCCTGCATCATGCCGGACGCCAGCGAGATGGCGGGCAGGGCGGCGATGACGACCTGATAATCGAGGGTCAGCTCAAACACGATGAGTGCGGTCGATATGGGCGCGCCCAGTACGGCGGCAGCCACGGCACCCATGCCGACAATTGCATAAAGCCCGTTGCTGGAGGCGTATTCGGGAAACACCCAGGCGGCGATGATGCCGAAGGCGGCGCCGGTCATGGCGCCGAGATAGAGCGATGGCGAGAACACACCGCCGCCGAACCGGCTCGCCAGCGTAATCGAGGTGGCAACGGTCTTGGCCACCAGCAGGACCAGCAGCATGACAAGCGTGAATTTCTGGGTCAGTGCGGCGTTGGTCGCCTCGTAGCCGACACCCAGGATCTCCGGCAGGAACACACCAATGGCGCCGATCATGACGCCGCCGACCACCGGCCGCAGCCACAATGGCATGGTAATGCCGCGGGCCGCCCATTCCGCGCTCATGGCAACGAACTGGAAACAGATCGCCACCACGCCGCAGGTGATGCCCAACAACGCAAAGGCCGGAAATTCCCAGTAAGAGGTGATTTCGTAGTCCGGCAGGATGAAGGCCGGGAAGTCGCCGAAGTGGTTGCGCGTGACCAGCGTTGCGCAGACGCTGGCGATGACGATGGGGATGAAGGCGCTCAGGGCATAATGCGCGAGGATGACTTCAAGCGCGAACAACACGCCGGCGATAGGTGCATTAAACGACGCGGAGACCGCAGCCGCCACGCCGCAGCCCAGCAAGGTGCGCTTGGCGGATGCGGGCAGTTGGAAGTGCCGGCCGATGCCCGAGGCAAGCGTCGCGCCAAGATGCACGGCGGGGCCTTCGCGGCCGGCGCTGGCGCCGGCCCCCAGCGAAATCGCCGCCACCAGGGCCGAGCCCAGTCCGTGGATGAAGTTTATGTGTCCGCCGCCGATGGCCTTGGCCTCGATAACGTCGGCAACCCCTTCGGGCCGGCGTTTCGGCAGGGCGTATTGCAGAAGCAGTCCGACCAGCAGCCCGCCTAATGCTGGAACGATGAGAATCAGCCACCACGGCTTGTCTGCGGCAAGCGTCGCCACCACATCGTGCCCGGCGTGGCCGAGCCAGAGACTTTGCACATTGCCGATGGTGTAGCGAAAGATGAGCACGGCGTAACCGACGACGGCGCCGATGACGGCCGCGAGCAGCCAGATGGTGGGCTGGCGGTCGTCGAGCATCTGGCGCACGTTGGGCGCAATCCGGTCACCGACGACCGGCAACAGCCTGCGAATCAATTCAGGCATGGTCCTGGTCCACCCCCAGTAGGTGGTTTCACTCGCCGCCCCCGGCGCACATTGCGTTGTTCCCGCTACCCTAGGTCATGAACTCATAAATAGCACCCATTGTGCACCGACGGATTTGCGTTGCGAGCCGGCGCAAAGGTGCTGGATACCGCCCGGTTTTCAAACCTTTGCAACGCACGCGCAACACAAATCCGTCGCGCCCGGAGGGTTTGGCCAGGAGGGCCCGCCTGCAGGCAAACAATGCTCGATAAGGGAACAAGCCTGATCTTGCGCTTGTTTTCCAGCATTCGAACCCTCCTGACCAAACACAATGGGTGGTATTTATGAGTTCATGACCTGAACCGGGAATGCATCAAAGTGCGCTCGTTGAATGAGTATTAAGTAAATAAAAGCGCGTGAGGTGCGGCGGCGCTTCACGCCACGGCCTCATCCT
>JAJFHM010000207.1 GCA_021775625.1 Hyphomicrobiales bacterium | reverse complement strand
CAAAAGGTTCGTCACCCCTGCGCAGACAGGGGTAACGATTGATACTAAAATTGGCCTTTGTGGATCAAGCCACCCAGAACCGCTTGAAGGCTTCCCGCGCAACATCGTGGCGCTGCAGCCCGATGTCCGAGAATATGTGGTTGTCACTGGCCAGCAGCTCGCGCAATTCGCGCCGCTTTTTCGCCCGGTCCGCCCATTGATAGAGCGTGTGCACAACCGACTGAATCCTGAGCAAAACATGAGTTTTGCTCACAGTTTGTGTGGAAGATGTGTATTCGGTGTGTGTGATGCTCATGGCTTATCTCCTTTATGCTTGGGGAGAAAGTGGCGTTAGACACCGTGTTTGACAAACGATAGTTTTTCAGAACATATGTGAGATTAGCTCACAAATAGAACAAAAACCCACCGTGCTCAGATTGCCACCTCTCAACGCCCTCCGCGCCTTTGAAGCTGCCGCACGCCATGCCAGCTTTTCAAGGGCTGCCGATGAGATCCACGTCACCCACGGTGCGGTCAGCCGCGCCGTGCGCCAGCTTGAGGACGACCTTGGCCAACCCCTGTTCCGGCGCACCACCCGCTCGGTGACATTGACCACCACGGGCGAGGTTTACGCCCAGGAAGTGCGCGTCATCCTCGGCCGTCTGGCGCGCGCAACATTGCGCGCCCGCGCCCAGGGCGGCGAAGGGGCGATCAATCTCTCAACCCTGGATTCTTTCGCTTCCAAGTGGCTTTTGCCGCGGCTGCGCAGTTTCCGTGCTTTGCACCCGGACATCGACGTGCGTCTCACCACGGCGGATCACCTGGTTGACTTTGTGAACGACGATATCGACATCGCCCTGCGCTATGGTCCGGGACAATATCCAGGCCTTGAGTCCGACTTTCTCATGGATGAGGACTTATTTCCGGTCTGCAGTCCTGACCTGTTGAGCGGACCGCATCCGCTTGAGCGGCCGGAAGACCTGGTGCATCACGCCCTCATCCACGATGTGTTTCATCTCGATTGGAAGATGTGGCTCGCTGCCGCCGGTGTGGAACATGTGGATGCCACCCGGGGCGCGTCTTATGAATCATCCGATCTCGGCATTATGGCAGCCGTCCAGGGCGACGGCGTGGCGCTGGGGCGCTCCAAGCTGGTTGAGGACGACATTGCCGCGGGGCGTTTGGTGCGGCCGTTCGAACTGGCGCTTGAAGGCAATTACGCCTATCACGTGGTCTATCCGCCGGGCGCGCTTGAAACCCCGAAAATCCGCGCCTTTCGTGACTGGATCATTGCTGAGACCCGCGGTTAGAGCGCTGCATACTTATACGGTAACGTTTGATGGTGCCAAACCGGTTCGCCTGGCAAGGCGCGGCGCGAAGCGCGATACGGTGTATCGGGCAAGCGCTGCAACGCTGCCGGCGAGCCGATTTGGCATCATCAAACGTTACCGCATAAGTATGCAGCGCTCTAATCTGCGCCCGTGACTTGATTGCCAATCCGGGTTAAAAGCGCGCGCCATGACACCACTCCACCGTATCCGCAACTTTGCCATCGTCGCCCATATCGACCATGGGAAATCGACGCTCGCCGACCGCCTGATTCAGACCTGCGGCGGCCTGAGCGCGCGCGAGATGAAAGAGCAGGTGCTGGATTCGATGGAGCTTGAGCGTGAACGCGGCATCACCATCAAGGCGCAGACCGTGCGCCTCGACTACACGGCGCAAAACGGCGAGACCTATCAGCTCAATCTGATCGACACGCCGGGCCACGTGGATTTCGCCTATGAGGTCAACCGCTCGCTTGCCGCCTGCGAAGGCTCGTTGCTTGTGGTCGACGCCTCCCAGGGTGTCGAAGCGCAGACCCTTGCCAATGTCTATCAGGCGATCGCAAACAATCACGACATCGTTTCCGTCCTCAACAAGATCGACCTGCCGGCGGCCGAGCCCGACCGGGTGCGCCAGCAGATCGAGGACGTGATCGGGCTGGATGCCACCGATGCCGTCGAGATTTCCGCCAAGACCGGCCTCGGCATCACCGATGTTCTGGAAGCCATCGTAAACCGCCTGCCGGCCCCGCAAGGCGACCGCGACAAACCCCTCAAGGCGATGCTGGTGGACAGCTGGTATGACGCTTATCTCGGCGTCGTCGTGCTGGTGCGCATTATCGAAGGGGTGATGAAGAAGGGCCAGAAGGTCAAGATGATGGCGACCGGAGGCGCCTATCAGATCGATCAGGTCGGCATCTTCCGCCCCAAGCAGGAAAAGGTTGCAGAGCTTGGGCCCGGCGAGATCGGCTATCTGACGGCGGCAATCAAGCAGGTCGCCGACACCCGCGTCGGCGACACCATCACGGAAGAAAAGAACCCGACGGCAGAACCCCTGCCGGGCTTTCAGCCGGCGCAGCCGGTTGTGTTCTGCGGCTTTTTCCCGGTCGACGCGTCCCAGTTTGAGGATATGCGCGAGGCCATGGGCCGCCTGCGCCTCAATGATGCAAGTTTTCACTACGAGATGGAAACCAGTGCAGCACTCGGTTTCGGTTTCCGCTGCGGTTTTCTGGGTCTGCTCCATCTGGAGATCATTCGCGAGCGCATCGAGCGCGAGTTCGACATCGAACTGATCACCACCGCCCCCAGCGTCGTCTACCACGTCCACATGACGGACGGCGAGATGAAGGAACTGCACAACCCGGTCGACCTGCCCGATCCGATCAAGATCGATCACATAGAAGAGCCCTGGATCGAGGCCACCATTCTGGTGCCGGATGAATATCTCGGCGCCATACTCAAACTTTGCGAGGACCGCCGCGGCCGCCAGAAGGAACTTACCTATGCCGGCGCCCGGGCCATGCTGGTCTATCACCTGCCG
>JAJFHM010000206.1 GCA_021775625.1 Hyphomicrobiales bacterium | reverse complement strand
CGCCGCCCTTGTACACAACCCCGCCGGTCGCGTGCATGGTTCCATCTACATACCCGATCCGAATGCCGCCGGCGCCCCACACGCACGGTCCCCCCCTTCCCCGGGCGCCCACGGCCGCGTGGCTGGTCATACCGCCGCGCGTCGTGAGGATGCCCTCTGCTGCATGCATGCCGTGAATGTCTTCCGGACTGGTCTCGACGCGCACCAGAATCACCGCATGGCCTTTTGACTTGAGCCTCTCCGCTTCGTCCGGGTTGAAGACGATTTCACCGCACGCGGCCCCGGGTGACGCCGGCAGGCCGACCCCCAGAACTTCACGTTCGGCATCGGGATCAAGTGTCGGATGCAGCAACTGGTCGAGCGAGGCGGGATCGATGCGGCCGACGGCTTCGTGTTCTTCGATCAGTTTTTCTTCCGCCATATCGACGGCGATCTTCAACGCCGCCTTGGCTGTGCGCTTGCCCGAGCGTGTCTGCAGCATCCAGAGCTTGCCGTTCTGGATGGTGAACTCGATGTCCTGCATGTCACGGTAGTGACCTTCGAGCTTTTCGTAAATCGCCCGGAGTTGCGTGAACACTTCCGGCATCAACCGCTCCAGGGACGGCTTGTCTGAACCTGCCTCCTCGCGGGCGCGTTCCGTTATGTTCTGCGGCGTGCGGATGCCGGCAACCACGTCTTCACCCTGCGCGTTGACGAGAAACTCGCCGTAAAGTTCCTTCGCCCCGGTCGAGGGATTGCGGGTGAACGCCACGCCGGTGGCGCTGCCGTCGCCCATGTTGCCGAACACCATGGCCTGAACGTTGACCGCCGTGCCCCAGTCATCGGGGATGTCGTGCAGCCTGCGGTAGGTGATCGCACGCTGGTTGTGCCATGAGCCGAAGACAGCGCCAATGGCGCCCCAGAGCTGTTCCTGGACATCCTGCGGGAACGGTGCATCGAGGCTTTCCTCAACACTCTCCTTGTAGCGCGCAATGATGCCGCGCCAGTCCTCGGCGGTCAGATCCGTGTCGTTTTCATAATCGTTGTCTTCCTTGAACACTTCGAGGATGTCTTCAAACTCGAAGTGATCGAGACCCAGCACCACATCGGAATACATCTGGATGAAACGGCGATAACTGTCATAGGCGAAACGCTCATCGCCGGACCTGGCCGCCAGGCCCTCAACGGTTTCATCGTTGAGACCGAGATTGAGGACCGTATCCATCATTCCCGGCATCGAGGCGCGCCCACCGGACCGCACGGAAACGAGCAGCGGATTGCTCTTATCGCCGAATTCTATGCCGACCAGATCGCCAACATGGGCGAGCGCTTCATCGACCTGTGATTTCAGCTCGGGAGGATACTGCCTGTCGCTTTCATAGAACGCCGTACAGACCTGAGTGGTGAGCGTGAATCCCGGCGGAACCGGCAGCCCGAGATTGCACATCTCAGCCAGATTTGCGCCCTTGCCGCCCAGCAATTCGCGCATTTCAGCAGCGCCATCGGCGACCCCATCGCCAAACCTGTACACCCATCTTGTTGCGGAATCAGACATTGCCTGCCCTGCCTTAACCAGTATGTATCGAGTACCTGAAATGACCTGCGCGGCAGCGACTCAGTCCAACACCCCGCACATGACGGTTACATGCACAGGCAGGCCGCCCCGGTCAACCCGCTGCCTTGCCGCAGGGCGCGCGAAACGGCATCAGACCACGACGTGATGATTAAGATTCAATCCTGCTGAAATCGGCCACCGACTGGGTCGCGGCGCGGATTCTGGAGAGCAGCTTCAGGCGGTTTTCACGCAGTGCCGGATCGTCGGCGTTGACTGTCACGGCATCGAAGAACGCGTCAACCGGCGCCCGCAACCCGGCGAGCGCGGTCATGGCGGCCTCGAAATCTTCTGCCGAGGTCGCCGTGGCGGTCCTGACGGAAACGTCCTCGATGGCCTGAGCCAACGACTTTTCTTCGTCCTGGACGAAGAGCGCTGTGGCGGGTGCGCCGTCGAAACTGGCGCCGTCTTTCTTCTCCTCGATGCGCAGGATGTTCTGGGCGCGCTTGACGCCGGCCAACAGATTGGCGCCATCATCGGTGTCAAGGAACGCACCCAAGGCTTCGACCCGCTTCACGATCAACACCAGATCATCCTGTCCGCCGAGCGCGAAAACCGCATCGATGAGATCATGCCGGGCGCCCTGGTCGCGCAAGTGAACCTTCAGCCGGTCGGCGAAGAAGGCGAGCAGGTAATTGTCTCCGCGCAGCAGGGAATCATGCACCGCACGCACAAGCGTCTTGCGCTCGCCGCCCTCGTTCAGCCGGTCAAGCGTAGGGCCGAGCCGCGCCAGGGCAAACTGGATCACCGGCGAGAGCCGCAAACGAAGGCCCCTGTCGAGCACGGTGCGGATGAAACCGAGGGCTGCCCGGCGCAGGGCGTAGGGGTCTTTCGACCCGGTCGGCTTTTCATCGATCGCCCAGAAGCCGACAAGGGTGTCGATCTTGTCGGCCAGCGCCACGGCCTGCGCCACTCCGCCTTCGGGCACCGCGTCCGAGGGGCCCTGCGGCTGGTAGTGCTGTGCCATGGCGTCGGCCACATCCGCGGAAAGCCCTTCTTCGAGAGCATAATAGCGGCCCATCAGACCTTGCAGCTCCGGGAACTCGCCGACCATTTCGGTGACGAGATCGCATTTGCAAAGGCGGGCCGCCTGTTGCGCGGCTGCGGCATCGGCTCCGATCAGACCGGCGATGTCAGCACTGATCGCTTCCAGCCGCGCCACCCGTTCCGCCTGCGTTCCGAGTTTGGCGTGAAAGATGATCTGTTGCAGCTGCGGCAGGAGATCTTCGAGCTTTGTCTTGCGGTCCTGGTCCCAGAAGAAGCGCGCATCGGACAGACGTGCGGCGATGACGCGCTCATTGCCGGCGATTATGGCCTCGCCCTTGTCCTCTGCGTGCAGGTTGGACACCAGTATGAACCTGTTGGCGAGCTTGCCGGTTTCCGGATCGCGCAGCGAAAAACACTTCTGGTGCGATTTCATGGAGGTTGTGAGCACCTCGGGCGGAACTTCCAGGAAGGCCTCATCGAAAGCACCCATCAGCACCACGGGCCATTCGGCAAGACCGGCGTTCTCCCGCAACAGGGCTTCATCCTCCACCAGGTCCAGCCCGGCGGCAGCGGCAAGCTTGCCGGCCTGGCTTGAAATGGCCTTGGCACGGGTGGCGCTTTCGAGCATGACCCGGGCGTATTTCAGCTTGGCGAGGTAGTCCTCAAGTCCGGTCACTTCGATGGCGCCGGGGGCGTGGAACCGGTGGCCATATGTCACCGCGCCGGACGCAATACCGCCTATTTCAAACGGCACCACCTTGCCGTCGAACAAACACAGAATGGACCGGAGCGGGCGCACCCAACGCAGCGAACCCGATCCCCAGCGCATGGATTTGGGCCACGGGAAGCGTGCCATCATATCGGGCACGATCGCGGCAATGACGTCGGCCACCGGCCCGCCCTTCTTCTCAATGACGGCGGCGTAATATTGCCCTTTCTTGTCTTCCCTGATCTCACATTGGTCGAGCGTGCGGCCGACGGAGCCGAGGAAGCCTTCAATGGCCTTATCCGGCGCACCGACCCTTGGTCCCTTGCGCTCTTCTGTAACGTCCGGCTGGCTTTCCGGCAGGCCCTTCACCGCCAAAGTCAGACGCCGTGCCGTCGCCCAGGCCTCGGCGTCTTCGAAGCCGCAGCCTGCACTCTTCAGGGCATCCGAGACCAGCGCCTTCAGGTCGTCCGCCGCACGGGCCTGCATGCGGGCCGGGATCTCCTCGGAAAACAGCTCAAGCAGAAGGTCAGGCATGTGCACCCTCCCCGCCGCCGGCTTCAGTCTTGAGCCAGGCTTCCGCACAGGCCTTGGCCAGATCGCGCACGCGCAGAATGTAAGACTGCCGTTCCGTCACCGAAATAACACCGCGGGCGTCCAGCAGGTTGAACAGATGGCTCGCCTTGATGCACTGATCATAAGCCGGCAGCGCCATCTCATGACGGTCGCCGCTGGCACCGGCCTCAATCAGGGCATGGCATTCCCCTTCCGCGTCGGCAAAGTGGCGCAGCAGCAGATCGGTATCGGCATGCTCGAAATTGAAGCGGGAATATTCCTGCTCGGCCTGCTGGAAGACGTCGCGGTAGGTGATCTTGTCGTCGCCCTCAAGACCGTTGAAATTGAGATCGAAAATGTTGTCGACACCCTGCACATATATCGCCAGGCGCTCAAGCCCATAGGTCAGTTCGCCGGAGACCGGTGCACAGTCAATGCCGCCGACCTGCTGAAAATAGGTGAACTGCGAGACTTCCATACCATCGCACCAGACTTCCCATCCGAGCCCCCAGGCTCCAAGCGTAGGGCTCTCCCAGTCGTCCTCCACAAAGCGGATGTCATGGATTTCAGGATCGATGCCGATGGCATACAGCGAGTTGAGATAAAGCTCCTGCAGATCCGGCGGCGACGGTTTGATGATCACCTGAAACTGGTAGTAATGCTGCACCCGGTTCGGGTTATTGCCATAGCGCCCGTCGGCCGGGCGGCGCGAGGGCTGCACATAAGCCGCTTTCCACGGACGGGGTCCGAGCGAACGCAAGGTGGTGGCGGGATGAAACGTGCCCGCACCGACCTCCATGTCATAGGGCTGGAGTATGACACAGCCATAACTCGCCCAATAACGCTGCAGCGTCAGGATAAGGCCCTGGAAGGACCTGAGGGGCGACAGGGCGCTATCCTCGGGAAGGGCAGTCTCAGACATGAGTGCGACTCAGTGTGTGGTGATGCCAGAAGTGGGCGCAACCTACTTTTGGCTCCGCGCCCGGTCAAGCAAGGGTGTGTGGTGCATGAGCAGACGAATTGCGGCAACAGGAGCTCCCGGACGGCATTTCGACTTGAGCCGTCATCCCTATGTCGGCGTGGAAAAGGCGGCGGCGACATTTCTGGAAAGAATCACAGGCCCACGTGAACCGACAGTCGACACCTGACCGAGATCACACTAAGACAAGCTGGACAAGGTGCCCACGCGCTGATTACTCACCCAGCAGAATGATTATGACCGCCACACCGGAAGACGTTCATTTTGAAGCCATGAACCGGCTGGTTGCGCTGCGCGGCGCGCGCGTGGCGGATATCGGTTGTGGCACCGGATGGCTGATACGCCGGTTGCGGCAGTCGGAAGCAATGCCCACCGGGATCGAGTGCACAGCGGCGCAGATCGAAATCGCAAGAAACAGGGATACCGAAAACGCAGGCGATTATGTGGAGGGCGTCGGTCAGGCGCTGCCGCTCGAAGACCAGACATATGACGCGGTCACGTTCTGGTACTCGCTGCACCATGTGCCCACCGATCAGATGGCGAAGGCGCTCGGCGAGGCGCACCGGATATTAAAGCCGGGAGGCGTTCTTTACGTTCTCGAACCCACTCCTGAAGGCCCGTCTTACGAGCTCGACAGGCTGATTGACGATGAACTGGCCGTTCGCACCGCCGCCCAGGCGGCCCTGGATGGTGTGTCGGGATTTCGCTGTATCGCGCGCGAAACATATGACACCGCCTATGTCTATGAAACAGCCGCGGAATTCATCTCCGAAATGACCCGCGTCGATGCAGCGCGCACAGCCATTGCGGAACGCAAGGCCAGCGCCATCCAAAACACATTTGATCAACTCGGCAGAACGGTTCCAGGCGGCGGCCGCAGCTTCACACAACCCAACAGCGTGAGAGTGCTGGAGAAAGTGTAATCCGGCACTCCCAATCGGGTGATCGGCATCATCGCGAGCCCACCTTCATTGCTCAGGCAGATAATCGTTCGACCAGTTCAACACCACGTTGAATGAAACACTGATGCGCGGATCGCCGCTCAGGTTGGGGTGGACGAAATGGTGCAGAAATGCCGGCCACAGCAGGATCATGCCCGGGCTCGGATCGACCGTATGCTCCATTTCGATATAGGGATCACGCTTGATTGCGTTCATGTTCACGGCACCGCGCGGATCGTAAAACGAAATGCAACCGGGCCTGAGGTCCTTGCGCCGGCCAGTACTCGGCGGCGCGTCTGGAATTCGGACATAATACGTCCCGCTCAAATAGGCATGCGGGTGGTTATGAACATCGTGATAATCGCCCAGCCGGTTGACATTTGCCCAGCCCTGTAAAGACCATTTGATGCCGTAGTCCATATCGAGGTGTTGAAAATAGTCCATCACCGTCTTGTTGACGCATTCGCGCAGCCACACCACCGCCGGGTGTTCATGGGTAAGAAGGTTGCCGCCGAGATAATCGGTGGTCATATCGAGGCTTTTGGCATCCATATCCTCGATATATTCGCCCAGAATTCCGTTTGCCTGTTCATGGCCTGGAATGATGCGCTCAAGCATCACGGTCGGCCAGAGTTGCCGGAAGTCCTGTTCTGCGGTCTTGTCCGTGTCTTTCGCCATGGGAGCCAGCTTGCGACGGGCAGAATTCGGACTCAAGCGGAATTGCGACCATGGAGGGTGTTGACCCTTTTGCCAGGACGCAATAGGTCCTTATTCGGCATGGACGCACTGCGGGACTAGGGCTGGTTGAGCATCAAAGGGCGCGGACGGATGAATCTGACCTCCATACGCGGCGATATCTACGGCGGCGTAACGGCTGCCGTGGTGGCGCTGCCATTGGCACTGGCGTTTGGGGTGGCGTCCGGCGTCGGTGCAATTGCCGGGCTTTACGGCGCCATCGCGGTCGGCTTTTTCGCTGCCGTCTTTGGCGGTACCAAGTCGCAGGTGTCCGGCCCGACGGGCCCGATGACCGTGGTAATGGCGGCAATTGTCGCCGAGCACGCAAGCAACCTGAACGAAGCCTTCGCCATCGTCTTTCTTGGCGGTGCATTGCAGATCCTGTTCGGTCTGATGCGTGTCGGGCGCTATGTCTCCTACACCCCTTACTCCGTGGTGTCGGGGTTCATGTCCGGCATCGGGGTTATCATCATCACCATCCAGGTCCTGCCCTTCCTGGGCCTGCCCACGGTGCCTGGGGGACCGTTAGGTTCTATTGCTGCGTGGCCATCGGCGTTCGCGGGCATGAATGCACACGCCCTTATCATCGCAACTCTCTCATTGCTCTTGATGATTTTCTGGCCGGCCCGCCTCGCCGCTTATTTGCCGGGGCCGCTGGCCGCGTTGGTCATGGGCACTTTGCTTGGCCTGTTTGTGCTGACGGATGCGCCGGTCATCGGCACTGTGCCGACCGGCCTGCCCAGCCTCTACATTCCGATTATTCCATGGGACGAACTGCATCTCATCGTTCAGCCGGCGCTGATCCTGGCATTGCTTGGCTCGATCGACAGCCTGCTCACGTCCCTGGTGGCGGATTCGATCACCCGCACCCGCCACAATTCGAACCGCGAACTCATCGGACAGGGCATCGGCAACATGGCGGCAGGTCTGATCGGCGGGCTTCCCGGTGCCGGCGCGACGATGCGCACCGTAATCAACGTGCGGGCCGGTGGACGGACGCAAATTTCGGGCGCTTTGCACGCGCTGATCCTTCTGGCACTGGTGCTCGGTCTCGGCCCGTTGGCGGAGCAGATCCCACATGCGGTCCTCGCCGGCATTCTCATGAAGGTCGGCTGGGACATCATCGACTGGGGCTATCTCAAACGCATTCGCCGTGCGCCAAAGGACAAGCTGCTGGTCATGCTGGTGACCCTTGGGCTGACTGTGTTCGTCGATCTGATTACGGCAGTGACTGTCGGCCTGGTCCTGGCGGGCTTTGTCACCGCGCGCTGGATGGAAAGCGAGGAACTCAAGGGCGTGTCGGCGGTCGCATTGCCACAGGAAGGCGACCAGTTTTCGCCGGAAGAACGCGCCGCGCTCGGAAAGCAGAACGGCATGATCAGCGTTGTCTCGCTGCGGGGCCGCTTTTCATATGCCTCGGCGCGCGAACTCGTGCAGCAGGCCGGCGCCGGCATGGCTGGTCACAAGGCGATCATCTTCGATTTCACCGAAGCGGCCCATGTGGACACCAGTGCAGCGCTTGCCATCGAAGAACTGCTGCAACACGCCGGTTCGGAGGGCACTGTGTGCTACATCGCCGGGTTATCCGGCACGGCGGAAGTGACGCTCAGCGCACTTGGTGTGCTTGATGGTGTGCCGCCGGATCAAATTCTTTCTGAACGATTGCGCGCGATTGAAGCGGCCAGCGCGAAGATTGCGAATTAGAGCACATTTCGATCATACGGGCTCATTTGATGGCGCAGATCGGCTCTTCGACAGCGTTGTGGCGCTTGCCCGATGCACCGCATCGCGCTGCACGCCACGCCTTATCGAGAGGACCGATCTGCGCCATCAAATGAGCCCGTATGATCGAAATGTGCTCTAGAGCCCGAAGCGGGCCCATAGAGCCCGGGTTTCAAGCGCCGCCAGAGCGTCTTCCACAATGCTGACACCGCCTCCGCCGCTCAGGATCGAACTTGCCGCAGACAACTGCCCCAGCCCCAGTCTGCGCATGAGCCGACCCTTGTCGGCGCTGACAAGCTTGAGTTGAACCTTGTCGCCAAATATTTCGCGCATGACCGAGCGGAGATCACCGGTACCGTCAATCAGGCCCAGTTCCCGCGACTTTTCACCGGTCCAGAATTCTCCACTGAACAGAGCTTTCTCATCTCCGTTGAGAGCGGTTCCGCGGCGTTCCATCACGAGTGATTTGAACGACTGGTGCATCTCCTTTTGGAGTGCCAGGAGCTGTTTCACGTCTTTGGGTTTTTCCGGCTGGAACGGGTCCAAAATGACCTTGCGCTCGCCTGCGGTATAAACGCGGCGCTCGATGCCCAGCTTCTCAATCGCCTTATCGAAACCAAAACCGGACGACACCACGCCAATGGAGCCGATGATGGAACTCGGATCGGCATAGATCTTGTCGCCGGCGCAGGCGAGCCAGTAACCGCCGGATGCTGCTACATCTTCGCAGAAGGTGTATACCGGCAGCGATTTTTCTTCCGCAAGCGCGCGGATGCGTTTGAAAATCAGGTTCGATTGAACCGGCGATCCGCCCGGCGAATTGATTGCAATGGCAACTGCGTCGGCACGGCCGGTTGAAAAGGCTTTTTCAAGGGTTGCCGCGCAACTGCTCAACGACAGGCCGGGACGCAGGGCAGAGCCCATGCCAATCGCACCCGTGAGGCGGACCACGGGAACGACCGGATAGTCTCTGCGGAACCGTTTCGGAAGCAACCTGCCGAGCAGAGATGGTTTCTTGTTCTTTTTCTCAGACATAGCGCTCTTAAATAGTGATGCGGCCTGCCCGCGGCAAGCGCAATTCACGCGATGTGCAGGGCCTCACCGTGACGCAAGACGGCCTGCACCTCTGGCGTGAAGTCGTCGCCCTCCCCGTGCAGCACCAATCCGCGCAACAATGTGGTCGGAGCCTTCGATCCCTTGACGCCCTGGATGATTACCCGGCTGGCCGGTTGGGCGGACCTTGGATAAAGTGGCAGGATATGGCAATCGCCAACCCGGCGGTGCAGATGCCGCAGCAGATCTCCCAACCCCTCAGCCCGATAGATTAACGTCACGGTGCCGCCAGGCCTGGCGATCGAAACCAGGAACCGGATCCATGCGTCGAGATCGCGGCGTTCGCAAATGTGCGCCCTGTTCTTCAAGTCATCATCAGAGCGCCGGGCGCTTCCGGATGTGAAAAACGGCGGATTGGCGAAGACATGCGACCTGCTGTTCTGTTCAATCGCCGAACCGTTGGTTCCGCCGCGAATGTCGGAGGCCATGAATGTGCTTCTATCGCTCAAACCGTTGCGCCGCGCGTTTTCATTCGCAAGTTCGACGAGCGCGGGCTCCAGTTCGACCCCGGTGATGCGGGCACCGCCAACCCGGTGTGCGAAACACAGCGATGCAACCCCTACCCCACAGCCGGCTTCCAGGGCGTCGTCGCCTTGGGCTGCAGGTACTGCAGCAGCGAGGAATACCGCTTCCAGGCCTGCCCGGTAACCGCGCTTGGGTTGAAGCATGTGGAGTGCCCCTCCAAGAAAACCGTCATCGGTTGTCTCGTAGGTCTCCAGGACTTCGCCTCGGTCAACTGCACTCATCTCCAATACCCGCCTCGCCGAGCAGGTGCCGCGCCGAGTTGATGTGATTCGGATCCACCATCAATCGACGGGGCAAAATTCCCAGGCTTCCATCGGCAATGCTCATGTTCGTGTCGAACACCGCATGACCAATCCCTGCGTCATCGAGAAGAGAGACGGCAAACGATATCAGAACCGGATCATTGGTTCGCAACAGCTCTTCCACAACCG
>JAJFHM010000205.1 GCA_021775625.1 Hyphomicrobiales bacterium | reverse complement strand
GGAGAGGCCGTCCAAACCGTCTTCGCCAATGCCGATGATGTGCAGCCAGGGCGAGGTCATGCCATGGTGTCCGACACCAGGGCAGCCATTGCGTTCAGCGCCGCACTGGCCATTGCCGAGCCTCCCCGGCGTCCGCGAAGCGTCAGAAAAGGAACCCCGCGCGGATTGGCCAACAGTTCCGCCTTCGATTCCGCGGCCCCGACAAAGCCGACCGGAAAGGCCAGTATGGCTGCAGGCCTGGGCCAGCCTTCATCCAACACCTCAAGCACCTGAAACAAAGCCGTGGGCGCATTGCCAATGACGACAACCGCACCTTCAATGTGATCCCGCCATAAGGTGACCGCGGCAGCGGACCGGGTGGTCTTGAGGCGCTGCGCCAGTTCCGGAACCGTCCCTTCGTTGAGTGTCACCAACACTTCTGTTTTTGACGGCAGGAAAGACCGGATGATACCCGCTTTGACCATTTCACAATCGCAAAGCACCGGCTTGTTTGCGCCCAAGGCCGCAGTGGCGGCAACAACAACATCATGAGAAAATGCAAGGTCACCGGCGATGTCTGTCATCCCGCACGCATGGGCGAGGCGAACGACGACGGGTTCCAGGTCGTCTGGAACATTATCCAGCGCCAGTTCGCTGCGAACGATGCTGAAAGACCGCTCATATATGGCTGCCGGGTCTTTTTCATAGTCCAGCACGACGTCTACTCACCATCGCTCAGGTATTTACGCACGCTTTCGGGTCCCAACGGGTGATCGCTGTGCGGGTATGGCGGATGATCATGGTCGTGACTATGACCATGTTCATGCTCATGACTATGGCTGTGACTGTGCTCATGATCATGGTGGTGATGATGTCCGCCCTCCACCAAACGGCATGCGCCGGTGCAGAAGGTGTCACACAGCTTACAGTCCTCGACATTGGAGCCAGGTGCGTTGGCGCCCTGCCCCTCCACATGATGGTGATGTGATTCCTGCGGCATGCCGATTTCGGATTCAAAACCCAGAACCTGCGTGCGGTATTTGCACAAGGCGCAGTTCATGGCGTTGTCGCCGTCGAGGATTTCGGTTGCGCGCTCCGCAAATGTGGCGATTACCTGATCATGGTCATTGAGGTAACCTGCCTTGACGAATTCGATTTCGGGATGCCGGGCAGCGACTTCATCGGTGAAGCCGAATATCCGGTCCACCAGAATTCCGGTGAACAGGAAATACGGAAACACGATCACCCGGCGGTAACCGAGTTTGGCGACGTGTTCGAGGCACGGTTCAACCAGGGGAAACGTCACGCCGGAATAGCCGGTTTCGCACCAGCCAAATCCCATGCCTTCCCACAGCAGGCGGGCCACTTTTGATACGTTTGAGTTGGCGTCCGGATCACTGGCCCCACGGCCGATCACCGCGAGACAGGTTTCATGCACCGGAACCGGTCCATTGTCGGCATCGGCCTTCTCGACAGCCGCCCGGATGCGGTCTCCGGCAGCGGCAATCATCTTGGGATCGACGCCAAGGTCGCGGCCGTACTGGATATTGAGCCCATGCCTGGCCGCATAGGTGTTCAGCACGCTTGGAATGTCATTCTTGGCATGCATGGCGGCGAACAGCATGCCCGGGATCGCCAGGATGTGATCGCATCCTTGTTCACGCAGGCTGTCGAGCCCGTCACGAATGAGTGGGTTGGCAAATTCCAGATAACCGTATTCGACGGGCCAGTCCGGAAAAAGATCGCGCAGGCGTTCCGCGACGACCGCAAATTCATCGACTGCGGCCTGAGAGCGCGATCCGTGGCCACAAACCATCACACCGATCTTGCTCATGACGCTGTATCCTCGGCTTCTTCCGCATCACTCGAGACATCGTCTGTCTCTTCTGAAGACTTGCGCCGCTTCACCAGGGCTGCCGCAATGGCGCCCGCAGCAACTGCGGCTCCGAGGGCTATCCAGTGGCCATGCCCCGCCAGATCCCCCAAATGGCCAAAATGCGCAGCGGCCGGGGTCGCGCTTAACAAAAAAACTATGGCTGTCGATCGTATATTCATGCGGCTCCACCTTCTCCTCAATCAGATGGCGGATCCTGCACGCGCGCGGAAAGGGTCTGTAATCAACCCTTTTGCCTGTCGGCTCCGGGAATGGCCCCCTGTGTGGGTCGACCTGATCCGGACGCTGTTTCAGCTTCACGAGGAAGCGCCAACTGATGCACCCGTTCTAGGCCCAATGGCGGCTGCCCGCAACTGCGGTTTCGGCGATTGAGTGCCCAAGACCGACATAAGTTTTGTCGATCGCAGTTGATCTCGTGTGTGTTTGATTGCACTTGTGTGCAATGTCACCGCACACCGCCGCAGATTTTAAGGACGTTACGCAATGAGCCTGGTGCTCGCCCTTCTACTCGATGCGCTGATGGGCGAGCCGCGTGCCTTGTGGGCAAGAGTGCCGCATCCAATTGTGTTGATGGGACGTTACATCACGTGGCTGGAAACAATTCTCAATCAAGGATCGGAAAAACGCCTCAAAGGCCTGTTCTTGCTCGTTATTCTGGTTGGAATGGGCCTCCTCGCTGGTCTGACTATCCAGTCTCTGGGACAGGTGGGTTTTGTGCTTGAAATCGTCATAGCCGGCATCCTGATCGCACAGCGCAGCCTGGTTGAACATATTCAGGCCGTGGTATCAGGATTGAACAGTGGGCTTGAGGCCGGCCGGTCCGCTGTTTCCCGGATCGTCGGCCGCGATCCTGAAGCACTGGATGAGGCAGGAGTTGCACGCGCGGCGATTGAAAGCTGCGCCGAGAATTTTTCCGATGCCGTCGCAGCTCCGGTGTTCTGGTTTGCGGTTGCCGGACTTCCGGGGATCATCGTCTACAAATTCGTCAATACGGCAGATTCGATGATCGGCCACCAAAACGAGCGCTACCGGGAGTTTGGCTGGGCTTCAGCGCGTTTCGACGATCTGTTGAATTTGATCCCTGCCCGACTGTGCGGCCTCCTGATTTGCCTGACTGCCCAGTCGGTTCGCGCGGTCCGTGTCATGCTGCGCGATGCGGGATTGCACAATTCACCGAATGCCGGTTGGCCCGAAGCCGCTTTGGCAGCTGCACTGGGCGTCGCGATCGCTGGCCCCCGCGTCTATGACGGCAAGAGCGTCGACAGCCCATACATGAATGCGGAAGGCCGAAAAGACGCAACCGCTGAAGATGTGCAAGCCAGTATCGGCGTGATCTGGAAAGCCTGGGGCTGGCTGGTGGCCATTGCCATTGTGCTGGCGGTTCTGGAACTTACCTGAGCAAGGCCAAAAGCCCGTCGACATTCACATGGTTTTCCAGATGCGCAGCGAGCGTATCGAGTGTGGCATCAACGCCGGCTTCGTAGCCAACGCCGCCGGCACTGGTACCCATGGCGCGCAGAAAGGCCGATCTGAAACCGTCTTTGGCAAATATTCCGTGCAGGTATGCCCCGCTTACCCGCCCATCCGGCGATGTTGCCCCTTCCGGCCGGCCGTCAATGTGGAATACCGGCCGCTCCTGATCGGGGCCGCTGGTGGTGCCGATGTGAATTTCATACCCGGTGATGATTTCGCCGCTGTCGATGTGATGCCCGGATACAACCGCCAGCCGTTTTTCCGGCTTCATGACGGTGTCGACATCCAGGAGGCCGAGGCCGTCGACGGTGCCGGGCGGACCCTCGATGCCCTGAGGATCAGATATCGTGCGCCCGAGCATCTGATACCCGCCGCAAATCCCCAGCACCCGGCCGCCGCGGCGATTATGCGCAATGATGTCCACATCCCAGCCCTGATCCCGGATATAGGCAAGATCTCCTGTGGTTGATTTGGTGCCCGCCAGAATGACCAGGTCGGCATCGCCCGGTAACGCGGTTCCAGGCGGCACGATCTCCACTCTCACTGCGGGCTCCAGCTTCAAAGGATCAAGATCATCGAAATTGGCGATGCGGGAGAGTTGCGGCACAACAATTTTGAAACTGCCATCACCGCCTGAAGCAATCTGGACGGCATCTTCGGCAGGCAACTTTGCGCAATCGGGCAACCAGGGGATGACCCCATATCCGCTCCAGCCAGTGGCGTTTTCGATATAGGCATATCCGTCCGAAAACAGGGTCGGATCGCCGCGGAACTTGTTGATGAGGAACCCTGCGACACGTGCGCAATCGTCTGGATCCATAACCTGCCTGGTGCCCACCACTTGGGCTATGACGCCGCCGCGATCAATATCCGCTGCGAGAATGACCGGCACATTCGCTGCATGCGCAAACCCCATATTGGCGATGTCGCCCTGCCGCAGGTTTATTTCCGCCGGGCTGCCGGCCCCCTCCACCAGAACCACATCGGCTTCAGCGCGCAACGCTTCATAGCTTTCAAGCACGTCCGCCAGGAGCTTGGTTTTGAGGCGGCTGTAGTCCCTGGCTTTGGCCGTGGTGTAGCGCTGGCCCCTGACGATGACCTGGGCGCCGATCTCGCTTTCGGGTTTCAACAACACCGGGTTCATGTGGACGGTTGCCGGAACATTGCAGGCCCGCGCCTGTAATGCCTGGGCGCGGCCGATTTCCCCGCCGTCGGAGGTTACCGCCGCGTTATTCGACATGTTCTGTGGCTTGAAGGGCCGGACACTCAGTCCGCGCTGCGTCAGTGCCCGGCAGAGGCCTGCCACCAGAACCGACTTGCCCACATCCGAGCCGGTTCCCTGAAACATGAGCGCCGCGGCGGCCACGTTTGCCTCAAAACTCCACGCCGGCCTGGGCTTTTATGCCGGAACGGAACGGGTGCTTGATCAGTTCCATCTCCGTTGCGAGGTCGGCAATCTCGATAAGCTCGTCTTTTGCATTGCGGCCGGTCAGAACAACATGGGTCATTTCCGGCTTTTCGGTTTCCAGAAACGCAACCACGTCTGCAACCGGGATATAGTCGTAGCGCAACGCTATGTTGATTTCATCCAGCAACACCATCCGGTTGGTGTCGTCGCGGATCAACTCCTTGGCCTTCTCCCATGCAGCCGCCGCCATTTCCATGTCGCGGGTCTTGTCCTGGGTCTCCCAGGTAAAGCCTTCGCCCATGGTGAAGAACTGGCATTTATCGGCGAAATTATTCTGGATCAGATCGCGTTCCCCGGTTTGCATGCCGCCTTTGATAAACTGAACAACCGCACAGGGAAAACCGTGCGCGATGCAGCGGAAGATCATGCCGAAGGCTGCAGACGATTTGCCCTTGCCCTTTCCGGTGTGAACGATCACAAGACCCTTTTCTTCGGTTTTGGTGGACATGATCTTGTCCCGGGCGGCCTTCTTCTTTGCCATCTTTGAGGCATGGCGATCCGGGTCGTGGGCTTTTTCGTCTGACATCAATGAACTCCCCGATAGGTGTCGATCAATACGGCGGCCGAGTTGCTGCGCGGGCGCCACATGTCACGTTCGATGGCTTCATGCAGGCGCTCGGCAATCTCGCGCAATGCGGCGGGGTTGGCCTGCTCAATGAAGCCCCGCGTATCTTCGTCGACAAGAATAGCATCATGCACCAAATCGAAATGGTGGTTCTTCACCGCATGCGTGGTGGCGGCGAAGGCGAAGAGATAGTCAACCGTTGCCGCAATCTCGAATGCACCCTTGTAGCCATGCCGCTTGACGCCTTCAATCCACTTGGGATTGACCACCCGCGAGCGCACCACCCGTCCGATTTCTTCATCGAGCGTGCGGACAACCGGCCGCTCGGGCCTGGAGTGATCATTGTGATAGATCACGGGTGCCGCACCATTCAGGTGCTCAACTGTTGCCGCAGCGCCCCCTTCGAATTGATAATAATCGTCAGAATCGAGCAGATCATGCTCCCGATTGTCCTGATTCTGGATCACGGCGTCGACCGACTTGAGCCGGGTTTCCAGCAAGCTTCGCTCGCGTTCGCCTTCGGCGCCGTCACCATAAGCATAGCCACCCCACTCAAGATAGGCTTCCGCCAGGTCAGCTTTGCTGACCCACAAGCGCTCATCGATCATGGCCTGCAAACCAGCACCATAGGCGCCGGGTTTGGAGCCGAACACGCGGAAGCCGGCCCGGCGCGGGCCGACATTTTCGCTGTCCGCAGTGAAACGCGCCGCAAGCGGGTTCTCTTCCGCCGGCTCGTCGAGCGCCATAACGGCTCTTGCCGCACTGTCAAACAGGTCAATTTGCGCCGGGAACGCATCCCGGAAAAAGCCCGACACCCGCAACGTGACATCAATGCGCGGGCGTGCCAGCACCGAGATCGGCAGGATTTCAAAACCGGTCACCCGGCAACTGGCATTCTCCCAGGTGGGCTTGACGCCCATGAAGGCGAGCGCCTGTGCAATGTCGTCTCCACCGGTGCGCATGTTCGATGTGCCCCATGCGGTGACCACCATCGACCTGGGCCAGTCGCCCTCGTCCTGCAAATGACGCTCAATCACCAGGCTTGCTGATTTCCAGCCGAGAGCCGCCGCGGCCGGGGTCGGTACCGCCCGGGTGTCGACGGAATAGAAATTGCGTCCCGTCGGCAGGACGTCTAGACGCCCCCGGGTCGGTGCGCCGGACGGGCCGGGCGCCACGAACTTACCGCTCAACGCATTGATGAGGCCCGCAATCTCGCCAGACCCGCATTGTTCAACGGCCGGGCGCACATTTGCATCGACCTCGTTCAGGACAGCCTGTGTCGCAACCCAGGTGGGATGGCATTGGGTTTTGCCGGATATCAGGGACGAGGCCAGAAGCTCCAGCCGCTCAACCGTGTCGCCGGTCAGCCGCCAGTCATCATCGTTTTGCAGCGCCAGTGCCTGCGGGCGTTCTCCGCTCCACTTTGCTCCCATGGCGCAGTCCAGTGGATCGAAGGTCTCTCCATAAAGCCCCAGGTCCTTTGCCAATGCCCGGATCAGCGAAGCATCCCCCGGTGCACCGCTGCTTCTGGGCACCCGCACCAGAGCGACGATGAGATCTTCCGCCAGCCTGCCCTCAGGCGCCTGGCCGAATACATGCAGGCCGTCACGGATCTGGCTTTCCTTCAATTCGCAGAGATACTCATCGAGCTTCGCAAGCTGGCTGTCTTCATCGTCGTCTTCAGCGAAGCCCGCATCCACATCCACGCTGGTGGTCTGGGTGAGCGACAGAATCTCGCGCCTGAGATAATCGAGACGGCGGGCGTCGAGACCGGCGGCCTGATAATATTCGTCGACCAGGGCTTCGAGGTCCTTGAGCGGACCATAGGTTTCAGCTCGGGTCATAGGTGGCGTCAGATGATCGATGATGACCGCCTGCGCGCGGCGTTTGGCCTGGGTGCCCTCGCCTGGATCATTGACGATAAACGGGTA
>JAJFHM010000204.1 GCA_021775625.1 Hyphomicrobiales bacterium | reverse complement strand
CTTCAGGAGATTCCGATGCAATCCATGAAGGCGTGTCAGACAGCAGCGGATGCAATCTATGACAAAGGTGACGCCTATTCCGGTCCGTCCCTCTACCTCTATTGCGTTTCGATCGACGGCAACGTCTGGGCATTCGACCGGTGGGATCGCGACAACTAGCGAAGCGTACCGCATCAACTGTAAGCCGCCATCAGGTCGGCAACACGCTTCAGAAATATCGCGTGCTCGCTGGCCTCTTCGGACGAGAAAGACTCATCCAGAATTTTCACCGGTTCACCGCGGACACCCGTCACGATGCCGATCCGGTAATCTTCATGCGCACGCTTGCAGATGGTGACGTATTTGCCGGTCATTGGCTGGCGCCGGAGCTTATCGAGAACCGTCTGCAAATCCTGGCTGTGTTCGAGCGCCGGCCGGCCGTTCGATGCCGGCGTGCCCACCGGGTTGGCCTTGTGTTCGGCAATCAACCGGCGGCGGGTATCCTCATCGAACAGCAGCGGCAGAACATATGTTCTGGTGATGTAATCATCGGTGCTGGCGTGACCCTGATTGGTCTGCACGCCTGTCGGTTTGTCCATCATTGCTCACTCCTCGATTGTCATTCACATCCGCCGGGACCGATCAGGTGCATCGGCACGGCGCTGCCTCGCCACGTTCTTCCTTGATCCGCACCGCCTCAGCCTGCGCCAACCCGGGACCTGGGAAAACCTTGTCCTCGAACAGGATGATCGGCTTCAGACGGTCGGCGTTGAGCTGTCCGACGCACCATTCCTTGTCCGGCTTGGTGCAAACGACCATATAGGCGCCGGCGATCGGGCCATAACGGCGGTTGTTCAGGACAAACAGGCATTCCGCCAGATCGTTTATCTTATCGATGTCGAGTTCCCGCATCATCGCCTTTTCAAGATCATTCGGCGGAACCAGGCTGGCGCCGAGCACTTCCTTGCCGTCGGGCCGCTCCATCATGTTGTTGGGATGTCTCATGTTTGCGTTCACCTTTGTTCCTGGCGATGCCTCACGGCAGCGGGCCGTCCTTCAAAAATCCGCGGATGGCGTTTTCCAGTATCTTGGAAACATTGTTGTCATATTTGTTATGGGAGAGGCTGCCGCACCACGACAATGACCCCGGCGCAAACACAGCGCCGTCATTCGGCGTCTTGTAGTAAATCATGTCGGCGCGAACCTGCGGGTTTTCAGTGCCACCGCCGTAATAGCCGCGGACGGAGAAGTGGATCTCTTCATTGACCTGCAGCATCAAGTTGGTGTGCCCCTCCGAGCGCGCCAGCAGATAGGCGTTATGGGGGGTTCCGAATTCCAGGTCGTAGCGGTCCAGTTCAAGCCCTGCAGCACCGCCGCCCACCAGACCAAAATCGCCGATCACCTCGTCCTCACCGACGCCATCGAATATCCAGGAACATTCAGGGCGCTTGCTGTCTTCCTCCCGGCGGTAATAGGAGGACACATCGAAACCATAGGCGGTAAAGGTCAGACCGCAGACCTTGCTGGGTATCCGCCCCCGCGCCCGCCACATGCCACCATACTTGCCGTCAAAGGCATTGTTGTACTCGCCGGGATTGGCGGTCCAGGCTCTCGTCCCGGCTTCACCTTTGCGGACTTCGATGATGTTGTGGTTGTCCGGGTGGTACTCGCTGACCCAGTAAAAGCCATCGGCCCCGAGATAGATCCAGCGCCCGCCCTCCAGCTGGTAGGATTCGAACGCGGCCATCATTTTCTCCGAGGTATATTCGGGATGGCTTCCGGTGAGAACGCAGCGATACTGATTGAGGAGCCCGACCCCTTCGCGGTGCAGATCCTCGTCGGTGTGAACATCGAACTCGAAGTCGAGCTCCTCCAACCAGTCGGTCAGGTGGAGGTCGCCATTGAGCTGCCACAGCGATGGCGACAGCCAGTGACGGTATTTCGGCCGCATGTTGAGGATTGGCCGCAGCCGCGATGAATAACAAACGCCGCTGCCGTCCGAGTGCAGGGAATATGTCGAAAGACCGTATTCCCGGTGTTCGTTCAAATAAAGATCGGATGCGTTCAGCACCGGAACCTTGCCGGCCAAAAGTTGCGCCACCACGGAGTTGGTGCCGAGATTGTCATTGGAATAGGCCATGTAGCTGTTGGTCGGCAGGATCAGCGCCAACTTGGATGTCGCCTGCCCCTTGGGCGGGCGGACGACGAACGGTATATAATCTTCGGTCTCGGAAGAATCGTCGCCACCAATGCGCAGGCGCGCCGCATAAATGCCACTGCGCAGGTTCTCCGGCACTTCGAACTCAAAGCTGACTTCCCAGCGCGCATCGTCAATATCGTCGTCGTGGAAGTGGATGGCGCCGTACTCGTCGGGCTTGTGGTGGTAGACGATCTCGTCGGCGGTCCAGTTGAAGCCCGTCATCGCGCGGCACGGGAGGTTGACGATGAACCCGTTCTGTTCGTTCGGAGACGTGTCGACGATAAAGGTCGATGCAATGTTCTTGGTGATGTTGGCGTGGAAATCCCAGGCGGCAATCACGTCATTGCGAAGATTGGCGGGGCAACTGAGAAAACCTCTGGCAAGGGCTTCGATTTCGGCTTTCGAGAGGGCGCGGCGCGACAGCCTGGGGCGGTCGATCTTTCCGTTATAGGTACAACCCTGCTCCGGCAGTTCGACCGGACGGGTTGCTTCCCTGTAATGGCCGCCGAAAACTGTCCGCCCACAGCGTTCGACAAGGGTGGACGCTGCCATCAACAACGGGGCGTCGTTCAAGCCGGGCCGCATGCTGTTGACGGTTTCAACAACAGCGGTTGTTTCGTCGGCTGGATACAGAAGCGACAATCCCAGTCCGCCGTTTGTCGGGGTGACCACGGGTTCCTGGTAGAGCGTAACCTTACCCGATGCCGCGTCGTAGCTGGCCGCCACGAGGTACCAGACCTTTCGCATAAGCTTCTTGCCGCTCGACAACTTCATGGCCAGGCCGCTGCCGTCGCCGATCTGGACACACAGGCAGCCGTCGTCGTCGACGAAAAGGCCATAACCGCATTCGCGGTCTTCCACCCATTTGGTGAGGATGCCCTGGCGGCCCTTGTCGGGTGTGGTGGGGAAGATGTAGGCTTGGAGCGTAAAGCTGCCGACGTTGAGACGGTCATCTTGTGGAATGATCACGTATGATCCGCCGTGAATGCGCTGCTCCTGGCCGACACAGGTCCGGTTGCAGGGCGCGTTTATCTCCTCTTCCTTGTATCCCGGGCCTTCGGGATTGGTGTCGCCGTGGATCAAACGCACCATCTGCGCGTCATAGTCTTCGCCGTGTTCCGAGTTCACGTAGAACTTGATCGTGTCCCCGGGACACAGAGAATACTTGTCGCTATAACCGGTTATCCGCAGCATCATTTATTCCCCATACAAATAGTCAGGCGTCACCGCCCTGATCCGTCACTAAACTTGGTTACGTCTTTTTGCGGCGCCGTCGACATTTCCATGCGGTCGGCGAGATACCAGATCATGCCGACGCCCAGCGCCCACCAGATGATCTGCCAGGCCCAGATGGACGGCATGCCAAGGTGCCAGGCGGCGTAATCGCCCAGAGGCTCGCCGAACAGGAAGTTGCCGATCACAGATCCGGGGCCAACCGCGAAAAACAGCCACACCATCACGATGATCGCGGCAACGGCGCTCGACCAGCGCCGCCGGATTACGGGAGCCGCGAATTCTTTCACGACCGCATGAAAGCCCTCCCGATGGGCGCGGGCCGGGTCGAGCCGGGTCAGGGCGGACACCAGAAGACAGACGATGACGTTGAAGAACATGCCCCAGGCCGCGGAATGGATGGTCCACGGCCAGCGGCCCCAGGGCAGCGCCTGTCCCGTCACCTTTTGCCCGAGGAGTTCGGTCATTCCGACAGCAATCAGGCCCGCGATCAGACCCAAAGTTGCGGCCTGCCGCGTGATCCAGGGGAACCACGTGACGGCAAGCAGGGTCGGCCAGAGCTGAAATGCACAGGCAAGCGCCAAACCGGCAAAAATGACCATCGAATCCGTTGAATAGGTCGCCAGCAGCATACCTGCGAGAAACACCAACCCGGTGCAGATACGTCCCGCCAGCATCTGCCGCCGATCGTCCGCATCCGGCTGCACGTATCTGACAAAGATATCCCGCGTCACAATACCGCCGGCTGTAAACAGGAATGCGGCACCCGTCACCTGCAGCGCCGCGATAGCGCAAACCGCAAGAAAACCGAGCAGCCACGGGAAGCGCTCGCCAATCAGCAAAATGTAATTGGCGACAAGCTGATTTTGCTGGCCGTCGCTCAGGACCGGCAATGCCGTGGATACTCCGAAACCCGCTTCATTGACATCCGCGTTGGCGCCCAGGAGATGGGCGCTGACCCCGATGATCGTCGCGAATATCAACATTATCGCGCCGGCACAGGCAGCCCCGCCCCAGACCTGCTGGATGGCGAAACCGCGCGGCGATTTGCTGGCAAACCCCCACATGGAAAATGACGGTGACGCCTGCAGCCCCATGGCCGCCATCATGAAACTAAGAACCATTACCGCCGTCCACGGGCCGCCGTCCGGGGCCTCGACACCCAGCCCGGCAGTAAACTGTATGACGCCGGGGATGGCGAAAAAGCCCGAATAATTGCCACCGCCCGCGCCGTTTGTGGTGCCCCAGAGGCCGGGCACGTTCAAAGCCATCTTGGCGAGCCCGGTGTTGAGGGCATCGAACCCGCCAACGGTGTCCAAGGCGTAGAAACCAAGAGCCACGGCTCCGATGAGGAACAGAACACATTGAACAACGGCGATCTTCGCCACCGCCTGCATGCCGCCGGTCACGGCATAGAACAGCACGAATGCCGACAATGCCCACATGGCGTAATCATGTGTGATCAACCCGCCGGATAAATGACTGACAAGAAATCCGGAAGCGCTGAAGAAGATCCCGACGAACGGGACGCCGAACAGCAATGCAATCCCCACCGATATCAACCGCAGCCCGTGCCCGCCGAAATAGTCCGCAAACATTTCACCGGCCGTCATGTAGCCAAACCGCTGACCGAGAATCCATTGGCGCTTCAGTAAAACCACACCCGCAAGCGGCACGGCGATGGCGAAAAAGGATGCATTGACGTATTGGAAACCGTCCCTGAAAATCAGGCCGGGATGCCCGATGAACGCCCACCCACCGAAGCACACACCGGTCGCGGCAAGCGCGAACACCCATGGCGACAGGTTGCGGCTGTAAATGAAAAAGTCGCTCGCCGTGTGCGCACGACGCAGCGCCCTGATGCCCCAAAAGAAGCAGAATGCCCAGTAGAGCATCACGAAGACGATGAGCCAGCTCACGCTTTCGGGCATATGCCGCCTCGCTGCCTCATCCGACCCGCGCCACCGGCGCACTTCTGGTGGATGTGATTTCTCTCGGGGCCTGAGGAACCTGGGCCCAGAACTCAGGGTCATGACCGTAGTAGAGCCGGGCGCCGGCTTTCTCCAGCTTGCGCAGCAGGAGCAAAGAGTTGAGCATCTGCATCCGGTCATAGATCAGATGCGGCAGATGCAGATTGGTAATCGTTTCCCGCAGATAACAGGCGTCCGCGGTCAACACGATGTCGCCGGAATCCAACCGCACTTTCAAGGACTGATGCCCCGGCGTATGGCCTGGGGTCGGTATGGTGACGATGCGGCCATCGCCGAACAGATCATGCTCGCCGTTGACGGTCTGGATCAGATGGCCGTGATCGTAATCGGCGGCCATATAGCCGTTGGCGTTGATCAGTTCGGGCAGGTGGCCGGCTTCCCATTCCTTTTCCTGAATGATGATCTTGGCATTCGGCACCAACTCGTTGCCGCCGGTGTGATCGAAGTGCAGGTGCGAGTTGACCAGGTACTCGATCCGGGTCGCATCCACGTCGAGCTGCTCCAATCTGGAACCGATGTCTTCGCCTTTACGGAACTGGACGGTGAACAGATCCGCCATGGCGCCGATGCGGCCGGGCGCATCATGTTCGCATTGCGGATGCAAACCTGTGTCGAACAACACCAGTCCCTGGGGATGGTCAATCAGATAAGCCGGCACCGGAAACCTGATCGTCCCCTCTTTGCCGGCCAGCATCATGATGAGATCCGAGGTCATCCAGCCACAGGTCATTGCGTAGATTTTTACGGACACGTTCCGCCGTCCCCTTTTTGCCGACTGCCCAAAGTCACCGCCATGGCCGAACTAATTATTGTCCGTGCGCTCACGGATGATCCGCAGCGCTTCTTTCAAATAAACCCGGAACACATCGTGGTTCTCGCTCATCGGGAAATGCCCGATGTCGGTCATCTCGATGTACACACCGCCTCGGATCTGACGCGCCGTATTCTCTGTTGCCTCCGGCGGCGTCAGATAGTCATAGGTGCCGGTCATCATGATCACCGGGCACCTGCGCCCGTCGATGTTGCGCAGTTCGTCCCGCAGATCATGGTCGACGGAATAGAAGTAAAGATCGCCTTTGAAGGCTTCCGAGCCCTGGGTGTAATAGTGCCAGGTGAGCCAGCGGTCCATTTCCGGCGACTGCGGGGCCATCAGATCCCACACCCCGCTGCCGCAGACCTGCGCCGCGTTGGCATGCGGATGATGCCACCAATCGAGGTAAAACCCGGGTGCATAGTCCGCCGCCTCGACCGGTATCACCGCCTTGAAACGGTCCGGATGGCGGAGCGCCAGTTGCAACGCGACGTTGCCGCCAAACGACGAGCCCATGAAGATCGGGTCTTTGAGTTCGAGCGCGTCGCATAGTTTGACGATGAAATTGCAGAAGTGGTCGGCCGTCAGCTTGTATTCCTCCTTCCACCACTCCGTATTGTGCGGCGGATCGGACTTTCCGTGGCGCGGCAGATCGTAGGCTATGACGTTGTAGTTTTCCGTGATCTCCTCATCTTCCAAGAGCCCGCGCCATTGATGGTTGTGGCATCCGGCCGTGTGCTGACAGATCAGCGGCTGACCTTTGCCGTTGTGCAGGTAGAAGACCTTGTATTCCTTACCGTCGACATCGATTGTCACGTAGCGACCGGTAACTGGTGAATGTTTTGCCACTTTCTTGACCCTGTCCTAATCCGGTTGCTAGACCGGTACGCCGCTCTTGCGCAGCAGTTCAAATTGCACCGTGAAGTTGCGCAGGTTCTTCATCAAAATCAGATGGTTCCCCTCGATCTTCAGGTCCTCGCGGAAACTTGCCGCCCAGATGCCGTGGAACATCGGACGCGGCACCGGCTGAGAGAACTCGCGCCAGCTTACCGCCGATGCGCGAAGCGCAAAGTCGTAGGCATCCAGTGGCCCGGGATCGGTGTTGATGCTTTTGACTTTGCCGTCGTGCATCTCGATGATGACCTTGCACTGCTCCATGTCGAACATGAACACGCAGGTGTAGTATTTGGCCATCGCTGCGATGGTTTCGTCGCTGTTCGTCAGGCTTTCGTACTTGGCCGCCCAGCTGCTGATATCTTGCTTCATGCCCAACTCTCTTCAATCGGTTGATTGATCACGCGCGTTACGCGAACCGCTCGCCCGGCCCGCGTCACGTTGATCTCCGTCCCTTCCCCTTGCGCCCTGGCGGGGGTGGTGGCCCCTCCGCCTTGGCGTCGACGACTTCCTTCTCAAAGCCGCCGAGGATATTGCTGATGTTGCTGATTTCGCCCGGCGACATTCCGATCTCGTTCAGCAAATTGTCGATGAATGGCATCTGGGCCCGGTACCGAAGCGCCGAATTGACGACACTGTCGGCGAGATTGGCGCCGCCGTCCCCGCCCGGTTTGCCACTGCCGTCTCCACCACCGCCGCCGGTGCCACCGCTGCTGATGCTGCCGCCGCCGCCGGACACGCCGCCGCTGAAGCCCGGCAAGCCGTTGACTTCCAAAATCTTGATGGCGTCGATGTTCTGCATCGGCTTCACCGACTCGCGAATGATGGAGTCCAGCTTCCGCGCCAACTCCATCCGAAGCGCACTGCGCCGGCTTTCGTCGCTGCGGACGTTTTCCGCCTCGTTGAGCAACTGCGCACCGGCGGCGTCGATTTCGTAGCGAAGTTTAGCGGCAAGCGAAGCATGCTTGTCCGCCGCCTCGCGTTCCCCGGCTGCCTCTCTTTCGGCTTTCGCAACCGTCGTGATCTGGATCGCCTCGCGCTCCGATTGTTGTGCAGCGCGAACGAGTTCGATCCGTTTGACCCGTTCGGCGATTTCCAGTTCCCTGGTCGATTGAACCTTCTCCTCGGCCTCGACGGTCTTGGCGCGGATCAGCTCTTCTTCTTCGTGCTTCTTCAGCACCTCCATCGATTTCTCGGTGATGGTGATCTCACGCTGTTTTTCTTCCAGTTCCAACTGCTTGCGCTTTTCGATCTCCCGTATCCTGACCTTTTCCTCGTTCTCGATCCGGGTCTGCTCGATGACCTGCTGCTGCGTGATCTCAAGCTTCTTGACGTCCTCTTGCGCGGTGATGCGCGAAGTCTCGGATTCGCGGTAACGGTCCATCTCCTCCTTCACGACATCGGCTTTTTGCTGCGCCCGCTGGACAGCAATTTCCTCATGCTGTTTCAACCGCGCATATTCCGCGTCTCTGGCGATGTTCAGCGCTTCGACCTCAGCTTCGAGGTTTTTGCGTTCGATCTTGATCCCGGTGTCTTTCTCGACCTCGTTGCGCTTGCGACGGCGTTCCTCGATCTCGAGCGTCAGTTTATGTTCGCGCAGGGATCGTTCGACCTCAACCGCCTGATCCCGGGAAATACGGATGATCTCGATCGCCTCTGCAGACCTGATCTGAGCCTCTTCTGCGTCTTTCTCACGGGCCGCCCGTTCGGCCGCAACTTCGGCGGTTTCCTTTGCCCGCTGTTTGGCGATGTCTCTTTCCTGGGCAAGGCGGGAATATTCGCTCTCCCGGTCGATTTCCAGGGACATCTTTTCCGCTTCCAGGTTCTTGTTGCGGATGCTTATTGCGGTGTCCTGTTCGATGTCGTTGCGCTTCTTCTTGCGCTTCTCGATCTGTTCGGTGAGCTGGGTGAGTCCTTCCGCATCGAATGCATTGGACGGGTTGAAGACTTCGAGAGCCGCCTGGTTGAAGCCGGTGAGCGAGACAGCCTCGAGCTCCAGTCCGGTCTCGCGCAAGGTGTCCTCAACAAGGCCTTTGACGTTCTTGACGTACTCGCCGCGATTTTCCTGCATTTCGTCCATGCTCATCTTCGCAGCCACACTGCCCAGAGCGTCAACGAAGCGACCCTGGACCAACTCTCTCAGGCCGTCCGGGTCCAGCGTTCGACTGCCAAGCGACTGCGCCGCCGTCGACACCGCCGCCTTGGTCGGCGTCACCCGGACATAGAACTCAGCCGTCACATCGACCCGCATGCGGTTGGCGGTAATAAGCGCCTTGTCACCGGCCTGGCGAACCTCAATGCGAAGCGTCCGCATGCCGACCGTGGTGATGTTGTGAATAATCGGCAGCACGAATGCACCACCACTGATGACCACCTTTTCTCCACCGAGGCCGGTTCGAACAAAGGAGACTTCCTTTGACGACCTTCGATAAAGCCAGTGCAGCAGATAAACGCCAATTGCGATGGCGAGCCCAATCAGGATGATTACGGCAATGATGTCAGCGCCAGTCATTGTTCCATGCCCTCGTTATCCGCGTGGTTCTCTCGCGTTGAGATTTCTCTGAATATCGATGGTTTCATCATTTCATTGCTCTCGTGTCGTTCATGACGGCCCGGTAGATCACGAAACCGAAGATGATCTTGTTCAGGAATTCGGCCAGGTTGTAGATGATGTTCAAACTGTTGGTATCGACGCCCCCGCCGAGATGCTCGATGAAGTAACCGAGTGGATAGATCGCCCAGCCGATGGTGATGATCAGCCTGAGCCCATTGAAGGCCATATGGGTGGCGTCGTTGCCGCTCTTGGCGTTTACGCGTCCGGCCTCGCCCATATAAACCTCGCCGAGAATGTAGAGCCAGCCGACGAGACCGATCAGGAAACCGAGTGTCGGGCTCATGTAGCCCGCGGCCCCCAGGAACTCGCCGATGACCATCACCAGCGAGCCCACCAGCAGGCGCCAGAAGAGCGCCGTCGAGACGCTCGTGACCGCGCTCAGGATGACGTAGAACAGCACCACCTGCATGGGATGAGTAAGCACCCAGTCCATGTAGCGCAGGATGATCGGGGCGGTGCCCGTGCTCACCCACATGTCCTTGCTGTAGTAATAGTGCGCAGCCGAGATCAGCATCACCACACCCAGCAAGGTCATGGTGGTATGCCATCTGGCGGCCGCCTTGTTGCGTTCAAGCAGGAAGAAGATGGCGGCTCCGATCATCGCCATCGACACCAGCCAAAACGACCCTCCCACAACATCCGTAGGCAACAATGTTTCGTTCATTTGCTTTCTCGCCCGGCCAATTTTTTATGTCTGGTCCACAAAAGTCTCATTTTCCTGGGCTCCGCTCCCCATCCCGCTCTAGATCTGCGTTCGAATGTGCGCTGAGCGCGCGTATAAGGCGACCATCGGCAGGATCAAAAGTCCGAAGACGAACTGCTGACCCTCGAACTGCAAGCCGATGCCAACCAGGAAAGAGGTCAGGACCTGCAACACCAGGACGCCGATCACCGTAAAGCCGTATCCGCCCCAGCCGCCCAGCAGCGATGTGCCGCCGACGACGACGGCCGCCAAAGTCATGAACAGGTATTGATCCCCAACGCCGATGAACCCGCCGCCGCTCCAGCCCAGCAGCAAGGCGCCGGTGAATGCGGAGACCGCACCGCTGATGGTGTAGGCGCCGACCCAGTAGAACCGTTCCGAGATCGAAAGCCGGGCTGCCGAAGTCCGGCTGCCGCCGAGCGCGTAGAGGTTGCGTCCCCAGGTCGTCGTGCGAAGCCCGACGATCAGAATGATCGACGCGGCAACCCAAATGAGGATGACCGGCGGAAAGCGCACACCAAAGATGGCGCCGTTGATCGAGGCAATGTTGGAGAGCCACGGTGGCACAACACCAAACACATTGCCGCCGAAAGCCGTGCCGATACTGGTGAGTATCTGGGTGCCGCCGGAGACAGCGAACCCCATGCCGAGGGTCAGGATCAATGCCTGGCCTTGCAGGCGGAAACTCAGGAACCCGTTGATGAAGCCGATCCCGGCGCCAATGGCGATGATGGCAATGAACGCGATCCACGGCGGCACACCAAGGGTGAACATGTACATCAGACCAATATTGGCTGACCCGATGACGAACGGAATTGAAAGATCCAATCCGGCCAGCAGCACGACCAATGTCTGACCGATGCAGGCAAGCCCCAGGAAGGCTGCAAAGACCAGCATTGACTTTATGTTGAGGATCGAAAGGAAGCCTTCGACGAGGATCGAGCCGACGATAAAAAGCCCGATCAGGACCGTGAGGCCGATGAAAACACTTTTGTTCGTCTTGGCGTATTTGTTGAGCAGGAAGGCGAGGATCAGGAGGGCGACGAAGACCAGCGCCGAGATAAATGTCCGCCACTCAAAGAACCCGTCTATCGCAAACGCGAAGGCGATAAAGCCGCCGATCAGGATCAATAACGCAATAAAACCGCCCTTGTTGTTTGTAATGAGCGCCCGGAGATAGCTTACCTCGACGTCGTCTTCCGCCTGTCTGACGTCGGTATCCGGCTGGTTGCGGCTGAGTGTGTTGCTAACGGCGATCTTGTCGTCGCGGTAGATCCAGCTGACCGAGCAATGATGCCAGCCCCAGAGGATCAGCGCGAAGATCGCCAGGGCATAGAAGAGGATGTACTGCATGGGCACGTCTTCGATCGCGCCGAGAATTACGCTGACGATGGCGACGATGGCCGCAATAATGAAACCGAGCCATTTGTAGAAGGAGAATGCAGCTCTTCTCATCTACCTATCGCCTCCCTTTCGCTCCACATCTTCATCATCCACTCCATTGGCTGATCGCCTCGTCGCGGCGTTGTTTGACCCAGTAGGTGTTGATGACGTGCAGAACATTCGGGGCCGCAAACATGGCCACCAGAATGACGCCGATAATCTGCCACAGCGGCACGCCGATGGCGTAGAAGGTGGCACTCCAGAGCACGGCCGCGCCCGTGACTACGTGCCAATACCGCCAGAAACTCCGCCAGCTCGTCTCCTCCATCGCGATGCGCAGCGCGATGTGCAGCATCACAACGATGAAGGCGCAATAGGCCAACGTTCCGAAGACTGACATTCCCTGCGTGCCCACATTGACCCGCTGCGGTTTCGCATATGCTGTTTTCGGCGGCGGCTTGGCCTTTACAGATGTCGGGATCACCTGTTCGGCATAAACCGTAGTTCCCGAGGTCTGCTGGGTATCGTTCGGCCCGGTGCCGAAATAGACCGCGACCAGCGCCACAATGCCGGTCGAAACGATGAAGACGTGCGTGATGTGCCGCAACCGCGTGTGCACCAAAGGTGCGGCAACAATGAACAGACCGAGGCCGACCAGCATCGCCGCATAGACCTCGCCTGAGAGATTGCCCGGCAGGTAGTCGCTCGCCGGCCCACCGAAGAACAATGACCCCACGGCAATGACAGCGGTCACCGCCGCGAACAGGAACAAGGCAATCTTCTTGGTTCGAACGGCTACCTGCGGTAACGCCACCAGGATCAAGAGCGATGAAAACAGAATCACCCCGCCGCCGATGATGAGGATCTGGTAGAGATTCATGACGGTGGTACTGACGGCGCTGGCCTCGCCAACCGTCTCCATGGCGAAGAAGCTAGGCGAATAGGCATCCAAGCCCGCCGGCACAGCCGCTTCCACTTTGGCGGCACTTGCCTCGTCGTCCGGTTTGCCGTCCGGAGGGAAAACCAGTCCAAGGGCGGTGACCGCGATCACGGCCACGAGGCCAACCATCGGAGCGCTGGGATATTTGAACAGCGTCCGGAACAGATAAACCAGGCCTACAGCAGCGATGATGATGAACAAGACATAGGTTCCAGCCGGATAGCCCGCCCCACCGGTGTCGGTGCCCTGCGCAACGCCGCCATCGTCCAGAATGACAAACGCAGAAGCCGCCGCCGCCTGCAGCGGCTGCACCGTCTGATCCACCGTTGTGTGCATGATCACACCCAGCGCAATCACCGCCAGAATAACGAAGAACACCAGCGGCGAGAGCGCGCGGAAGTGCTTTTGGATATGCGGCAGGGCGACACTGATGAGGAGGGACAGGACCAGCATCACGCCGTAGGCCAGGTCCGTGACGAAGCTCTGAACCATCCCGAAACTGAACGTCGATAGCACGTAGGTGATCAGGTAGATATTGAGCGCACCCAGAAGCGAGCCGAAGGCGCCGCCCCGCCCGCCGGCAAGGTTGGCACCGCCCAGCACCAGCGCGGTCACCGCCATCAACGTATAGGTTGTGCCCTGCGTCGGATCGCCGGAACTGATCAGCGAGGTGAAGGTGATCGCCGCCAGCCCGGCATAGATCCCGCCGATCGCATGCGCGCCGAGCCTGACGAAGTTGATGCGAACACCGCTGGTGTAGGCGGCCCGCTCGTCCGACCCCATCATTCGCAGATGCCCGAAAAACGAGGTCCGGGCGAGGATGTACCAGGCCGCCGTGGCGATTGCCAAGATCACCAGAACGGCTGAAAAGAGAGTGGTGCCGCTGCCCCAGTTGAACATCCAGGGCGGCGCAACGCCGCCGGGCCGCGGCAGAATAACCAGGTTGAACCCGACCAGTGCCAGATAGCCGCTCAAGGACACGATGATGGGCTGCACGCGGACGAAGATGATGATCAGGCCTTGCAGGATCTGGTAGGCGACGCCAACCCCCATGGCAAACAGGAAGACGGCAATCGGTGATTCCATGAACCCGATCGCATGAAGCTGAATCATGCTGACATTGATGAAGCCGATCAGGGGTCCGATCGAAAGATCAACGCTGGCGCGGCCCGACATGCAGATGATGGTCAGGGCATAGGTCGCCAGTATCAGGGGAGCAACGACGATCACGGCGCTGCCGATACCAGACGGCGAGATCAGGTGGGGGCCCCTGATCACCGCGAAGATCAACAGACCGAAGAAGATCAGTATCGGCACCATCAGGTAGGTGCTACTGCCGGACGTGCCGGTGCTGGGTTTCTCTTCTGTCGCCATGTTTGGTTCTAATCAGTTTCCGACGTTTGAACGCGGTCTCGATCTGCCGTTCAGAAGTATCGGATCTTCATGCCCTTTCCCGCTTCTCTGTCTCTCTCAGAATGCTTGTCGAAGTCGACAATCTTGATGTGTTTCACGTCCGCACCGGATAGGGGCGGAGGTGGCGCGATATCGCTCACCGCAGGCGTTACCGGCTGCCCGATATCGGCTGGCCTGCCGCCTGCCGCGACGCCAGTGCCCGTTGAGGCGGCAGCGCGGTCGTCATTTGCCGGTCTCGTCACCTCGATCGGGGTTGGAGCGTGCACCAGCCCAGCGGTCGGCCGGCCTGCGCGCAATTGCTGGGTTGCTGTTTGATCGACGTCCAGGGTGCGGGCGTCCTTGATGACCACGCCGTAGTCCTCGCGGGCGCCCTCGATCGAGACGACATCGTTTTTGACGTCCCAGATGACTTTTTCGATCGGCCGCTCGAAGGGGTCGCCATAGCCGCCCCCGCCCGGCGCCTTGTTTGCCGCCGTCTCGCCTGGATTAATGGTGGCGACAACGTTCTGGCGGATCTCCTCGATCTCACCGCCGCGATTGAACTCGACGCGGCCGACCTTCGGATTGAGAAGTCCGGACTTGGCGTTTGCCGCCCCCATCGCCGGGATACGCCGGCCCTCGCCAAACATGACGAAGGTCATCGGCCGGTCGATCGGCTCGACTTCCCAGCAGGTGCCCGAGCCGCCACGGAATTTCCCGGCACCGCCAGAATCCGTCATCAAATTGTACTGATGGATGATGATCGGGTAGGAGTGCTCGAGGAGCTCGACGTCGCCTGAGTTGAGCGCGCCGAAGCACGACTGTGGCCCGCATGCGTGCCAGCCGTCCTGTTGCGGGCTTGCCCCGGCCCCGGAAATCAGGGTCGCCAGCACCATGGTCACGTATTCTTCGTCGGTCCGGGTGTCCCAGCCGGCGATGTTGCAGCCGTTGGTGTGACCCCAGGATGCGCTGACCCGGTCGGGCGCTGCCTGTTCGAAGGCAAGACGCACCGCATCGGTGAGCGTTTCCATCGGCGTCGTCGTGCAGTTGACGTGGGGCGCGGGTTCTTTGGCGTTACACAAAGTCCCCTTCTCGCCCATATCGACGCTGACACAGCGGTATAACCCCTCGTTGTAGGGTGGCGGCAGCTGCGCGAACATCATGATGCCGAGATAGACGCCGGAATATGAGTTGCCCTCGTAGGAATTGATGAAATAGGGCAGCTGCGGCGGGCTGGTTATGCGGATGTGACAGCTGTCGTCTTCAACTTTCAGATCGGCCGAGATTTCGAGATCGCCGTAGCCGTGTCCGGCATCCTCGAGTATGGCGACACCGCGATAGCTGCCGTTCGGCACAGTCTTGATGAGTGACCGCAAATGGCGGTCCGCCATAGTCATCAGCTCTTCAATGCAGGTCTTCACCTGCTCCACGCCGTATTTGTCCAACATGTTAATCAGGTTGCGCTCGCCCACCTGGCAGGCGCCGATGAGGGCGTTGAAATCGCCCTCCTGATCGCGGCGCGCGCGCATGTTGGTCAGGATCATGTTGAAAATGTCCTTGCGCGGCACGCCCTTGTCCCAGAGCTTGATTGGGGGAACGCGCAGGCCTTCGCCGTAGATTTCCGTGGCGTCGGGGTTGTAGCCGGCCGGCATCGGCCCGCCGATATCTGTGAGGTGCCCCTTGCAGACGGTCCAGAACACGTGCTCGCCCTTGTAGAAAATCGGCTTGTAGAAGCACATGTCGATGATGTGGCTGCCCATGTAGTCCGGGTCATTGTGCAGCATCAGATCACCCTCGTGGATGTCGCCTTCGAAATACGACTGGACCGCCTTCATCGCCGGCATCAGGGATCCCAGGTGTATCGGGATGTCCTGGCCCTGCATGACCATTTCGGGCGTCGCGTTGAAGATCGCGGTTGAATAGTCACGCGCCAGGTTGAAGACCGTCGAATGACCGGACTTCTCAACCGTCATGGTCATTTCCCGTTGCGTGGTCTCCAGCACACCGCGGACCACAGAAAGGGTGATCGGATCGATCCCGGTCATCTCACCTCACCCTCGTCATCACGTAGGATGCGCTCTCGTGCAGTTCGACTTTCCACCCCGGCTGAACCACAAGCGTTGCAGTGGTTTCCTCAATGACCGCCGGTCCTGAGATCTGTTGTCCGGCGCCGATCCTGGCGCCATCGTAAACCGGCACGGATGTCAGTGCGCCGTCATCGGAAAAAATCAGATCCCGATGATCCTTCAGCGCCTCCTCCAATCGCCAGTCACCCCGGATAGAGGCCGGGTTCGGACGCTCCACCCGTCCGTAAAGGGTGCTCTCGATGTTCACCAGCTCGACCTGGTTCTCCCGTTCCGAATAGGTGAAGAGTTGCTCGTGACGCGCATGGAATGCGTCCTTCACCTGCTCGATGGTCTGGGCATTGATGTCGAACATGTCAATGTCGACGGTACAGTCGTGGATCTGGCCGACATAGCGCAGTTCCATGCTGCGCTGGACGTCGATTTCAGAATCGCCGAAGCCGTCCGACTTCAGGTGTTCGATCCCTTTGGTCTCTATCTCTTTGTAGAGTGCATTGATCCGGACGTAGGTCTCATCGCCTTCCAGCCTGACCGGAATCGCCGCCATGTAGTTGTATTTGACGTCCGAGATGATCTGCCCATAGGCACACAGACCTGAGCTCAACTTCGAGGCAATAACGGTGTCGATGCCCATTTCGGCCGCCAGCGCGGTGACGTGTGCGCCGGTCGCCCCGCCCGCCGCAACAAGCACGAAGTCGCGCGGGTCGTAGCCCCGCTCCACCGTAACCCTGCGGATACCGTTGACCATATTGTTGTTGACGATGGTGTAGATACCGAAGGCGGCCTTCTCGACCGAAATGCCGAGAGGTCGGGCTATCTTCTCGGCGATTGCATCATAGGATTTCTTGTGATCGAGCGGCAGGCTTCCGCCAACCAGGCCTGCGGGATTGAGGTAACCCAGCACGAGATTTGCGTCAGACACCGTCGGTTCGATACCGCCCTGTCCGTAACAGGCGGGTCCGGGATCGGAGCCTGCGCTTTGCGGCCCTACCTGCATCAGTCCCATCTCGTCGATCCAGCCGATGGAACCGCCACCGGCGCCAAGGGTTTCGACCTGGATCATCGGCACGCCGATGCGATAGCGCAGGAAGTCGATGTTCTTGTTCAGATTGGTGACCCCGTCCCTGGCCAGCGTAATGTCGAACGACGTCCCTCCCATATCGGCGGTGATGACGTTCTTGTGGCCAAAAGGCGCACACACCGCCAATGCCGCCTGCGGCGCCGAGGCAGGTCCTGAATTGATCGCATAGACGGATCTGTCGGTCATCACCTGGCCAACCGACAAACCACCGTTGGACTGGAAATAACGAACCGGATTCTCGGCGCCGAGCTGGTCGAAATAGTCATCGATCGAATCCACATACCGGCGCAGGGTCGGCGCCAGATAGGCATTAGTCACCGCCGTCGATGTCCGGGTGTATTCGCGAACTTGAGGGTAGAGTTCGCTGCCAACGGTCAGGATGACACCCGGCATCATTTCGCGGACGATTTCCGCGGCGCGCTGCTCATGCTTTGGGTTCAGGACCGACCAGATAAACGAGATGGCCACGGCTTCGACCTGTTCCTCGACAAAGTGCCGGCACGCGTCGCGCACGTCCTCTTCGATCATCTCCGTCCGGATCGATCCGTCAGAAATTACCCGTTCCCGCACGCCCTGGCGCAGGTACCGCGGCACCAGCATGACCGCAGGCGGATAGTCCTGATCGTAACGGTGTCCGTCCTCTTTGTGGCCCAACCGGATTTCGATCGAATCCTCATGCCCGGCGGTGCAGATCAGCCCGACCTTGGCGCCCTTATGCTGAATCAGGGCGTTGAGGCCGACGGTTGTTCCGTTGATGCACAGATCGCACTGGGAAATGATGTCTTTCTCGCTGACGTTCAGGTCACTCGCGATCAGGTGCAGGCCGTTCTTGAGCGCCTCCGTCGGGTCGTGCGGTGTAGACAGCGCCTTGTATATCTCGACCGTGCCCGTCGCCCGGTCGGCGAGGACAAAATCGGTGAACGTGCCACCCGCATCTACACCTAGGCGGTACTGTGTGCGCATTCTTTGACGTCACTCCATGGTTGCTATTCGAAGTAGCGGACCTTGATGTTGGTGTTGCTGCCCTGACTGCCCTCCCGGGCGCGGGCGTTCTCCTTGTCGAAATCGACGATGCGTATGGGACCGACATCGCGATCCCTGCGGAATGGACCATCGCCTGCTCCCGCTTGATCGAGCTCTGGTCCGATTGGCGTGCCCGACACGATCTTCCGGAACTCCGCGTCATCCTGGGCGGTGAACTGGAAGGCGCTTTCCGTGCGGGCGGGGGCCGGTGCCGGATCGGCCATCTGCGAAGTGTGGCTCGCCGGGAACCGGTCAGCCGCCATCAACTTCGAAAACGCGTCGTCGTCTCGCCCGGTGTAGCCGAAACCCTGGCCGGCACCCCTTTGGTTCGCGGTCAGGCCGCGTTGTCCGGTTCGGGTACCGGCAAGCTCTCCCATGAGGCGGTCGAACGCGCGGGCATCGCATTCCGTGTAATCGAATGCCGATGTTTCCGGGACCGCCTCGACAGGCGCGGTTCCCAGTCTTTGGGGGCCGGCCGACAGGCGCACCGCGTCATTCAGGCGCTCGAAATGGGATGCGTCTTCCGACGTGTAGACACCGCCATCGGCGCGCTGTCTGCCGTCACCTCCGTTTGGGCGGCTTCGAACGACACCCTGTGGTTTATATTTCCCCGTCTCGACCAAAAGTCGGCTCCCCTGCGTGTTTCTCGGTTGCGTCAATCGAAGTAAGAAACCTTGATCTCCCTGTTGCGCTCGCTCTGCCCGGGATCGGGCTTGTCAAAATCCACCACCTTGACATGTCGAACATCATCGCCCGTCAATGACCGGGGCGCCCGCCAGCCGGTGGGCGCGTCCCGCGCATCCGCCTCAGCACTGCTGAGCGCGGCCGGAGTTTCCGTTCCGGTGGCCGCACCCGTGCCGCTTCTTGTGCGGCCGAACATCCCTTCGAGGATGCCGACCGGTTCGACATCGTCATCAACGAATTCATCGAAGATCGAACCGTTGCGAAAAACGGTTACGCGCGAGCAGAACCCGATAAATTCCTCGAGTTCGCTGGACATGTAGATGACGGAGTTTCCTTCCGCGGTATAGTCCCGCAGATAGACATACAAATCCCGTTTGGTGTCGACATCAATGCCACGGGCCGGGTCGTTCAGAACAAGAATTTTCGGGTGCTGGGCGAACGCCCGCGCAATCATCACTTTCTGCTGGTTGCCACCGCTGAGCGACGTGATCAAATTGGATTTCGTCCCCGTCTTGATGGCGAGACGCTCTACTTCCCAGTCGAAGACATCCGACAGCGCCAGCCAATCGATGAAGCGCGCGATGGGGACACGGGTGTTGGAACGATACAGGGCGAAGAGCAAATTCTCGAAGATGCTCAGGTTCGGCAAAATCCCTTCCCGCTTGCGGTCACCGGATACGAATGCAATGCCGCGGCGCTTTGCGTCGATCAGGTCGCGGATCGGCGAAAACCCGTTGCCGTCATTGCCGGTTGTCTCCGGCGCTCCGTCCGGGGCGGGCGCCACTCCGGCCAGGATCCGGACGAAGTCATCCTGGCCGTGGCCGTCGAGCCCTGTGACGCCGACAATCTCGCCTTTCAACAGTTCAAAGTTAACCGGTTCACCTGAAGACCAGACCTTCAAATTGTTGGCCCGCATGACCACGTCTCGGCTGGTCGTTTTTTGCGCAACCTGGCGCGTGGTCAGCGCCTCGGCGCTCCTTCCGGTCATTAAGGTGAGAAGGTTCTGCTCGGTGATTTCCTCTCTTGCGAGAACCCCGACATCGCGACCGTCACGCATGACGGTCGCCCGGTCGCTGATGCGTATGAGTTCTGCAATGCGGTGCGTGACGATAAGCACCGCGGCACCCCGGTCGCGCAGTTCGCGCATCTTGGCGAACAGGCGTTCGGTCGAATCGTAATCGAGCGCCGCCGACGATTCGTCCAGAATCAGGACCCTGGGGTCGGTTAGCAACGCGCGGGCAATGGTAATCCAGGCCTTCGTGCTGAGCGGCAAATTGCCCGCCGGCTGGAACGGGTCGACGTCTTCGCCGGCCAGTTCCTCCATCATCGTGCGCGCCTTCTCGATCTTCTCGTGCGAAGACATCGCCTTGACCCAGAACCCGTCGGCGCCAGTAAACAGATTGTCAACGACGCTGGCTTCCTCGGCGATCATCACCTCCTGAAAAACCGTGGCGATGCCGAGTTCGCGCGCCTCGACCGGCGATGTCGGATGATGATCGAGAATGGACACCCGGCCCGAATCCAGAGGCAGCACACCCGACAGCACCTTGGCGAGGGTGCTCTTACCGCATCCGTTGCCGCCAACGATGGCGTGAATTTCGCCGAAGTGCGCAGAGAACGAGCAGCCATCCAAAGCCTTGGTTACGTCGAACGATTTGTAGGCGTTCTTGACGTAGAGCTCGCCCGTAAAGATCGGCAGCACCGCCGGCGCACTGCCGGCGGTACCGTCGATCATTGCTTGTGTTGTCGTGTCACTATGCACATTCATTATCCAGCCCACCGCACACGGTTAGGCCTTTGGACCTTAGTGACTGGCCGGGTCGTACTTTTCTGGATCAGCCGGCTTATCGAAGAACTGATTCAGATAGTCGGTACCACCCCAGGCGTCGATTCCAACGTGCAGCCAATCGGTGGAGTTGCGGTCGCAGTTCTCGTCCAATTCCTTTTTGATGTCATCGAAACTGGACGTCACGGTCGGCACCAGGATCGACTGGATCTTCGGACCCTGACCCTGCATGGTCCGCATCATGATGTTCCAGCCAAGCTCAATGTCATCGCCCGGAGGCCATGTCTGAATTGCCGCGCTGATATATTCCGGATTCTTGCGCCAGTAGCACAGTGCACCCAGTTCGCCGCCAATGGTAATCGGTGGAATGTCGCGTCCCGATTGCAGCAATGCCTGGAGCACGCCGGTTTCACCGGATGATTGAACAGCGATGCCGTCCAGCTTCTGCGGGTGCGTCGCCAGCCACTTCTGGGTTTCAGCCTGACCAACCTGCGACGTCCACATGTGGGCGATATTGCCGACAAGTTTGATCTTCGGAGATTGCTTCAGTCCGTCAAGCACGCCAGCGTTCTGGGAGTCGGATGCCGATGCACCGGGGATCCCTTCGATGACGAGAACATTGCCCTCCTCGCCGATTTCCTTCGCCATCCAGCGGCCGATCTCATAACCGGCTTGATGGTAGTTGACGGAAGAATTGATGGCGTAGGGGGAGGTCACATATCCCGTAAACGAGAATGTCGGCACGCCCTTATCGAAGGCATACTTGATGGTCTGGTTCAACGCCGTCGGGTTCGAACAGCAGATGATGATGACATCGACGCCCTGGTCAACCAGTTGGCGCATCTGTTGAATTTGCAGAGAGTCGCGCAAATTCGATTGAGTGATGATGATGTCCTTGATCAAACCCAGCTTCCGCCACTTCGGCAGGACTTCGCTGAGCAGCCGTTTCATTGCGCCTTTACGCCACGTATTGCCCGCGTAGGTGCTCGCATAGCCGACCGTCCAAGGCGGCTTGCGAGGGCTCTTCCAGTTCCGATAGACGCTCACGCCAAGAGGCTGTGCCGCATCCATCAGATCAGGATTGTAGACTTTCGCCCGAGTTTCTGCGGGGATTTCATCCAGCCCCTCTGCAACGACCAGGCTTGGCCACATCAGCAAACATGCCAAGGCGGCTGCCGCACATCCCATCCATCTCATTTGACATCTCCTATATCCCATTTGGCACCATACAAGCATCCGTTTCGGCCATGTAACGGAACAGCATGCTGTCCTAATTGGCACGATACGGAACACCAATATGGCGATCTTGCAGGATTACAGGCGTCACAGCACGAGTCAACCGCCAATTAGCACCAGTCAAACCAATCACCGACTCACATGGTGCCAAATGGCATAATGTCAGAGATACGATCTTGTCCGGCGTTACCCGCGTCTGCAGATCTTTCGGTCATACGGGTTCTGTTGCCCTTTGGTCCCGGATACCATCGTGTGCGCGCATAGTTTTGCGATGCTGAATGACCAGATGGGTCATCAAGCTTCGCAGCTTGGCCGGGCGAACCGGCTTTTTCAGAATGCGGAAGCCGTATTCGGACATGACGTTGTGGCGCCCGGTTTCAATGTCTCCTGTAATCAGCAAAGATGGAACGGGATCGCCGATCAGCAACTGAACCCTGGTGATCGCGTCCACACCATCCGATCCCCCGGGCAACCGGAAGTCCGCAATGATGAAGCTCGGCTTGGTTTGCGCCTTGGCGACCGCCTGCACGGCCGCTTCCGTGGAGCTGGCCGCCATGGTTTCGAGGCCCCAGGTTTCCAGGAGATGGCATGTTGCCTGCAACACCGTTGCGTCATCCTCAACCACCAGCACCCGAAGCCCTGTCAACTCACCGGTGGCGGTGAATTCGTCAGGCTCCAGCAACAGGGCATCGTTGGTCGGGTCGGCGATCTTGACAGAAACCGAAAAACACGATCCCTTCCCCAATTGCGAACTGTGCTCCACCCGGTGCGACAGGCATGCGGCCAGACGGCGAACGATGGCAAGGCCCAGTCCCAGGCCCCGGCCACGGTCGCGTTCCTTGTTGTCGAGCTGATGAAACTCCTCGTAGATCGCTTCGGATTGTTCATCGGGAATTCCAGGCCCCGTGTCCCACACTTCAATGGAAACATTATCTCCGCGGCGGCGGCGGCAGCCGATCAGAACCCTGCCGTCCGCTGTGTAACGGATCGCATTTGACACCAGATTTTGGATAATTCTTTCAAGCAGAATGGGGTCGCTGTGAACCGCAAGGTTTGTGGGCACCACGCGACATTCCAGGCCCTTCTTTTGCGCCAGCGTGACGAAGGAACGCGCGACCCGCCGAAAGACTTCCTGCACCGGAAAATTCTCGAACTGCGGCTGGACATCTCCGGCTTCCAACTGGGAAACGTCGAGCAGAGAGTTCAGCAGCCGGCCCGAAGACACGGATACTGCGTCGATATTGGAGAGGATTTTCAAGCCTTCAGGATCCTTGATGCGCTCCCGCAGGGCCGCGATAAACAGCTGCATCGCGTGCATCGGCTGGCGCAGATCATGGCTGGCGGCCGCCAGAAACTGTGATTTTGCCCGGTTGGCACGTTCGGCATCTTCGATGGCGCGCTCCAGGGCCTTTCGCTGATCCCATATGACGTGCTTCAAGTTGTTGAAACTTTGCGCCACCACACCGAGTTCATCCCCCCTTTCCATCATGGCTTTCTCGTGGCTGGAATCCTCTCGATCCTGTGACGGATCGAACGTATTGATGGTCTCTGTCAGTGTGTGAAACGGCCTTGTAATATTGCGTTTAACAATAAGAAAGAAAATCAAAATGACGATACAAATCGTAAAAGCGGACGACCCGATGGTAAAATATCTTGCTTTTTCTTCAACTTCACTTGCAAAACTCACAGACGCCTGCTTGAGCGCAACAAGAATAACCAAAAGCCGGTCCAATTCAGAGTTCAGTTGCTTTTCGCTGGTTTCAGCTTCGCCAATCGTCTCCTTTCCCATCAGATAAGATCCGAATTCAATATGGAGGAGAAGCTTCTCGACTGTCTCGTTGTATGTTTTGTTTGACGTCTTGATCACATCCAGTTGCGACAGCACATCGTTGCGATACTTCTGGATGACACTGGAATTGTCGGCTTCCGCATAGACAGAGTTGTTGATCAGCGCCTCGGCGCTTTCGATCTCGTTGTGGATCTGGATGCGTTTCAGCGTGTAGCGTGCACGCTCCTTGACATACTTCGCCTCGGTATCCTTGTCGTACACGACGCGGTCACCGATAAATATGATTTCCTTCAGACTCAACCGCATATCCTGGATATGTTGGCGGACCGCCTCCGTCGCCGAGAACAGCGGCAGATACAGATCCGACATGCGCTTCACTTCAGTGCCCAGAGAACTGATCTGAGAAATCGCGATCACGGTGATCAGCGTATATGAGACAATCTCGACGAAGATGACGGTCATCACCTTCTGTCCGACGGTCATCTTGTTGATGAGTGTCCTGAGTTTCATCCCTTTGCCTTCCAGAAACCAACGCCGTCAAGACGCCGATTTGACGACCTGCCCATGCGGCAGGTGAAGCCCATCCGACTTGCACACGCCGCGGCTTGGATAGAGAACGAACGGCCGCGGCGGCACCACCGTTTCCCTCTGGTGAAGAATATCAACCTGCCCCTGCGCGTTGAACCGGCCGATCTTCGGCGTCAGCCAACTGTTGAAATTATCGGGATCGATGCGAACGGCACCCTGCGGCGCCTCCGCTGACGAAAGGCCGATGCCGCCGCAGGCGTCTCTGAGACGCTTCGGCGTGAGCCCCGCCACGCCGTTGGCCGCGACAACCCGCTCCAGGGCTCTTTGGAAATACAGGAACGAAAGGTATGTTGCTTCCATGGTGTGATGCGTCACGCCGCTTGCGCCATAAGACGAGCCCAGAAAATCTTCCACGAACTGGCGGTTGCAGTCGGAAGCGATGCTTTGAAAGTACGGCGCCGAGACGAAATGACCTTCGCCCAGATCGTGCCCCATCGCCTTCACCTCGATTTCCGACGTCGTAAGTGACGCAGTTGGCAATTTATCGGGCGTGAATCCGGCCGTCGCGTAGGCCGTGCGAAACAGGATGTCCGAGCCACCAACCACGGTGGAGAAAATCCAGTCAGGGCCTTTCGATCTTACCTCCGAGAACGCCCCGGAATAATCTTTCTGGCCGACCGGAATATAGGTCTCACCCACCAAATCGCCGCCAATTACACGCAGCACGCGTTTGGCATAGCGATGCGTTTCCTGAGAGCGCACGTTGTTCAATCCGACGAAATGGACCCGCATCCCGAATTGCCGGCACATGTATGGAATGAGTTCCAAGGAGTGCTGGTTCGCGACCGGACCGGTGCAGACGATGCGCTGCCAACACTCGCGTCCTGGATAGGATGCCGGGTAGAACAGCATCCCCCGGTTCAGTTCGATCAAAGGCATGATGGCGCGGCGGCTGGCGGAGGTGTAGCCCCCGAAAATGGCGAGCACGTTGTCCTGCTGCATCAAGTGGAGCGCGCCTTCGCGATAGGCCTTGATGTCTGACTTGGCGTCGATGACGACAGGATCAATTTTCAGCCCGGCCACGCCGCCTGCGCGATTGACCCGCTCAATCCAGAACAATGCGACATCACGCGATGCCCTTTCGATCACCGACAGGCCACCGGTCAGCGACCATAGCAATCCGATTTTCAAGTGGCCTGATGGGCTGAACCATTGCGCGCCGGGGGATTGAGCCGCGACCGCCGAACCCATGACCCCCTTGCAACCGAATACACAAGCGGATGCCGCCGCACCGAATAGAAACCGTCGTCTGCTTGCTGATTTACCCATGGACCATTACTTCGCTGATAGCGTGGTCAACCCTTTGCCGTTCATTTGTCGGGCACGTCCACCGGACATGCGGTACTTAGAGCGGGATCCAGCGTATGCCATTTGGCCGTAGAATTAAACCCGAGCTGCCACACCTTCCCCGCAAACTGGGTCCAGAGCAGAAGGCAGACGCTTTTCCGGCTCTAATGGATCGCGCTAACATATTGTTTATTAACAAAAATATTTTCAATGGCGGGAACAGAACGCTGGTTGACAGCCATTAGTGCCTATCGGTATACAAAGGAGCGTGTGGGAGGCTTTCGATACCAGTTTAAAGGGATCAATTGATCTGACTATGTCCGATGAGCGGCTCCGTATCCTCCTCGCCGACGATCATGCCCTGGTGCGTGGCGGGCTGTCTTTGGTGATCAAGATGGCATACGAAGACGTGGAAATTGTCGAAACCAGCAGCTATCAGGAGACCTTGCAAAGCTTGGCGGATGATGCGTCGATTGACCTGCTTTTGCTGGACCTCAAGATGCCCGGAGTGCATGGATTTGATGGGATCGAGCAAATCTGCGCAACCTATCCGGAGGTTCCGGTCGCGGTTATTTCGGTTGAGGAAGATACCGCGACCATCCGCAGCGTTCTCAATATCGGCGCTGTCGGCTACATTCCAAAGACCTCGTCACCAAGCGTTACCACGAGCGCGATCCAGCTGATTTTGTCAGGCGGGATCTACGTGCCGCCGCATGTTCTGGGTGGCGATACCACGCCGAGTGAAGACAGCACCGCCAGCACGTCAGACACATTTGCTCTGTCAGCGGTCGAGCCCGATGCCAAAAGTCTGGGCGTCACGCCCCGCCAGAAGGAGGTCCTGGAACTCCTTGCAAGCGGCAAGACCAACAAGGAAATTGCCGCCAACCTGGGACTGACGCCCGGCACCGTAAAAATGCACACGTCGAGAATTTTCAAAAGCCTGGGCGTTTCAAACCGGACCGAAGCTGTGGCAAAATATACCCAGTTGAAGCGCGATCTTGAACGCGCCTGATCGGCGCCCGGCGCGTCACAGAGGCACTGTCAGAGTAATTCGATCTGACAAAGAACGCCTCTTGATCATAGACAATCAAGCTGCGAGTTGGCGCCATTCCGTCAACCAGGCGCAACGGCTGAGTTTGTAATCCTGTCGCCTTTGAAGGTGACCTGTGACCTTCAAAATTTACAGACCAACTTGTGCTTGGCTGCGGGCTCATATCCTGTGACACTGCCGATAAGTCGTACAGCAAACAAATGGTCGCCAGATACACAAGATAAACTGATGGCGTCCGATAAAGTCACCATTCTCAATTGGCACAGCCAGGCGGCAGATCTTTAGGGGAGACCATGGATCACCTGAATTTCCACGATTTCGACAAGGGACCCATTGCATGGCGCGAAGCGGGGTCGGGTGAAGCGATTGTCTTTCTTCATGGCATGCCGGGGTCGCGTACGTCCTGGGACGGTCAATTTCGTCATTTTTCAAGACGGTTTCGATGCGTGGCCTGGGACATGCCCGGATATGGCGCGTCAGAGTCCATCGACGCGCAGAGTGACTTTTCGGACCTTGTGTTAAGTCTGCAAGACTTCATTGCAAGCCGATTGATCGAGAAACAAGTTCATCTGGTGGGGCTATCTCTGGGCGGAATGATCGCCATGCATGCCGCAGCCGGTGATGTTGAATTCATTCGGTCCATCACGGTACTGGATGCCAGCCCCTGCTTTGGTTTTGGTGGTGGTTCGGATGCCGAAGAGTTTGTTCAATCCGTTCTAAGCGGCCTTGAAGAGGCAGACTCGATAAACGCGTTCTGTCAGCAAGTGATCCCCACTTTGATGTCTGACAATTGTCCGCCTGACTTACTCGCAACGGCACTTGCCTCTATGGTGCGCGCCAGCGCATCCGGGCTTGAGCTGTCTGCCAGGCTGATCGCGCGTCACGACATCCGGGCAGACTTGCAGAAAATTAATGTGCCTTCTCTGATCATGGCCGGCGAGCATGACATGGATACTCCGGTGGATTACGGACAGTACATTGCAGCACAGATACCGCAGGCCGGGTTCATCACCATTCCGGGGGCGGGACATATCTCCAACGTGGAGAATGCACCATTCGTAAACTCACAGATTGAAGATTTTCTCACTGGCATCGGCTGAACCGTCTTGGGCGCATTCATTCGAAGGTAATTATGCTGCGGATTGTCTTGCCGGCTCGCATGGCGCTGAAGCCCTTGTTTACATCGTGCAGCCCGATGGTCTCACTCATCATGTCATCAAGGTTGAGGCGCCCATCCAGATACATTTTTGCATAGCGCGGCATGTCGATGCGAAACCGGTTTGATCCCATGTCACAGCCCTGAATTTTCCGTTCGGCCAGAAAATGAAGGCCTGGAAGCTCAACCTGCTCCTCCGCCCCCATCAGACCGATAATGGTTGCTGTCCCCCCTTTGGCAAGGCACATGAAGGCCTGCCGTGCCGTTAGCGATGAACCGACAGCTTCAAAACTGTGAGTAACGCCGCGCCCGCCGGTCAGTTCCATGATCGCCTCAACCGGGTCTGTAGTATTGGCGTCGACCAGATCAGTTGCACCAAAGCGCAAGGCTGTGTCGAGCTTTGCCTGATTGTTATCGACGCAGATGATTTGTTCAGCACCTGAAATCCGCGCGCCCTGCACGACATTGAGACCAATGGCGCCACAACCGAACACGGCGACCGTTGCCCCTGGTGAAACGCTGGCGGTGTTGAATGCCGCGCCGAGCCCTGTGGTGACGCCGCAACCGAGAAGAGCAGCCCGGTCGAGGGGCATATCCGGGCTGATCTTGGCGATGGCGTTCTGGTGGACCAGTATCTGTTCGGCAAATCCGCCAAGCCGCATAAACTGGCCGACAGGCTGACCAGAGCGGTGCAGCCGTGGAGGGCTGGGACCCGCCCTCTCCGAGGCGTCGGGATTTTCACAGATGGAGGGGCGGCCCGACAGACACTGAGCGCAGTTGCCGCAATAAATTGACAGGCAAGCCACCACATGATCACCGGGTTGCACATAACTCACATCTGCGCCGACTTGCTCTACGACGCCCGACGTTTCGTGACCGAGCACGACGGGCAGCTCAGTTTTCAAATGACCATCCATGAAATGCAGGTCAGTGTGGCACAATCCAGACGCTGCAACACGGATGAGGACTTCGTTTGGCGCCGGTTTGTCAATCGAGATATCTTCGATCTCGAGTTGACCTGGAATGGTGTTCAGAACTGCTGCTCGCATTTTCTCTTAACCTCAACGATTGCACGACCCGCCCAGATGTCGCGTGCTGATGGCGCATGACTCTGGCGGAATGACTATATGTCACGGCCTCGTCTGAAGTGAAAATCCTCACCGTCACGCATCCCGGAGGGCCAGCGCGCCGTCAGTGTATTGAGCCGGGTGTAAAAGCGAACACCTTCTGCTCCATGAATGTGATGATCGCTAAACAGCGAGCGCTTCCAGCCACTGAAACCCCCGCGGAACGCGGGTAATCCATGCAAGAGTTCGACGTCCACTCGAAAACTCTTTGATAACAAGGACTTGCTGGCGGAGAGAGTGGGATTCGAACCCACGAGACGGTTACCCGCCTACACGCTTTCCAAGCGTGCGCCTTCGACCACTCGGCCACCTCTCCTCTGCACCGCGAAGT
>JAJFHM010000203.1 GCA_021775625.1 Hyphomicrobiales bacterium | reverse complement strand
GAACTGTTGCCGGCAATCGGCAGTCACGAATAATCGATGGTGCCGTCTTCGTCATGGATGATCGCATCCACTTCAAGCTCAATCATCATGCCGGGTGTGGTCAGGCCGGCTTCGACGCCGGAGGAAACCGGCTCGATGCCTGCGAAGATCTCGCCGTGCGCACGCACAAACTCACCGGCGGTGGAAATGTCGGTGAAATAAGCCCGCGTCCTGACCACGTGGCGCATCTCCGCTCCGACCTGGGCAAGCGCATCGGATATGCGGCCAAATGCGTAGACGGTCTGCGCATAGGTGTCGCCCGGCGCATGCAGTTTGCCGCTGGGCTCGACGGCGGTGGTGCCGGCGATGAACACGAAGGGACCCACACGGGTGGCTCTGGAATAAGAGCCAGCCTTCTCGAAGCGGCCGCCGCCGGATGCCTTCATCAAAACCATGGCCCCTTGTCTAATCGAATTTGACGAAAGAAGAAACTGTCGATGTTCAAACAAGCGCCCGTGATCCAGTCGAGGCTGGCTGATGACGTTTACGACCAGATCCTGTCGGCAATCGTCAACGGCGACATCGCGCCCGGAGAAAGACTGATCCAGGAGAAAATTGCCAGTCAGATCAACATTTCCCGAACCCCGGTGCGCGAAGCGCTCCTGCGTCTCGAGCAGGAAGGCATTCTGGAGATATCGGGCCGCAAGGGGTTTTCGATCCGCAGCGTATCCGAAGACCAGGTGCGCCAGACATACGCTGCACGCGAAGCGATAGAAGGCTATGCGGCGCGCTGCGTTGCAGAACACAAGGCGCCCGAGCAGATCGCAGCGATCAAGCAGGCGGTCGATGCGGAACTTGTCGAGGACACGACAGATGTCGAGATCGATTTTCGCGTCAACCGTTCCATCCACCGCACCATTGTCGAGCAAACCGGCAACACCATGTTGCTCGACATGTTCGACCGGATCTGGGGTCATGGCATCTCGCTATGGCTGTTTGCTGCAACCCGCGCCGGTCACGGGCCGCTTGAGCCCATCGAACATCAATCCCTGCTCGAAACCCTGAGCACCGCGGATCCGGATACGGCGCAAAAGGCAATGATCGACCATATTCGCGACGGACTGGAGAGGCACTTCAAGGTCATTTGACCGCCGTCTCCCCAAGCAGCAACACTTGTCCCACATAATAATGGAGATCTAACCTGATGAAATTCGACGGCAAGTCGGTTCTCGTAACAGGTGCCTCGCGTGGCATCGGCAAGGCCACCGCCCAGGCGTTTCTGGACGCCGGTGCGAGGGTCGCAGTCAACGGCCGCAGCGAGGCTTCGGTAAACACCGCCCTCGCCTCCCTCACCGGCGCGGAAAACGCTGTGCCCGCCCCCGGCGACGTCGCCACCGCAAAGGGGTGCGAGCAGGTCGTGCAACAGGCGCTGGACCAGCTCGGCGGCATCGATGTCCTGGTCAACAATGCCGGTGTCTTCGCCCGCGCCACGGTGGAGGATACCGACGAAGCGGTTTGGGACTATGTCCTTGACGCCAACCTCAAAGGCACCTTCTTCTGCACCCGTGCGGCCCTGCCGGCCTTGAAGGAAGCGCGCGGATCGGTGGTGAATGTCGCGTCGGAATCCGGCCTTAACGGCTATGCGGAATCTTCCGCCTACTGCGCCTCAAAGGGCGCCGTAGTCAACCTGACCCGGGCGCTTGCGATCGAGTTCGCCCCGCTGGTGCGGGTCAATTGTGTCTGTCCGGGAGCCATAGAGACCGACATGGCGCGCGCAGCCTTCGCGCTCGATGGCGACCAGGACGCGGGCATTGCCCATCAAAAAACCAAGTACCCGGTGCAGAGAATTGGAACCTCCGAAGAGGTCGCAGTGGCGATCCTCTATCTCGCATCCGACCACGCCGGCTTTGTCAATGGAGTGGCCCTGCCCATGGAAGGCGGCGCGACGGCCGGCGGCTGATCGCGGCGAGTTTGACGAAGGCGGGGAAGTTTTCCGCCGGCTTGTCGTACCGGGTGGCGATCCACCTGCAACTCTTGATGCGGTTGAAAAACCGCTCCACGTGATTGCGGTCTCGATAGAGATGCGGTCAGAAGCACATCGGATTTCTGCGATTGCGTTTCAGCGGAATGTTCTCCCACTCAAAGTCAGTGAGTTCGTACCGCATAATTCGAAGCTCAGAGAACTTGCCCAAATGTGCGGTTTCGGATGCACTTTCGCAGTCAGTTTGACAGGCCGGACAAGGGGATAGATGACCCAATACGGACTCTGGCTTTCAAACGAAGAGGCAGGCATGCTTCGTGCATTGCTGCCTCGAATTGGCGCCAAGAAGGGTGTCGACCATCGCATTCGTCGATATATTCAACGTCAATGATATGTGCCTGGCACGGTGCGTTTTGGCCCCGCATAATTACTGTGCAAGGAATCGGTATCAGCCAACAATCCGGACGCCGGCCATAACTTGATCTAGATCATGACGGTATGGCGGCAATTGTTTGAATATCCGCATTTGAGAGAGCAGGCATGCACGACCTGCTTGGCAAAGATGGATGCGGTGTTGTCATGTTGCGGATCGGAAAAATAGAGCAGGCGGCGCAACTCAACAGGGATGAGTTGTTCAGATTTGGGGCGGCGCTTTTGTTCATCGTCGGCATCATGCTGTTTACCGTCGTTCGCACCGACGGTGGCACGCATGGTGTGTTGCTGGTAATTGCCGCAATGATCGGCGGCTATATGGCGATTAACATTGGCGCCAATGATGTCGCCAACAATATCGGCCCGGCCGTTGGTTCGCACGCCATAACCCTTGTTGGTGCGATCGCGATCGCTGTAGTATTCGAAGCAGGCGGCGCCTTGATCGCTGGCGGCGATGTCGTTGGCACGATCAAGAAGGGCATCATCGATCCGAACCTGATCGCAAACCGCGACACATTCATCTGGCTGATGATCGGAGCTCTGCTCGCAGCAGGCCTCTGGCTCAATGCAGCAACCGCCCTTGGGGCCCCAGTCTCAACCACCCACGCGATCGTTGGCGGTGTCCTCGGTGCCGGCATTGCTGCCGGTGGATGGGACATTGCTGATTGGGCGCAGGTTGCCAAGATTGCCGCAAGTTGGGTGATCTCGCCAGTGCTGGGCGGACTCGTCGCCGCCGCCTTCCTCTACCTCATCAAGCGCACAGTTACCTACCAGGACGATGTCATGGCGGCGGCAAAACGCATCGTGCCGCTGCTGGTTGCTCTCATGGCCTGGGCGTTCGGCACCTATCTCATGCTCAAGGGCGTGAAGCAGATCTGGAAGATCTCGTTTATTTCAGCCGCCGTCGTCGGACTGGGCATAGGCAGC
>JAJFHM010000202.1 GCA_021775625.1 Hyphomicrobiales bacterium | reverse complement strand
GATGTTGTGTCCGGTGGCGACAACCACCGCGTTCCCGCACAATCAGGAGGGTGAGCGGTGGGAGCGCATGGTCACGGTCAATGGCAAGGACCAGCCCGGCACCGACCAGATGTTCTGGGCCGGCTATTCATGTTGCTTCTTCCTGCCGGGAACGGTTGCCCCCATCGGTTTCTGTGAAAAGGGTCTTCCAATCGGGGTGCAGATTGTTGGCCCCCAATATGGCGACCGGACGTGCATTGAGCTGGCCAAAATGATCGAGCGCGAGTACCACGCCTATACGCCGCCACCGGGCTACGCATAGACGGATTGAAGCCGCGAAGTTTTGCTGCTTCAGCCGCTGATCCTGAGATTGCGAAGTTCCTTGCCGATTGCCTGGAAATGCTCCTGCAACGTCGAATTGTCCGGCGAGTCGAAATAATTTTCAACCTTCGTCGCACAGTTGCGCATCAGATCCTTGATGGGCCCGTCTGACAGCTGGAAGGTGATCGTGTAGATAAGGATACCTTCATCCTTGATGTTCTGGCAGAGCTGCGCGGTCCGCGTGTCCAGCTCTGTGTGTGCGGCGGCCATGTTTGTTGTGCCGAGCCGCCCCTGAGCCACATAGCCGTAGCCGCTATACCAGGAGAGATTTGGGTTCGGCAGCGCGTTCTGACCGGAGCCAATGTCATTTTTGCCGTCGGTCAACACGATAATGACTTTCGTGTTGGTGTCATCGGTGTAGGCTTTCCCTTCGGTATAGGGTGCGGCGGGCGAAAGCACGCGCCAGCCCCAGGCAAGTCCGGACGGGATCACCGTGCTGCCGGTGGCCACCATACCGTTGATTGCGCTGAGAACCGTCTGCTTGCTGTTGGTCAATGGTGTGATCGGCGCAATTTGGCAGTTGAAGTGGGGACCGGCACTCGAGCCGACCCATTCGGCACTGTATTTACCGGTTTTCTCCTGCCGCTGGCTCATGTTGAGATTGGACTCGGGCTCCTCATCACCAACGTAAGAGTTGGCGTACCAGAACCCGGCTTCACTTGCTGCCGTGGAATCCGGCTCATCAGGAGCATAATAAGGCACCCACAGCGTGTCGCCATTTGAGACCGTCGGCGTGGCGTCTGTTGTGTCGAACGGAGCAGGGCGCGCCTGGACGCAGCCATTCCAGGATTTGTCCTGCAGGTCGTCATACATGTCGAAGACATTTGCGGCGCTGTTGAAATTGAGGCTGTGATAACTCGATGCTGCAGTGGTGTCGATCCAACCGCTGTTCAGCTTGTCGGAACCGATATTGACGGATGCAGAAAATGGTACGAGGCCAAACTTCAATAACTCGGGGGTTTCCTGGTCTCCGAACGCTATGTTGACGAGTTCCGTCGATGCCAGCTTCAGAGCGCCTATCTTGTTGCCCGAGCCCATGGAGCCCGTGTTGTCGAGAACCAGAACAACCTCTGTGCCGGTCATCTCCTTGGTCACCTCGCTGGAGGCAGAAACCGGCACAGTGTTAATGCCGACGATTCTGACCAATACCGTCGGGACATCAGCGGATGCGGAAATGGATATCGTCGAATTCGTGATCGAGACGTTCAGGGATCCGCCGACTTCCTGGGCCAGTTCCGGATAGTTTGCCTCGAAGTACATCCTGGCGATTTGTTCAAGGATGTCCGTGTCCGTTTCGATCGAACTGCCAACCGCCAGAGCCGCAGAATCGAGTGCCTGGCCCAGTTTATCCTGAACACTGGAAGCGCGATTGTAATCCACCACGACACCGATCGCGACGAGCAACGGTATCATGGTCAGACCGAACATAATCGCAATGTTGCCGCGGGCATTGCGTGCAAACCCGGTAAGGGCGCGTCCGGCTTGGTCCAGGCAGCGCGCGGCCGCGCTGGATTTTAACAATCCAGTCAGCATTTGGCGGTTCGGGTCTTGTCTCATGATACTCACCTTGCAAGTGACGAAGCAGACACCCCGATAGACCGGGATTCCAAGTACAATCGCCGAACTAGCCCTTTCAACGATGGGATTGATAGTAGGGGAGTTGATGTTATGCGTGCAAGCGTAAGAAACAAACAGAAATAATGAAGTTCTATGCAGAATGTATATTGTTGAATACAGAAAATATAAAAGTTTACCTGAATTTTAGGTTCAATTGTTTAAAGCTAATTCGTCAGATACGAAAAGGCCGCTAGCGTATGAGTCCGCACCAAGTGAATAAAGTCTTCTACGTCGACGAACTCATCGCCTGAGCCCATGCCGTGCGGAAAGGGACCGTAAACATACGCCGGAATATCGCGATAGCGCCATAACCTGGCATCGGTGCCACCGAGGCTGACCACCGGTTGCGGGCGAAAGCCTCTCAGGTCCTCGACCGTATCCTGCAAAATACCCATCATTTCGCCGTTGGGGTCGCAATAGGCAGGTGGGTTGAAGTTGACTTCCTCGTAGCTCGCCTCGGGAAATCTCGCGGCAATTTCGTTGACGGCATCCATCACGAAGTCTTTGTCGACCCCGATTGGGAGGCGGATGTCCGCTTCAAAACTGCATTCGCCGGGCACCATGTTGTTCTTGAGGCCGCCTTCTATGGTGCCGATGTTCAAGGTAACTTTGGGCAGGATGTCCGACGCCCCGGCACCCATTGCAATATCGGCCACGGACTGGCTTTCGGTCAGCGCCCTGCGGACGTTGTCGGGAAACCGGGGATCCAGGTCTTCAAGACTTTCGAGCGCGGATATGAGGCGTGTTGCGATACGTGTGGCGCTCGGGCTGAGATGGGTATAGGCGCCGTGGCAGCCCGGCGTGCGCACGGTGAATTTCAGCCACAGCGGCCCTTTTTCTCCAAAGCGGATCGAATGCGGGCTGGAGGGCTCGCCGTTCAGGCAGCAGTCACCATGGACTTCAGGATGATGCTCCATGAGGTATCTGGCGCCCCACGGACCGAATGTTTCCTCGTCCGAGACACAGGTCAGCGTCAGTTTTCCCTTGAGATCCTGCTGTACTGATTTCAACAGGACATAGGTCCAGATCGATGCGCTGGTGCCGGCCTTCATATCGCAGGCGCCGCGGCCATAGAGCTTGCCGTCGACGATCGCACCGCCCCAGGGGTCTTGCGTCCATCCCTCCGCTGCGGGGTCGTTGCCCACCGGGAAGACATCTATGTGGCCGTTCAGGACCAGATGGCGTCCGGGGGATGGGCCATCGAAACTGGCAACGACGTTTGCCATCGTCGGTTCGGGATCTATAATTTTGTGATCCGCACCTTTGGCGTCCAGAAATGCGCGGATAAAGGAAACCGCGTCCCGTGTGTCGCCCGGAGGATTAGGTGATTTGATCCGCACGAAGTCCTGCAGAAAGCGGACAATGTCGGCCCGATTGTCATCGATGGTTTGCATCAACTGGTCGCGCGTGGACATAAGAATATGGATCCGTCAGCGTTGGTGTGTTGCGGATCAAATTCTAAGAGACGACGCACAAAACGACAAACGATCTTATCCGTGCGGATCAGCCGCCGACGCCGAAGGAGGCCGGTTTGAGGCCGCCGCCCTCAAGCATGTCGAAGCGCAGCACAACGGTCCGCGCGCCATCCTCGTCGCTGCTGCATGCAACGGTGAGTTCGACGACCTGATAGGATTCGATGACTTCTTCCCTGAAGGTGATATCGCCATCGCAGGGTTCCACCATTGTCACCGCCGTCACCACGGCGCTCAAGGTGGTCGATGACCCGGCATAGCGCTCAAGGCTGGTTATGACCTCTGCCTGCGTCGGCAGGGGTGCAGCGATTGCAACCGATCCGCAAAGTGCTGTGAGAACAGCCAAATGGTGTGGCTTCATTTCATTATGTCCCGTGATCAACGCCAAGAAGTTGATAGTCGTGATCCGACGATCTGAGGTTTCTGTGGTGGAAAGATGGCAGATTACCTGCGCGCCGCAATTGAAATGTGTCAGTCGCCGACAACCCCCGCAGCGACCAGCCGGTCAATGTCGTCACCGTCCAGCCCGGCAACGCGGGTGAGAACATCCCGGGTGTCTTCCCCCAGCCGGGGTGGTGCCTTTGCGTGCTCGATGGCGGTCTCGGAATAGCGGATTGGATTGGCCACGCTGGGGACGGTCTCTGTATCGGAGCGCGCGAGTTCAAGCGCCAGGCCCCGGGCGTCGACTTGAGGATGGTTGAAGACTTCCTCAATGTTCAGGATCGGGCCACAGGGAATGGCATGCTGTTCGAGCGCGGAAATCCAGTCGTCGGTCGTGCGCGTTTTCAACGCCGCCGAGATGAACGGAATAATCGCATCGCGATTGACGACCCGGTCCTGATTGGTCAAAAACCGCGGATCCGCAGGCAAATCATCGAGTCCCGCGACCTCGCAGAATTTGGCGAACTGGCGGTTGTTGCCAATGGCGATGATGAGAAACCCGTCCTGCGTTGGCAACGCCTGGTAAGGAACAATATTCGGGTGTGCATTGCCGAGCCGTGGAGGCACCTCTCCACCCACCAGATAGTTCAGGCTCTGATTGGCGAGCACGCCGACCTGGCAGTCAAGCAGGGCCATGTCGATGTGCTGGCCGCGGCCGGTCTCGGTGCGCGCATGCAGCGCCCCGAGAATTCCGATCACCGAGTAAAGTCCGGTGAACAGGTCGGCGAAAGCGACACCGCATTTCATCGGTTCGGCGCCCGGCGATCCGTCCGGTTGGCCGGTGACACTCATGATTCCGCCCATGCCCTGGATCATGAAGTCATACCCGGCACGGTGCTTGAACGGGCCGGTTTGTCCAAAGCCGGTAATCGAGCAGTAAATCAATCGCGGGTTGGTCTGCTTCAAGGTGTCATAGTCGAGCCCGTATTTGGACAGACCGCCGACCTTGAAATTCTCCAGCAGGATATCGCATTCGCCCGTCAGTTTGCGAATGAGGTCCTGTCCCTCGGGGCTGCTCATGTCTATGCACACCGAAGATTTTCCGCGGTTGGCGGACAGAAAGTAGGCTGCATCGCCCTGGGTTCCATCGGCGTTGTCGGGCAGGAAAGGGGGCCCCCAGCCGCGCGTGTCGTCGCCGGCGCCCGGGCGCTCCACCTTGATGACTTCCGCGCCGAGGTCGGCCAGCGTCTGCCCGGCCCATGGCCCCGCCAGTATGCGGCTCAGGTCGAGTACGCGAATGCCCTTCAAAGGTCCTGACATTTCAAATCTT
>JAJFHM010000201.1 GCA_021775625.1 Hyphomicrobiales bacterium | reverse complement strand
CTTGATCTTGTCGTAGGACCAGAAATGCAGCATCGGCGTGCAATGGCCAAGGTTGCGGCCCGACCCGCCAAAGCCGATTTGCCTGGCCTCGACCACCGCCACATCGCGGCCGCGCTCCGCCAGCCTGAGGGCTGTGACAAGCCCGGTATACCCGCCCCCGACAATGGCGCAATCGGCATCAATGTCTTCGCCAAGCTCCTCGGTGTGCGGTGCATCGGGTGCTGTCACATGCCAGACGCAATCGTCATTGAGTTCGGTGATCTGTTTCATCGCATCAGCCGCCGGTTGTGGTGGGCGCCGCAGAGCCTATGTGCAGTACGCGGATGCTGCAAGCCGGGAGTGGTTTCAATACACCATCATCAGGCAGAAGTGATCGCAGCGGCCTTGTCGCCGGCCCTGCTCATGGCTTAGGTTCGGGTCATGCAGATCTTCCGCATCCTCTGTTTGATGTGCTTTTTGATCATCGCAACCGGTGCGGTGCGCGCGGACCAGAAAGACCCCAGGCTCGGCGGGCTTTTCGCGTCGCTGAAAGACGCCTCCAGTGCCCGCGCGGCAGCGGCGATCGAACGCGACATCTGGGGCATCTGGCTGGAGCACCCCGATGCCGAAGTGGCCAAGCTCATGCGCGAGGGCACCAAGGCCATGTCGATCACCGGCAACTTCATCCAGGCGCTTAAGATCTTCGACGATGTGATCGAAAAGGCGCCGGAATTTGCCGAGGGCTGGAACAAGCGCGCCACGCTGCACTACCTGATGGAGAATTACGACCTCTCCCTGCACGATATCGACGAAACCCTGGCGCTTGAACCCCGCCATTTCGGCGCGCTCTACGGCCGCGGCCTGGTCTATCTCAAGCTCGAGGAACCGGACAGTGCACTCGAAGCCTTCGAAGAAACCCTCACCGTCAGCCCGCAAATGCCGAGCGCCCGGAACAACGTCAAACAGCTCCGCCAGATTCTGAAGAAGGGTGAGGATATCTGAGGGCAGGGGCGGTGTGGTGTTCAAGCAGCAGCTTACTTGGTCGTTCAAGCGCCACTGGGGCTGCGCTCGGCATTTTGCGTTAACGCCACTGGGGCTGGGCTCGCTGTTCGTCGCCTTCGGCTCCTCCGGTGTCCCTCTCGAGGGCGCCATTCCCTCCTGCCCTCATCCTGAGGAGGCGCGAAGCGCTGTCTCGAAGGATGGGCCACAAACACCGTGCCCGCGGCCCATCCTTCGAGACGGACCTTACCGTCCTCCTCAGGATGAGGATGAGTGCGTTGCAAGGACATGGTACCGAGCGCAGCGAGGCAAGCGCGACTGCGCGCCGGGCGAAGCCCGCCCCCGCGGAGGCCCGCGCGCAGCGCGGAACAGCCGTGAGCGAAACAAACCCGCGCAGCGAGGTAAGCCCGCCCCCGCGGAGCCGTTCGCCGGCAGGCTAACGGGCGTGAGCGCCAAAAACTCAAAACAGATGGACAATTCCCGGTCCAGCCCACACAGTGTGCCCCTCACGTCACCGCGCTGAACCCCCGAAGGCCTCCGCCCCACGCTCATGCCGTCCGCATCCGAACCTGTGCGCCAGCCGATCTGGCTGATTCCCCTGGTGGTGGCATCGGCACTGTTCATGGAGAACATGGATTCTTCCGTCATCGCCACGTCGTTGCCGGCGATTGCAACCGATCTTGGCGAAGACCCGGTCATCCTCAAACTGGCGCTGACCAGCTATCTCCTGTCGCTGGCGGTGTTCATTCCCTTGAGCGGCTGGTGCGCCGACCGCTATGGCGCGCGCACCGTGTTTCAGGTGGCGATCGCGATCTTCATTGTCTCGTCGCTTGGCGCCGCCATGGCCGACACGCTGGCCGAGCTGGTTGTGGCGCGCAGCGCACAAGGGGTGGGCGGTGCCATGATGGTGCCGGTGGGGCGGCTCATCTTGCTGCGTTCGGTGCCCAAGTCGCAGATGGTGACGGCGCTGGCCTGGCTCTCGATCCCGGCCCTGCTCGGGCCCATCATCGGACCGCCCATCGGCGGCTACATCACCACCTTTCACGACTGGCGCTGGATCTTCTGGATCAATGTGCCGGTGGGGATCATCGGCATAGCCCTTGCCCGCACCTATATGCCCAACGTGAAAGGCGAGAAGCTTGAGCCGCTCGACTGGACCGGCTTCGCACTCTCGGGCATCGGACTGTCCACCCTGATCTTCGGCTTCACCGTGGCGGGGCGCGACTTCCTGGCGCCGTGGATGGCGCCGGCGATGATCATCGGTGGTGCAGCTTTGCTGGTGGGTTACATCTTTCATGCCCGCCGGGCACCGTACCCTATCCTTGACCTGAGCCTTTTGAAGCTGCCGACATTCCGCACCTCGGTGGTGGGCGGCGGCCTGTTCCGGCTTGGCATCGGCGCCATCCCGTTTCTCCTGCCGCTCATGCTGCAGGTCGGCTTCGGCCTTGATCCGTTCAAGACCGGCCTGATCACTTTTGCCGGCGCCCTTGGCGCCATTGCCATGAAGCTGACCGCGGGCGCCATCCTGCGGCGCTGGGGGTTCCGCACGGTGCTCACCTGCAATGCGCTGATCTGCGGCGGTTTCCTCGGGCTCTACGGCCTCTTCACCGCGGAAACGCCGCATCTCGTCATCGCCGTGGTGTTGCTGGCCGGCGGCTTCTTCCGCTCCTTGCAGTTCACCTGCCTCAATGCGGTGGCCTTCGCCGACGTGCCGGAAGAACTCATGAGCCGGGCCACCGCGTTCATCGCGGTTGCGCAACAACTCTTCCTGTCCGCCGGCGTGGCGATTGCCGCGTTCATTCTGGAGCTGACGCAAGCGGCGCGCGGTGCGGATGAACTCGGTGCTGAAGACTTCACCATCGCGTTTTATGTCATCGCCGGTCTCACCACCCTGGCCGGCCTGATGCACGTGCGCCTGCAATCTGGCGCCGGCGCGGAAGTCTCCGGCCACGATGACGCGGTCCGCACCGTGCGATGGTTCCGGCACTGAAGACAAGGGGCCTACTGCAATCCGCCCAGCGGAATGAAAGAGGCAGATACTTCCGTGCACGGGCTGCCCAGCCAGTCGCCATACCAGTGGTCCACCCGGAGCCCGGCATCGGCAAGCATCGCGCACAATCTATCGCGCGCCGTAAAGGCGATCTGCGATGCTGCGGAAAACATTTGCCCGCTCTGTGCGACCCGGTAATGGGTCTGATAGGTGACGATGCCGGTAGCCGTATCCCGGGCGACATCGTTCCAGGCGTCGATCCGTCCAAGGCGCGGGTGTGCGAGGTGGCGCAGCGACGCCTCCGGTGTCCAGGTTCGCCAGTCCTCGTCCTCCGGGTTGCGGGTGTCGAAGATGAAGCGGCCCTGAGGCGTCAGGTGATGTGCAATGGTGGCCAGTGCCGCGCGCTGTGCGTCTTCTGACAGCAATGTCTGGAACGCATTGCCCGTCATCACGATGAGATCGAAGCGCTGCTCAAGCCTGAGCGCGCCCGCATCCGCCTCGATCCATGTGGCCTGGTCGCCTCCCGGGCGCGTGCGGGCAATCTCCAGCATGGCGGCCGCGGGGTCGGCGCCCACTGCCTCGCGGTCAGGGGCGATGGCTGCAACCAGCATGCCGGTGCCGCAGCCCAGATCGAGCACTGATTTGGCATCTTGCGCCAGCCCGACGCAAAACGTCTGCGCGTCGCCCCAGCCGTTGTTGAGGTCGTAGAACTGGGCAAGCGCTGGGTCCTGATAAAGCCGGTCTTTGGACGTGCTGTCTGTCATGGTCAAGGTTCCCGCACCATCACGAAATTGTTTACACGGCGTCTCTGGACTTGCCCGCGGATACGTCGTCAAACTCAGACACGATAACCGAATGTAACGGAGTTCAACGAACCATGCGTGTTTTGCGTCTTGCGGCAGCTGCGACCGCTTTGATCATGCTGACGCTACCGGGTCTTGCCGGGCCGTTCGAGCGCTACGACGTGCTACGCCATACCGATTATGAGGCGGCCACGGGCTGTTCCGTCAGAATTTCGGTCTATGAACGATCCTTGATCTCGGCCGCGGATTTTCTTGCATTCAATGGCGCATTGAACGGCAAGCTCAACAACAGCACAGCCTATGCACGCCGCCACACGGTGCGAGTGTTCCGGGACCTTTATCACCGCCATCACACAGCGGATGGCTTCCTTGAAGAGCGCTGCCTGCATCCCACATTGCGACGCATCGGCATCACCTTGCAGATCCTCGATGCGGATGGCCGCTATTCTGACACCCACTCGCGATCAGGCGACTTCGTCACACCCGATCCGTCTTTGATAGCGGCAACGCAGCCCGGTCCCAACGCCTTCACAATGATGGCACGGGCGGACTACGTTGCGAAAACCGGGTGCACCGTGTCCGCCGATGCCTATGAGAAGTTCGGGCTGGCATTCTATTTCGTGGTGTTGAGAAATGGCTACGCCCACAACGCCCACCAGGGCATGCGGGCGTTTCTGGATGAACTCCATGCCGGCCGCCCGGCGGCAGACGGTTACCTTGATCAGGGTTGCCTGATCCCGGCCATTTCCAAAGTGGCGGCCGAACTCGACCTGCTTGATGCGCAGGGCCGCTATCGCCCCAAAAAGTGAGCGGCGCGCAGGGCGAGGGGAGTGACGCGCATTAGTTATCACCCACTCTTTAATTGACACCGGCGCGCACCACACTAGTTTGCGCCCCATCCCGGCCGTCCGTTGCGGCTACGGACAGACAGGGAGAGACCGGAATGGCCGAAAAGAAGAAAGCCGCCAAGGGCGACACCGTCCTCGTGCACTACAAGGGCACGCTGGATGACGGCTCGCAATTCGACAGTTCCGAAGGCCGTGACCCATTGGAAGTGACACTCGGCGCCGGCGGTGTCATCGCTGGTTTCGACAAAGCCCTCATGGGCATGACCGAGGGTGAGACCAAGACGGTTCGGATCGAACCGGAAGAAGCCTATGGCAAGCGCAACCCTCGGCTGAAATACACCATCGACCGCGCCCAGATCGGCGGCGAGGGTGAAATTGCCGTCGGCATGGAATTGTCGGCAACCGATGCCCAGGGCCGCCAGATGCGCCTGGTGGTGACGGCGGTTAAGGGCGAAGAGATCACCCTCGATGCCAATCATCCCCTGGCCGGCAAGGCGCTCACCTTCGAGCTCACTCTCGCTGGCTTCAAGGAATAGACAACCTGGTTTTCGCTGACGCCTGGGCAGGGCGGCTTTGCGCCTGACCGCGTCTGCCTGGCGCGAGTGCAAATGCGCAAATTAAGGCTCCAGGCTTGACTGCTTCATGGACAGGAGAAGGCGAAACGATCTCATAGAGATCCGACGGTTCTATGACAGCTCCGAGCGGATCGCTTTTAGGTTTGCATCTGCACTGTTCACCATCAGGTTAAGGTCCGAGCTGCACGCAACGAAGGTGAACCTGGCCCGCAAAAGTTCAATCGCCCTTTGCGCGTCGCCCACGAGCGTGCCAACCGGTTTGCCCGCGCTTATCGCGGCGTCGGCGCCCTCGACAATGGCTGACCACAGGTCTTCAGATGCCACCTGGCCCAGGAGGCCCATGTCCGCGGCCAAATCAGCCGGGCCGAAAAACAGACCATCGACCCCGTCCACAGCGGCGATTTCCGGGATGTTTTTCAGAGCTTGCATGGTTTCAATCTGCACCAGCACGCAAATTTCCCTGCCGGCAATCTGCAGGTAATCTTTCACGCGTCCAAACCGGTTGGCGCGCTGTGAAAGAGAAACGCCGCGAATGCCATCAGGCGGATAACGCGTCGCGGCAACCGCCTTTTCCGCCTCCGCAGCATTCTGCACCATTGGAAACAGCAACCCGCGAGCACCCAGGTCGAGCAGCGATTTGACGATGACCGGGTCGTTCCATACCGGACGCACGACGGGCACCGTTGCCCCGTTCTCATAAGCCTGCAGCTGGCTGAGCGCGGTCCGCAGATCATTCGGCGAATGCTCCATGTCAAGCAGCGCCCAGTCATACCCGGACGATGCAAGGGCATCAGCGGCAATATTGCTGCACAGGCTGTTCCACAAGCCGATCTGTTTCTGCCCCGCAGCGATAGCGTGTTTGAAAGTGTTCGGCTTGAGTTGCATTTATTGGCCTGCCTTTCGGTGGAGCCGGGTTTATAGTCAAAGTTCGCAATGGCACCAACGAGAAACGGCGACGTTGGTTCCATTCGGAGCACCCGATTGCGGACGCCGGGTGCGGAACTTCCGGTTTCCACGTGATAGCGGACTCAGGCCGAGCAGTTCCCATACTTCCACCAAGTGCCATAAATCGCCGTTGTTCAAACTCGGGCACACCGGAAAAACTACCTGTGAAAACCGTCCAGCCGTGAATTGTGTATGCTCTTTCAATCGCTGACATCCGCCATCAGCACAACGGCAATTTCCAGCGCAGAACAAGGTTTCGATGGGGTCTCCCAAAACCCGGTCAGGACGCTATACTCCCGTCGCCGCATGTTGCGGTTAGGCAAAATGCAAGTTCACGGAGGAGATGGTTTGCAACGGAGGCTTGCCGCCATACTCGCTGCCGATATCGCCGGTTTCTCCAGACTCGTTGATGTTGACGAAGAGGGAACGCTCGCGGCACAGCGTGGGCATCGTGTCGAGCTCATCGATCCATTGCTTGAACAGTACAACGGCCGGATCGCCAATACGGCAGGCGACAGCATATTGATCGAGTTCCCAAGCGCCGTGGAAGCGGTGCGCATGGCGATTGCCATGCAGGATGGATTGATCAGCCGGAACACCAATGTTCCGGCCGATCACCGCATCGCATACCGTATTGGCATCAACATTGGTGATGTTGTGGCGGAGGAAACCGACCTCCTCGGCGACGGCGTTAATGTTGCGGCTCGGCTGGAGGCACTGGCGCCACCTGGCGGCATCATCATCAGCCGCTCTGTCCGGGACCATGTGCGCGACCGTCTGCAACTGATTCTGGCAGATCTTGGTGAGGTTGGGGTCAAGAACATCGCCCGACCGGTTCGGGCGTTCCAGGTGCTGCGCGAGGGAGAGCGCGCCGTTCTCGTCTTGAAGCCCGGCCGTCGGTTCTGGCCTGTATTTGCAACCGCGATGGCCTTCTTGCTGGCCGCGTCGATTGGCGCCGTGTACTGGCGGTTTTACGACTCAGATTTCAAACCCGCGAATGCGGCAAACTTCGCCTATCCGTTGCCTGACAGGCCATCGATCGCTGTGCTGCCCTTCCAGAACATCGCGGACGACCAGGACCAGACGTATTTCGCCGACGGCTTGACCGAGGACATTGTCACCGACATCTCCAAGATCTCTGGAATCTTCGTTGTCGCTCATGGCTCGACCATTCAATACAAGACGCGCAGCGTTCAGGTCAGCCAGGTCGCCGAGGAGCTCGGCGTGCGCTATATCCTCGGCGGTAGCGTTCGCCGCGCCGGCGACAATTTGCGGATCACGGCCCAACTCGCCGATGCAGTCAAGGGCGAACAGATCTGGGCCGAGCGGTACGACCGCAAGATCGACGACGTTTTCGCAATCCAGTCCGAGATCACCCGTCAGGTCGTCAGGGCACTCGCGGTAACACTGAAGGCATCTGAGAACGATCGCGTATTCCAGAAATACGTCACGAACATCGACACCTATGATGCCTTTCTCCGTGCGAGGGCGACAGTGGATGCACCTACGCGGGAAAACATTGAGCAGGGCGAGGCACTGTTCCGACGGGTGATTGAGTTGGATCCGGCTTTCGCGGGGGGCTACGCGGGCCTTTCCTTCAACCACTCGGTGAAAGCGAGGTTCGGCTACGGAACCTCTCCGGCCGACGATGCTAGACAGGCGCTCGAACTGGCGCAGAAGGCAATCGAAATGGACAAGAACTTTGCCTGGTCCTACATCGCACTCGCAGGCGCCCATCTTGCAAACGGCAACCATGACGCGGCCGTCGACGCTGCGCGACAAGCGATCATCATCCAGCCGAGCGGCTATGAGTCTAATCTCTTTATGGGTTTCTACCTTAATTTCGCAGGGGAATCAGCGCTGGCGTTGAAGTACCTGGGTATCGCCAGTGAACTGAGCCGAAATGACACTGTCCGAGGGCTCGATTTCTTGGGCATAGCGTATTTTACGGACGGCAGATACGAGGAGTGCGAAAGAGCCTGGACCAACAGATTTGTGCGTCTTGGCACCCCAGCCTATCCGCACGCACATGTTTTCTTGGCCGCGTGCCAGTCGTTGTTGGGCGAACAGGAAAGGGCAACGGCCACGGTCGCGCGCTTTCTTGGAATGCTTCCCGAGTTCCGAATGTCCAGATGGCTCTGGGTCAACAATTATAAGCTTCCAGAGCATCGACAAAGGCTGTTTGATGCAGCAATCAAGGCGGGCATTCCTGAATAGTATCTCGGCCAGGACAATCATTTTTTTGTCGCCTACTGGTCAAACTTTCCACCGTAATCGCAGCTGCATGTATAGGCCATCTGGGATCTGGTTTGACGGAAGATACGGGTCACAAATCCCCTTGTCCAGCCGGTCAAACTGACGGTGAGAATGGGCCCGTAACCGGGCATCTCGCGCTGAATTTGCTCAGAATGTCTGCAGTGCCCTCAACTTCGGAAGTTGTCAGACCGGGTGCGATACGGGGGTTTTGTGCCAGAAATGGAAGTTTGCGGTGCCGTCAAATGACGTCGCAATTTGGCACATCACGATGCCGGCGGAAGTGCCGTTCACAGCATCAAGAACCGACGTTGCATCGGCACACAACATTTTGGAAGTTTGATCGACTGGTAGGAGTTGTTCATACCGCGCACGCGTTGATCATGAAGAGCCTTCCGTTTCAATGTTCAAGACATGTCCACAGTGTTTACAATGAATCGCGTCTGGTTCGTGTCGGTTGAGACCACATTCCGGGCATTTGTGCCTCAGCTTGTTAGGCCGGAAAATGGTTTGCGCCAACCGTAGGAAGAGTGCAACACCGGCGACCATAATTACGACCGCCAGAAGACGACCATAAGTACCGGAGAGAACGATGTCTCCAAACCCGGTCGTCGTGAGCGTCGAAACGGTGAAATAGAGCGCATCAATATAGTTGACAATATCGGGGTTCTGGTCAGACCGCAGCGCGAACACCAGCGAGGTCATGAAAAAGATGAACACACCGAGATTCACCGCGCTGACGATCACATCTTCATTGCGCCGGAAGAAAGGTGTGTCGCGCCGCAAATCCCTCAACACATGATAAGAATGTAGGAGTCGAAGTGTCCGGAGAATGCGCAGGAACGCAAATTTCTGAGAAACCAGGGGTGCGAGCAGCAGAGAAAGGATGACCACGACATCCGCAATTGTGTAGATCTGCCGAAGCATTTGCAGCTTGTTCGGCGCAATCCATAGCCGGGCCAGAAAGTCCATCAGTATCAAGATGCCGATTGCGAAATCAGCAATCAAAATGCCATAGTGCGGTGCAAGCGGGATGGTAGCGACGAAGAAAACTATGGTGGAAACGTCAAATAATATTAATGCATATCGAAATAGTGCCGCTTTCTTTCCCTTGCCAGAATAAAGTAAATCAACTTTCTTTCTTACTTTTTCCACGAAAAACAATTCCTCCAGCGGTGGAATATATTTTCACAGGTCCCTGCACTCGGCGTCTCAGCAAATCACTACCGGTCACTCGAACAGATCACTGAATCTCTCTTTTATGATCCTGAACCGCGATTTCGTAACCTCATCGACACTTCTGCGCGGACTGTCGCTCTCCGCAATCCTCTTCTCAATGAGCTCTTCGCACATATCAGCGATGATATGGTGGATTTTCCTTTTGGTACCGCGCAGATCTCTGGCTACTGGTTCCACCACGACCCGGTCGTATAAGTTGCGGAGCACTTCCAACTCCGCCCGTTCAATGTCGCGCAACACCGAGGCGAGCTTGTCGTAGATACGATCAGCCTGTTCTTGCTTCTGTTCCGAATTGTCCAAGCGTTCCATAATTCGTGGCAAATCCTCTCCACTTCAACAATCAAAGGTTTGGGCCTACTTAGAACTAACATAGCACACCGAGAGCGGTTGCTCCGCCTTACCGCCGCACGTTTTTCGGGTCCCTAAGCGTCCGGAAAGGGTCTTGGTTGTGTGGAAATGGCCCGAGGCTGATGGCTTGGTCATGTGGGATTGCAGATTGACGCCTTGCGGTACGGTTTCCCGGTTTTGTTGCCGATCGGCGCTTCTGGGGACCGCTGGAGCGTCACGGAGCGGTTACGGGCAGGTATTGGCCTAGATTTGAGCTGGCAACCGCTCTGTCACGCCTGGATTGCCGCCATCAGCGGCCTGATGCCGATAATGTTCATGACGCGGGTAAGATTGTAGGCCAGCACACTCATGGCCATCTCGGTTTTGACGTTCCCCAGCCGTTTCAACAAAAAGTGGGTAGCGCCTAAGCGCATCTTGATGGTGCCGAAGGGGTGTTCCACCGTCTCGCGGCGTAAGCGCATGGCTTCCGGGTTCTCGTCCAGGCGCTGGCGCATCGCCTCCACAAGATGTTCGTGTTCCCAGCGACTGATGCGCCGTTCCTTGCCTGTCGTGCATTGGCTTTTGAGAGGGCAGTTGGTACAGGCATCCGTCCAGTAGCGGCTAACCACCAAGCCGTTCTCTTCCGTCACATAGCGCCAGGGCAGCCTTTCGCCGGCCACATAGCGAAAATCGGCTTTGACGAACATGCCCTTCTTGCGGTTGCTCGACGTTTGCGGCTTGGGCAGTGTCGGCGTGATATCGGCATCAGCACATTCCCTGATCTGCCCGGCACTGAAATAACCCCGGTCTGCAACCACATCGAGTTTATCCACACCAAATGCCTGCTTGGCCTTTTGCCCCATCGCCACCAGTTGCGCACGGTCACTGCCGGTCTGCTCCACGTCATGGGCAACGATCAGGAGATGATCGGTCTCCACCGCGGCCTGCATATTGTAGCCAACCGCGCCTGAGCCACGCCTGCTGGTCGCCATCGAACGGGCATCCGGGTCGGTCAGCGAGATTTGCTCGTCCGGGCACTCAAGCATCTGGGCTTCCAATGCCTTCAGGCGTTGCATCTCCTCATTGAGTTTGTCGATCTTGGTCGTGCAGACGTTCGACCCGCGATGTAATCGCCGTCGTCGGATTCTGGCGGTCCGCACTGTCGAGCTGATGCAGATAGCGACCAACGCTCTCCTCAATCTGCTGCATTCGCCGCGCCATCTTGGCCTTGGTAAAGTTCCGGTCCCGGTTGTTG
>JAJFHM010000021.1 GCA_021775625.1 Hyphomicrobiales bacterium | reverse complement strand
GGCAAGCAGTCGTCCGTGACAGCGGTGAGTTTTTCTAAATGTTTCGTTCAGATTAAACAACTTCCCGCCCTTCCCGTTTCATTCATACTCAATGCAGAGGTCACCGGGCGCAGAGTCTGGTGATTGCGGGGCTGGTTCCCTAGGCGAAAGCCCTGGGTCCACCGGAGCCCGCCGATGGAATCAAAGCGCTTTGCCAAACTGTCGACCGGCTGGGATAGATGACGTGCCCGGACGAAAAAATTGAGGCGCGGGATGAAACTCGGCTCAAACAAAATGTGGGGGATGCAATCCCAGGGGCGCTAAGCAGGAAGGAGAACACCGCAATGAAACTGCTAGGTAATTCGTTGAAGCTGGCAATGGCGGCCACCGTATCGCTATCGCTGGTGGGAGCCGCTGGCGCGGCTGAGGCGTGGAAATGGTGGCCGACCAAGGTCGATGATCTTTCGTCAGGTGAACTGGTACAAGTGGACTACACGCCGCGTCTGGAGGCGCCTTCGAAAAAGTGGCATGTCTGCATTCTCTTGCCGCACCTCAAAGATACATGGTGGGTGGGCATCAACGTCGGTGTCATGCAGGAAGCGGAGCGGCAAGGCATCAAGGCGACCTTGTTTCAGGCGGGTGGCTACACTGAGTTGAACAAACAACTTTCGCAGTTCGATGACTGCGTGGCGCTCGGCGTGAACGCGATCATCATCTCCGCAATCTCCGAAGGCGCGTTGCGGCCGAAGATCGAGGAGGGACGCAAGAAGGGCATCAAGATGATCGCTCTCGGCAATCCTGTTCAGGATGTTGCGGTCGATTCCGCCATATTCGGCGACTATAACATCGATGCGGAAGTGGCAGGCCGTGCGCTTGTGGCGCACTACAAGAAGCAGGGCAAGAGTAAAGCAAGAGCGATCAATTTTGCCGGTGTGGCCGGCGCCGGGTGGGCCGAACAGGCTGCCAAGGGCTGGACCAATGCCTTCGACGGCTCGCTCATTGAACTGGTTGAGCACAAATATGGCGAAACCGGCAAAAGCACTCAGTTGAAGCTGGTCGAAGACGCAATTCAAACCTATGACGACATTGATGCGTTCGTTGGCGTTGCGGTCATGACCGAAGTTGCGCCCGATGTGCTCGAAGAGACGGGCTTGTCCGGCAAGATCGACCTGGTCGCATTCTACATGTCAGAGGGCGCTTTGCGCGGCATCAAGGACAACACGGTCCTCGGCGTTGCCTCCAATCCCATGGTGGTTGAGGCGGCTGTTGGCATGGATGTCGCCATTCGGCTTCTGGAAGGTGAATCTGTTGCCAAACGTTTGCGCCTCCCTCCCGTCTGGATCGACAAATCCTTCGTCGATTCCCAGGATATGAGGCCCTTTACGCCGCCGGACGGCTGGAAGATCAAGTACAACGTCGAGTGACATCGGCGGCCCAATCTCCCTGGGTAACCTCCGCAGCGGAGCGGGCCGGTCGGGACCACACAGTTCCGACCGGCCCGGCCAACATCGCTCGGATGTGAGTTCTGCCTTACTCTGATACAATCAACTGCATTGTCGCTTCAACGTGCGAGGGACGACAGTGGGCACTCAGGACAAACGGGACATGGCGTCTGGGGATACAGCTCCTGTGGATCAAAGTGGCGGGAGCGATCCGTCTCTTCTGATCGAGATGAAGGGCATCGACAAACGCTTTCCCGGAGTGTGCGCACTGGACCAGGTCGATTTTGATCTTCGGCCAGGTGAAGTTCATGTGCTGTTCGGAGAGAATGGCGCAGGCAAGTCCACACTCATCAATGTAATAGCCGGCAGCTTTGCAGCGGATGGTGGAAGTTACATGTTTTGTGGCGAGAAGCTGGGCCGCCTGACACCGTATCATGCCCGCGAGATCGGGATCAGCCCGGTGTTTCAGGAATTCAGCCTGGCGCCGGATTTGACCATTGGGGAAAACCTGTTCCTGGGGCGAGAACTGGCAAGTGTCGGCGTGCTGAACAAGGGTGAGATGCGCGCCCAGGCCAAAAGCGTCTTAGAAGATTTGGGTTTCGATCTGGAGCCGCACGCCCGCGTGGGCGACCTTCCGCGGGCTCAACAGCAGATGACAGAGATTGCCAAGGCCCTCCTCCGGGAGGTTCGTGTGCTCATCCTGGACGAGCCAACTGCATCCCTCAGCGAACGTGAAACCGACCGGCTGTTCGAGATAATCGACCGTCTAAAAAGCGAAGGCGTCGGCATCATCTACGTGTCGCACAGAATGGCAGAGATCAAGCGCGTCGGGGACCGGGTGACAGTCCTGCGGGACGGCCGCAAGATCGGCACTGTCGATGCGGATGCTGTGAGTGAAGAAAACCTGGTCGAGATGATGACCGGCCGGACCTTCGACGCGTTTTTCCCGAAAATCGAACATCGGCCGGGAGACGTTGCGCTGGCAACGACCGGGCTAACCACAAAGAACCGACAGGTGATCGACGTCGATTTCTCGGTGAGAGCCGGCGAGGTGGTGGGAATTGCCGGGCTGGTGGGATGCGGCAAATCCGAGTTGGCAAGAGCGATCTTCGGATTGCATGAGATTACCGCTGGGGCTTTGATGCTTTACGGCAAGACGATCACCAGTCCGACCCCCTCGCAAATGCTCAAAAGCGGGTTGTGCTACTTCCCGTCCGATCGCGTGGCTGAAGGCTTGTCCCTGTCGCGGCCGATCCGGGAAAATGTGTCGCTCGCCGCGCTCGATCTTGCAGACTTTGCAAGCAAGGGTTTTCTGAAGATTGGCAGCGAGAAGGCCCGCGCCGCAGCAATTGTCGACAAACTTCAGGTGGTGCCGCTCGACACTGAGAAACAGGTTGAATTCCTATCGGGTGGCAACAGGCAAAAGGTCATGCTGTCGCGCGGACTGGCCCGGGACATCAACGTCTTTCTTTTGGACGAACCGACCGTGGGCATTGATGTGGGCGCCAAGACCGAGGTCTACAACCTGATCAAGGAGATGGCAGAAGCGGGTGCAGCGGTTGTCGTGATCTCGTCCGAACTGCCCGAAGTGTTGCATCTTTCAAACCGCGTCTATGTCATGCACAGAGGCTATCTGGCGGCTGAACTGACCGGCGAAGACATCACCGAAGCGAATGTGCTGGCCCACTTTTTCGATCGCGATCATGAGACCGAAGAGACCTCATCGAAGATATCTGAAGGTTCGGGCCCGTGACGACGCCCACTAATACCGTTGCCGATGCTGCCGCGACGCGCAAACGGAGGATGTCGCGCATCCTGGGACTGGGGTTGCTGCCCATTTTGCTGGTCACGCTGTTCGTGGTGCTAGGCTTGATCGAGCCAAGATTCCTGCGCAGCGCAAACCTCATAAACATCCTGCGCAATGCATCCTTCCTGATGCTGATTGCCTCCGGTCAGATGTTGGTCCTGATCATCGGCGGGTTCGATCTCTCGGTCGGCGCTGTCGTCGCACTGACCAGTGTCGCCACTGCGCTTTCCATGACCGGTCTGGTTTCGGTCTTTCCCGAAGCGCAATTGTTTGTCGTCTTGCTGGGGGTGATGGCGGGATTGGCCGCAGGCAGCATGATCGGAGTTGTCAACGGGCTCACTGTTGCGTTCATGAAGGTCAGCCCCTTCATGGTGACGCTGGGCACGCTTTCCATCGCCTCGGGCATAGCGCTCTATGCCACCCAGGGCGTACCCGTTTACGGCATGCCGGATGAGTTCACTCGTGAATTCGGAAGGTTGCGTTACCTGAACCTGCCTGTCGTCATTTACGTCACCTTCGGCGTCCTCGTGGCGCTCTGGTGGGTCATGAACTGGACCAGGCTTGGCCGCTACATCTATGCCATCGGCAGCAATGCTCATGCGGCCCGCGTGTCGGGCGTTTCGACCACGTTCTACATCGTGGTGACCTACACCCTTTGTTCGTTCCTGGCCGCGTTGACGGGCATATTGCTGACGGCCCGGATCGGTTCGGGCGAAGCCACACTCGGCGGAACGCTCATGCTCGAAAGTATCGCGGCCGCTGTCATCGGCGGAGTGTCTTTGCGGGGCGGCGTTGGGCGGGTCGAACTGGTTGCGCTTGGCGCTCTTTTTCTTGCTCTCGTCACCAACGCCATGAACCTGGTGCGCGTCGACAGCAAACTTCAAACCATCGTCATCGGGGTCGTTATCATTGTCGCCGTCGGGATCGAGCGGTTCAAGTCGAGGGGTAAGATCCGATGAGCGCTTCGGTTGACGGTCCGGACCTGTCGGCATCGCGCTCGCATGTCTGGTTCTTCGGTTTCTTCGCCAAGTACGGCTTCCTGCCTGTCATCCTGATTGCACTGTATGTGGGGTTCGGGCTGGTGGAGCCGGCCTTCTTCAGCGGCGCCAATGCATTGAACATCATCAAACAATCGAGCTATTTGATCGTTCTGGCGACAGCGCAGATGTTTGTCTTGTTGACCCGTGGTTTCGATCTCTCCCTTGGAATGGTTGTCTCCATGGTGAGTGTCGCCAGTTCCCTGGTCATGGCGGGCATCGCACCAAATGGCGAAGGCCCGGTCATTATCGCGTTGCTTGCCGGGGTTTTCGCTGCTGTCGCCATAGGTGCTATGGCCGGAGCGGTGAACGGGATCTGTGTCGCCTATTTCGACATCAACCCTTTTGTGGTGACGATGGGAATGCAGGGCATTGCTTTCGGGCTGGCCACGACCCTGTCAGGCGGATTTCCCGTCCTCGACATTCCCGTCCTGCTCAACAAGGGCCTGGCGCAGGGCGCGTGGTTCGGAGTTATCCCACCGCCGGTTGCGGTTTGCCTGATCATTCTGGCTGCTTCCTACTTCGTGCTCAATCGCACCGTATTCGGACGCAGCCTGTATCTGCTGGGCGCCAACTCTCGCGCAACAGAAGTCGGAGGCATTCCCTGGCGCCGCTACAACATGCTGGCATACGTGATCTGCTCGTCGATCGCAGCGATCGGCGCCATTTTGATCACAGCTCGAGCGGGGACCGGCGAACCAAGCTTAGGCGGCGGGCTGGTTCTTCAGAGTATCGCTGCCGCCGTCATCGGTGGTGTCGCTTTGCGAGGTGGCGAAGGGCGGGTGATCCATGTGGTGCTGGGCGGCCTGCTGGTCACTGTTCTGTCCATCGGCATGAACCTGACGCGCGTGGACGGTTTCCTGCAGGAAATTGTATTGGGACTGGTGGTTGTGGGTGCGGTTTTTCTCGATCGTCTGCGGCTGAAGATCCGCCTGTAACGGTTGCCCGTACTGCGACCGACTGAGATTGGGGCGGTGGTGAGTTTTTCTAAATGTATCGTTCAGAATAAACGACTTCCGCGCGAATTTCGAAACTCTCATACTCTTTGAAATGATGGAGAAGTCCGGCGTTCGGCGGCAACGGAAGGTTGATCCGAGCGGGCGGTGGCTCCAGCAAGTTCAGACAGCACGAGGTAGCGCAGTCCAGTGACCAATACAGCCTTTCAAGCAGACGGAGTGGAGATTGCGCACGCGGCCTCGCACCCCATTCTCCGCATCAATTCGAAGCGATTTGAGCGCTCGCCCTATATCGACAAATGGGCAACGGACGACACGCTCTTTGGAATTTACGCCGATCGGCTCTATGCGGTCTCGCTTGGTGGCGATGCCATTGACCAGTATTGGAAATTGCGGCGCGGCGTCCTGCTTTACGATGTTCCCGAAAGGCCCATCGACATAAAGGGTCCGGATGCGGGCAAGCTGCTGGAGCACGCGCTGTGTCGTCGCATAGACAATCTGAAGACCTGGCGGGCACGCTATGCAATTGGCTGTACCGCCGAGGGCGGCATTCTCATGGACGGCGTGGTGATCCGCCTTGCCGACGATCACTTCTGGTATGTCCAGGCCAATGGTGGTTTCGACATATGGTTGATGGCGCTTGCAACGGGGATGCGGCTTGATGTCAAGGTGACCAACCCGATGTCACGTGTCCTGCAGGTGCAGGGGCCGAAGTCTCTGGAGTTTCTGGAACGTGCCGCACCGGGCCAGATACCAGAGAAGTTTGGCTACTTCCACGCAGCGATGTTCAGCTTCGACGGGCAGGAGGTATTAATATCGCGCACCGGCTTTACCGGTGAGATGGGGATCGAGATTTACGGAAACGCCAATCTCGATCACTCGGCGCTGTGGGACTACATTTTCGAGTGCGGCAAGGAGTTCGGCCTGGAAATGTCGGATGGAGAATCCATGGGGCTCCGCCGTGTCGAGGCAGGTATTCTGGACTATGACATGGACATCAATCCGAGCCTGACACCCTTTGCCGCCGGACTGGGCGATTTCGTTGACCTGGACAAGCCCGACTTCGTGGGCAAGGAGGCGCTGCTTGCAGCCGACAAGGGGTGCCGCCTGTTTGGATTGACGTCCGAGACAGGCATTCCCCGCTTCGGTTCGACGGTGCTCGATGGCGGTGATGAGGTCGGACGGATGACTATTGGCGATTGGTCGCCGACGCTGGAAAAAGGCTGCGGATATGTCGTCTTTGATCGGCCTGAGAACGCAAACGGATCCTGGCTTGGGCAAACATTGGCATTGCGCGACCCCCAGGGCCAGATGCACGATTGTGAAATTGTATCGCTGCCGTTCTATGATGCGGAGAAAAGGATCCCGCGCGGGCTGGAGCCGCCTCCCGCCTGACCGGTTGCTGGCTGGAGAAATGAAGTGCTTTGGGATGCGTTATTCTGGATTGGGCTGACGGTTGCTGTCGTTATCGGATTTCTGTATTTCCGGGAACTCGGCGATATCAGCCAGATGATCTTTAAGATCAAGCGCGAGAATTTGGTCCGCGCCATCCGCAATGAGTACAAGCTGGTGGCGCTCGGGCTGCTCGGTGCTGCGGCAATGGCGTTCGCCCATCTTGCCATGGGCGGCGGCATCACCTGGGTGTTTTGGATTGCGGCCGTCGTTGTGGCGTTCCTCTACGGCTTTACCTATGTCTGGCTACACATCGGGATGCGGCACCACCGCAGCAACGCCAAATACTACAGCATCAAAGAAGCGCGCCAGTTCGTAAGCCCCTCCAACAGCGTTGTGGTGATCGAAAACGAAGGAATAGCGCGGGCCCATCCCGACGGACACATCCTGCGCCCGCATCTTGCCGGCAATCCGGAGGGATTTGGTGGCGAGAACGTGGTTATGACCTATTGCGGCATGGCCAACCTCGGCATTGCCTACAAGCCGGAAATCGGCGGCAAGGCCGTAGAGATGGAGGTCATGGCCCAACTCGGCAATAATCTGATACTTCGCGACAACGCTACCGGCGAACCTATCCAGCAAATATACGGAGCCCACGAACGCGACGAGAACCGCTCGTCCGCAATGACGCCTTGGCCGACCTTTCGCATGACCTTCCGCGGCTTCGAAAAGGCCTATCCGGATGGACAGGTCTATCTCAACATAGGCCGCTCGAACCCTCTGGTGGGGATACTCGACGTTGCCCAGGACATGATGTTTACGTGGGGCATTACCGCCCAGCACCGCGTTGCGGCGCCGGTGACTGATAACATGACCCGCTTGGACGACCGGTTGCCGAACAAGACCTATGTCTGGGGTGTCAATGTGGGCGATGACGCGGCTTGTTACACGGACGACTTCGTCATCGAGCATGGCAGGCCGATCAACGCAACGGTGGGTAGGCGCGATATTGTGGTCGCCTGGCACCAGCCCTTCGAAAGCCTCGGGATCTGGTACAACGACACCGGTTCACCGGTGAGCGAGATCGACATCTACGGTAAGTCGGATCGGGGGCAGCACGCTCGCGTGGAGACCCTGAAACCAGGCATGTTCTGGCATGTTTGGGCGGAGTTTTTTCCACACACGGACATCAACCGAACTGATGAGCTGGCGAATGAGGCTGCTTAAGCGCCGGGCGGCCGGGCGGCGGCAAACGGGTCGCGAATGCGGTCAGTTTTTCTAAACATTGCGATCAGAATAAACGACTTCCCGGCGTCTGCCTACATCACATACTCTTCAAATGGAGCAATGGGTTCATTGAAACTCACCCGGGCAGCTTGTCTGCGCCGGGCAAATGGTATGTGTTCAGGCAATTGGATGGGAAGAAACCTATGCCCGAAGTGACGATGACAGTGAATGGACAAGAGGCGTCGGGCGATGTTGAAGGGCGCACGCTTCTGGTGCAATTCCTGCGGGAGCACCTGAGGCTCACCGGCACGCATGTTGGTTGTGACACCAGCCAATGTGGCGCTTGTGTCGTTCACGTCAACGGGCAGTCGGTGAAATCATGTACCATGTTGGCAGTGCAGGCAGACGGCAGTGCCGTGACAACCATCGAAGGGCTCGCGTCCGGCAATGAGCTGCATCCGATGCAGGCAGCCTTTCACGAAAACCATGCGCTGCAATGCGGGTTTTGCACACCCGGCATGGTGATGAGCGCAGTCGACCTGTTGCAGAAAAATTCCAGTCCGAGCGAAACGGAAATCCGCGAGTGGCTGGAGGGGAACCTCTGCAGGTGCACTGGTTACAAAAACATTGTCAAAGCCATACAGCACGCCGCCGCCGGCGATGCGGCCTAGGGTCTGTTGAGGTTCAGGTTGCGGTGCTGGTTTGCCAGAATTGGTTCAGGTTTCAGGGTATGAGGAGGAAGGACATGCTGGCATATTCGACGACGAATGCCGTGAAAGATGGGCCAATCCTGGCAAATCCCTTTGGGGACGAGGCCCATTTTGCCTCTGGACGTCACTTTGAGTGGCTTGAAGGGGGCGACCCTGCAGCGCCACTCAAAGTTAGCCAGAAACAAAATGGGCCGCGCCAGCACCACAACCTGAATCTCAACAGACCCTAGAGGGAGGCAGAGCAGCATGTCGAACAAGTTGGTCGGGCAATCAATCAGGCGGCGGGAAGACTTTCGCTTCCTGCGTGGAGAAGGGCGCTATGTCGACGATATCCATCGGGCGGGTGTGCTCCATGCAGCGTTCGTGCGTTCGCCGCACGCCCACGCGATCGTCAAGAACGTTAATGCAGACGCAGCCCTGGCGGCGCCAGGTGTTGTCGGTGTCTTCACCGGGGCTGACCTTGAGAAGGACAACTACGGATCCATCCCGTGCGGCTGGATCATAACGCAACGCAACGGTGAACCGCACCATGCAGCGCCGCATTATCCCATGACACGCGACAAGGCGCGCTATGTGGGCGATCAGGTTGCCGTGGTGGTGGCAGAGACGCTTGAGCAGGCGCGCGACGCGGCCGAACTTGTCGAAGTGGACTACGAGGCGCTCGAAGCAGTCATTGACATGACAAAGGCCATGGAGGCGGCCCAGATCCACGACGAGGCGCCGAACAACCTGTGTTACGACTGGGAGATTGGCGACCAGGCGCAGGTCGAAGCAGCCTTTGCAAAGGCGCATCACGTCGCCAAGCTGGATTTGGTGAACAACCGCCTTGTCCCCAATCCGATGGAGCCACGCGCCGCACTCGCGGAGTACGACAAAGGCACGGACAGTTATACGCTCTGGTCGACCAGCCAGAACCCGCACATGCTGCGGTGGATGTTGAGCGGCAACGTTACCGACATTCCCGAAACCAAGCTCAGAATCATCGCACCCGACGTGGGTGGCGGATTCGGCGTCAAGATTTACTGTTACGTGGAAGAAACCGTGTGCTTGTGGGCCACGAAGCAGGTTGGCCGGCCGGTGCGCTGGACGTCTGATCGCAGCGAATCGTTCCTTGCCGATGCGCATGCACGCGATCACCTGACACGCGTCGAGATGGCGATGGACGAAGAGGGCCGCTTCCTGGGTCTAAAGGTCGATACCACCGCCAACCTGGGGGCCTATCTTTCCAATTATGCCACCAGCATCCCCACTTACTTCTACGCAACACTGCTGGCCGGCCCGTACGCAACGCCGGCGATCTACTGCAATGTCCGGGCGCTCTATACCAACACCGCGCCGGTTGACGCCTATCGAGGTGCCGGGCGGCCGGAAGCGGCCTATCTGCTGGAGCGGATCGCGGACAAGGCCGCGCTCGATCTGGGGATTGACCCGGTCGAAATCAGGCGTCGCAACTTCATTCAACCGGACCAGTTCCCCTATGATACGCCGGTTGCCCTGACCTACGACATCGGCGACTACGAGGCCTCCCTCGACAAGGCGCTGACGATGATCGACTACACGGGCTTTCCGGCACGCAAGGAGGAAGCCAGGGCGCGGGGTAAGCTGCGTGGGATCGGCCTTTCGTCTTACATCGAGGCCTGCGGTGTCGCGCCGTCGTCTCTGATCAGCAGGTTTGGCGCCGGCGCCGGCCTGTGGGAGTCGGCGGAAGTGCGGTTCAATGCAACCGGCACGGTCACAGTTCTTACCGGAACGCATGCACACGGCCAGGGCCACGAAACCACCTTTGGCCAGCTTGTGGCGGATGCATTGGGCGTGCCTTACGACGATGTGGAGATCGTTCACGGCGATACCAGCCAAACGCCTATGGGCATGGGCACTTATGGCTCGCGTTCGATGGCTGTCGGTGGATCGGCCATCGTGAAGGCCTGTGACAAGGTTATCGAGAAGGGAAAAAAGATCGCGGCCCATATGCTTGAGGCTTCAGTCGACGATATCGCGTTTGACGATGGCACCTTCTCGGTGGCCGGTACCGATCGTTCGAAAACGATGGCAGAAATCGCCCTCGCGGCCTATGTCCCGGTCGATTTTCCCGACGGCCTGGAACCCGGTCTGGATGAAAATGCCTTCTACGATCCCTTGAACTTCACCTATCCGGCCGGCACGCACATCTGCGAAGTGGAGATCGATCCCGACACCGGGGTCACGGAGATCGTCGAATGGGTGGCGGTCGATGATTTTGGCACCGTGATCAACCCTTTGATCGTGGAAGGCCAGATCCACGGCGGACTTGCCCAGGGCGTCGGCCAGGCCATGCTGGAGAACGGCCTCTATGATCTCGAAAGCGGCCAGCTGGTGACGGGCTCTTTCATGGACTATTGCATGCCGCGCGCTGACAATCTGCCGTCTTTCAAGGTTGGCTACACCAACACACCGTGCACCCACAATCCGCTCGGGGTGAAGGGATGCGGCGAGGCCGGGGCAATTGCAGCGCCGCCGACGCTGATCAGCGCAATCGCCAATGCCCTGGGGGTCGACCACATCGAGATGCCGGCCACGTCGGAAAAAGTGTGGCGCATGGCACGATCCGCTGCGGCGGCCGAATAGACAGAAGGACGCAACACAGATGTACGATTTCGGCTATCACCGACCGAACAGTCTGACGGAGGCGAACGCCGCTGTTGACGGCGCAACGGACCCCGTATTGATGGCAGGCGGGCACACCTTGATCCCGGCACTGAAACTCAGATTGGCGCAACCCTCCGACGTCGTTGATCTTTGTGCCATCGACGAACTTAAAGGAATTCGCGACGACGGCGATGCCCTGGTAATTGGCGCGATGACCACGCATTGCGAGGTTGCGGAGAGTGACCTTGTGATGTCCCGTATCCCGGCTCTGGCCAGCCTGGCCGGAGGGATCGGGGACCCGCAGGTGCGCCACCGGGGCACCATCGGCGGTTCGGTCGCCAACAACGATCCGGCTGCCGACTACCCGGCCGGCTGCGTCGGTCTTGGGGCGACGATCCACACCTCCAAGCGCCAGATCGCGGCAGACGACTTCTTCGGTCCGTCTTTCGATACCGCGCTGGAAGACGGCGAGATCGTGACCGCGGTCTCCTTTCCCGTGCCCGGGAAGGCAGCCTACGCCAAATTCCCCAATCCCGCGTCGCGCTATGCCATCGTCGGCGTCATGGTGGCCAAGACATCCGATGGTGTACGCGTTGCCGTCACCGGGGCCGGGCATGGCGTTTTTCGCGATACGGCCATCGAACTGTCGCTGGCCGACGCCTTCACTGCCGATGCCGTTGCTGGCAGCGGTGCTGACGAAGATGACCTTAACAGCGACATCCACGCCTCGGCGGAGTACCGCAAGCACCTGATTGGCGTCATGGCAAAACGTGCTGTGACGGCTGCCAGCGGGTAGTTGTTGCGGACCGGTCGATGGACTTTGACGACCTCACTAAAGGCTAAGGCTGGCAAGTTCCGTCTCAGGCACGCGAGTTGACGGGCGCTGCGAGCCAGCCTCCTCTGTGATCCAGGCGATGAATTTTGGAACGCCATCCTTGAGCATAGCCCTCTCGGTGGTGGCCAAATCGTACCCAATGTCCGTCACAGCTCGGTCCTCGAGCGGGTTGATGAGAAGACCTGCATCGACCAGATCGCGCAAGATAGGCGTGCTCCCAATGATCATGCCTTGCCCAGCGATTGCTGCCTGGACGGCCAGATTATAGTCACTGAAGCGCGGCCCTTCGGCTGGCTCGATGTGATCTGCCCCAACTTGACCAAGCCAGTGCTTCCAGTAGTTCCATTTTCGTGTGTTTGCAGCCCACTCAAACTGGCTCAGATCCCAACGCAGCAAAGTTGTATTTTCGAGATCCTCTAACCGCTTGACCCCAGGCGGCCCCGCCGCGAGAGCCGGACTGCAAAATGCACAAAGCTCTTCATCAAACAGTCTGTGGACGACCAGGTCTCCATGGTCTGTGACGCCGAAGCGCACGGCGACGTCCGCGGCGCCGCGATTGAGATCAACAATTTGCGGGGTGGAGTCGATCAGAACGTCCACACCGGGGTTCTTGGCTTTAAAGGTTTCCAGTCTTGGGACCAGCCAGGACGACGCAAATGAGGGCGTGGTTGAAACGATCAACCGGGCTGAATCATCCATGCCCCGCATTCGGTCGACCGTGTCAAACAGTTGCCTGAATGCCACCGCCAACCCGTCGCGTCCGGCTGCTCCGGTGCTCGTTAGAACCATCCCGCGGCCGCGTTTTTCAAGCAGTTGTTCTCCGATTGCCTCTTCCAGCTTGCTGACGAGTTGCTTTACCGCGCCAGACGAAACGCACAGCTCCTCGGCGGCCTTTCGGTAGTTCAAGTGCCTCGAAACAGCCTCAAATGCCCGTAAGGCGTTCAATGATGGCAACCAATTGCTCATAACAGAAGAGAGGTTATCTAAACGGAGGCTTCAGATCAAATGACTTTTGATCGTCGAAATGAATCCATATATTTCAAATGGTTGATCGAATTTACTCTGCTGTTCCGATCCCGGATAAGCGTCAATAAAACTAAGTGAACGAGATGGCGACTGCCGAACCTTCATATGCTGATCGCGCAGACGGCCGTCGTCGACGAAACAGCGTGGTCTGTTCTGCCGGGCCGGACTTGCTTGGAGCTGGTGATGGATGACCTGAGGTCTGACAGGCCCCTGACGAGTTTTCACTGGGGAACTTATGAAGTTGAGACGTGCGATGGCCGGGTCATCGCGTTGCACCCGTTTTCCGAAGACCCCGACCCCTCACCGATAGGGACGGGCATCGTCGATGTGCTTGATGGGCCAACCCGCATTCATCAGCCGATGGTGCGGAAAGGCTGGCTGGAAAGCGGTCCCGGTTCCAGTGACAAACGCGGGCTGGAGCCCTTCGTGGCGGTTTCCTGGGAAGAGGCCGAACGGATCGTGGCAGCCGAACTGACCCGGGTGAAATCCCGGTTCGGCAATCAGGCGATCTATGCCGGGTCGTACGGTTGGGCGAGCGCCGGCCGGTTTCATCACGCGCAGAGCCAGATCCACCGGTTCCTGAACTGCATCGGCGGCTACACGCGCTCCAAGAACACATACTCTTTCGCCGCCGGAGAGGTGATCGTGCCCCACGTCCTCGGTGGATTTCGCGAGTTCGTTTACCCGGGCACGAGCTGGAGAGCAGTTGTTGCGAACACGCGCCTCGTGGTGGCCTTCGGTGGAGTACCGTTGAAAAACGGCCAGATCGCGCAAGGCGGCGTGGGACGGCACCGTCAGCGCGATGCCATGCGCGAAGCGATAAAAGCAGGTGTGGAGTTCATCAGCATTTCCCCGCTTCGCAGCGATATCGTCGATGGTGCCGCAGCGGAGTGGCTTGCTGCCAGACCTTCGACCGATACTGCCATATTGCTGGGTCTTGCCCACACCCTGATTGCCGAAGACCTGCACGACCGGGACTTTCTCCAGCGCTACACCGTTGGCTTCGACCGCTTTGCCGCTTACCTCGATGGCTCGGCTGACGGGGTGGCGAAGACGGCTGATTGGGCTGCCGCGATCAGCGGTCTCGATGCCGATCGCCTGCGCCACCTCGCGCGGCAGATGGCTGACGTGCGCACCATGCTGTCTGTCAGTTGGTCGCTGACCCGGCAGGACCACGGAGAACAACCGTTCTGGGCCGCGATCACACTTGCCGCAATGCTTGGCCAGATAGGACTGCCGGGCGGCGGCATCGGGTTCGGCTACAGCGCGGTCAATTCAGTTGGAAACGATTATACGGTAGGCCCCTGGCTGGCCCTGCCGCAGGGCGAAAACCCGGTGAGCGACTACATCCCCGTCGCCCGTGTTTCGGACATGCTGCTGCACCCCGGAACGGAGTTCGACTACAACGGCGACCGCTGTACCTATCCCGAGATCAAGATTGTCTACTGGGCCGGCGGCAATCCGTTCCACCACCACCAGGATCTGGGACGCATGGTCCGGGCCTGGTCGCGCCCGGATACCGTGATCGCGCACGAATGGTGCTGGAACGCGCTCGCCAAGCACGCCGACATCGTCCTGCCCTGCACAACGCCACTTGAGCGCGAGGATATCGCGCTGACCCCGCGCGACGGCTTCATCGTCTACATGGAAAAGGCCGCGGAGCCCGCCGGACAGGCGCGCTCGGACTATGAGATCCTGTCAGGTATCGCCCAGCGCATGGGGGTAGGCGAGATGTTTAGCGAGGGGCGCAACGAGCCGGAGTGGATCCGTTACCTGTACGACCGCAGCCGGCAGCGCGCAGCGGAAGTTGACATCGATATGCCAACCCTGGCGGAGTTGCGCGCGTCAAGATGGATTGAGATCGATCCCCCGGAAGAACCGGACGTGCTGTTTCGTGATTTTCGTGCCAACCCGGATGCGCATCCTTTGAACACACCGAGCGGAAAGATTGAAATCTGGTCGGAGACTATCGCCGGCTTCGGATACAGCGACTGCCCACCCCACGCCGCCTGGCTGGAGCCGGCAGAGTGGCTTGGTAATGCCGGCAAGTATCCGCTTCACCTGATCTCCAACCAACCCAAAGACAAGCTGCACGGCCAGCTTGATCATGGGGCGGTAAGCCGCGCGGGCAAAGTGGCCGGCCGTCAGCCGGTGACGATCCACAGGCAAGATGCTGCGGTGCGCGGAATTGCTGAAGGACAGGTCGTGCGCGTCTTCAACGATCGCGGCACCTGCTACTGCGGCGTCCGCCTGTCCGATGCCATCCGGCCCGGTGTGATCCAGATCGCGACGGGCGCTTGGTTTGATGTCGACACCTCAGTCGAACCGATGACCTGCAAGCATGGCAACCCCAACGTTCTGACGATGGATAAAGGCGGCTCGCGGCTGGCCCAGGGGCCGATCGCGCACTCCTGCCTCGTCGACATTGCGCGCGCGGACAACCCGCCGCCGGTGTCCGCATTCGAACCGCCCAGGATTGTCCGAAAGGACGCCCTGTAGCCAGGCGATTATCCGGCAAGGTGCAAAGCTGCGACTCGAAAAGACCAGAGGTGGATTGTCACCGGCGCAGTGAGCAATAAAAAACTAGCAAATTCAAAGGGATAGAGTGGTGCCAGGGGCGGCATCGAACCACCGACACGCGGATTTTCAGTTCTCGGACGTATTTATCACAGGATTTCCTGTCCTGACCCTTCGAGTCCCAATCGGCTGAAAACTGGGAATCTGGTGCTCCTCGATTGTCCTGCGCGCACCAACGTGCACCTCCTAAGTTGGTACCACGGTGGTACCATGATGGAAGTGCAGTTCCGCAAGGCGCGGTAATGTCTGCTCCCCGCTCAAATGTGGTCGAATTCGGATCGAGATCGGTATGGGGATTTTGTGTCGTGTGGGAGACATTGAAGGCTGGACATCGTGAGCCGTGTGAAGCGAGAGTTTCATGCACGGTTCTGGGAGGGCCTGGGGGTGAAAATCCCCGGGCCACTCGCCAGGATTGGGAAAGATGTGGTGGCTCACGAGGTCGTGGCAGGTGCTCAGGCGAGGCGCAAGCTCAATTCCACCGATGTGATCGACGTTCTCACGGATCTGTTTATCTTGCGCGGCGTGCCCGGCTACATACGTTCAGATGATGGCCCGGAGTTCATTGCTGAGGCTGTTCGCGACTGGATCGCTGCGGTGGGAGTCAAGACGGCTTACATCCAACCCGGATCACCCTGGGAGAATGGATATGTCGAGAGCTTCAATGCCAGACTTCGAGACAAGCTCCTAAATGGAGAGATCTTCTATTCGCTGAGGGAAGCCCAGATCGTCATCGAGCAATGGCGCAAACACTACAATACAAAACGACCGCACAGTGCGATCGGATACAGACCTCCAGCGCCAGAATCAATCATCCCGTTGCAGGAAAGGCCAACCATGAACTAACATTCAAACCGGACCAATCCTCGGGGGCTGATCAGTCGCTCTATGCTTCGCAGCCGGGGCAAAATGAAAACACCATCGAGACTCCCGCCTGGATCGAGGGGTCGGGGATAACGGAACCTTTGGCAGCGCGGTTGGTCGACGTCCTCGGTCGGGCATCGGCTGGTGAAAGCTTAGGCGAAATCCGGGCGTTATTGCTCAAGGGGCGGTCTATCGGACTAAACTCCGATTGGACACCCTATGAGCATAGGGCGAAGCTACTATCAGACACCGCGCAGGTTGATCTTCTTCCTGATGCGAGACAGCGGCTGGGCGCGCTCGAAACGCGCTATGAAACCGGGCGGTAGACTGTAGTCAGTCAACAAGGAACACGACGGATAACGTCGCTGAGCCGCTGCCACCCTACAGGTCTGAATAGCCCCGAGTTTTCCAGACGCCCTCGGTTCTCATTTTCTGCTGCCGTTCGAACTTGACGGGCGACAGCATCCCATTCCTGACATGCTTGCGTTTCGGGTTATAGAACATCTCGATGTAGTCGAACACATCCCGCTTGGCCTTGGCGCAGGTCTTGTAAATTCTTCGCCGTATCCTCTCACGCTTGATCAGGTTGAAGAAGCTCTCGGCCACCGGGTCACGGCTCCTGACCGGGCGGCGCGTGTGAGAGCGTGAGGTCGTAGAGCTCTCCGAACACCGGTGTCAGCTCATGCAGGTTGAACGGCAGGAGCTCGGCGGCCCGTTCCAATGCATTTTCCCCAGACCGCAACTCCCCCACCCAACGGATGCGCAGTTCGTTTTCGCCGCGCCGTGTCGCCTCCTTGGGCACGTGCAGGTTTCCGCCTTTCCACTCCGGTGACTGCTCGATCTCGTTCGTGTCCGTGCCGTTGATCAGGATCTGGAGGCGCGCATCGGCCATCTCGCTGCGGGCAGTGATGTGCAGCATCAGGGAAGCCGGTTGTGCGAGCCAGAACAGGAAAGGCCGCTCGCGGCCGAAAAACCGGTGTGCGAAGAAGCGCTCATCGCCGAAGGAACGATCATAGTATGAGTCCGCCTGCCAGATATTGAGCAGGTCTTCCGTCTCGCCAGGCTGCAGGCTGCGCGCCAGTATCAGTTCGGCATGATTCGGACTCGGGTGACCGGCTTTTCGAAGCGCCTCGTCGATTTGTCGCCGAAGCGGCACATCGGCGAGCTTCGGGGCCCCGTCGTTCAGATAGCGGTCAAGCACGGGAAATGCGGTCAGATCCTGCCGCTCGGGGCACATCCAGGACGGCGCGGGCCGGACCTGAAGATCGGCAAACAGCCGCATTGCCCTGGCGATCTCCGGATCATGTTCCAGGGCGCGGTCCAGATAGTGGCGGATCTGATCGACCGGTTGACCGCGATGGGCGGCATGGATTGCGGCTCCGAAACTGGCCTGGGCCTCGACCGGACCGGGCGGCATGGACACATTCGCGCGCAGGCGCCGTGCCGGGACCGGTGCTCCGAACAGTCCAGCCAGCCGTTCCGCGCAGGCGGCCATCACCTCCGCAATACCTTCAGATGTGAGATGACAATAATCCAGGAACTGACGGCGTCCGGCGATTTCGGTCGGCCAACGCTCCTGGAACAGCGCGGCAATGTCCACCAGTTCGACGCCGGCAGCGGGCAGCCGGTGCCGCAGGGTCTGCTGCGCCACCGCCGTGATCCTGGGTGTCTCTGCCGCGGAGTCCCAAAGGTGGGCATCGCGTGCCTGCTCCAGGCAGGTCCGCGCCTTGTCGGTGTTTCCAAGGCCAAGATGGGCCTGGGCGCAGAGCCAATGGCCGGTCCATGAGGTGCCGCCATCGAGCTCGATTATCCGGTGGGCCTGCGCCAGTACCTCGGAGACTGCGTCGCGCTCAAGGGCCCTCCGGACCTGGCTGACCTGTCTTGTCCATTCGACATTGTCGCTGCCGCGCAGCCAGGGAACATCGCCCGCGCGTTCGGGCTGCCAGTCGACCAGATTGAACTCCGGCAAGAGCCACAGGACGGCGGTCCGGGCCGTGACGGCCCGAAGCGCCTCGACATTGTGTGCAATGGCCGCCCGCAGGCGCGCCAAAAGCCGGTCGCGGAATGCCGCCGCGCCGCCGGCCTCAAGGTTGGCCTTGCACCGAAGCGTTTCCTCCGCGCCGACGTCGATCTGTCCGGGGTGATACCAGTTGTTGCCCGCGAAGATCACGATGGCGTCGGGCTCAAGCGCCATGCACGTGCCGATCAGTTCGGCGATATCCCGCCCATCGAGGCTCGTCCGGGCGAGATCGACCACGTCGACGGAGCCGATCGAGGTTGCCGACAGCATGTTTTCCAGAACCTGCGAGGGCGTGAACTCCGGATCGTAAAGATAGCCCCGGGCAACCGACTCACCGATCAGGACGATGCGTCTCTCAGTGGATTTGGCGGGGATTTGCGGGATGTCGGCCCAGAGGGGCCACTCGTTGACGAAGGCCGGTTCGCGGCAGTTTGACCCGTCGGCCGTCGGCGCCCATATGCCGATATGACGATCTCCGCCGGAAGGTGTATCGCCACCGTCGGCGCGTCCGTCGCCGCCCAGGTGCAGGCGGTCCTCAACCGGCGTCGCGATCAGCTCATCGGCCCGCTCCGTGGTACCGGTACGATGGGGTTTGTCGTTGGTAGCCCGGTTATCCATCAGAACAGCGAATAGACAGTGTGGCTTACGACCTGGTCCCGGCCATACGCTGGCGGCACGCGCTGGCTCAGCCGATAGGGA